>CAJGCJ010000021.1 GCA_904501775.1 uncultured Bacteroidaceae bacterium | reverse complement strand
CTTACCGGCTCGTCATAAAGTTTGAGGCATGTGTATGCCAATGTGATATTTATTGCCAATACCAATAGTACAACAGGCCATGTATCGGCAAGCGTGTATAGCTTGTTCTCTATGAGCCACGAGTAGAATAGATACATGACTGGGTAGTGTACAATGTACAAGGGGTACGAGATATCGCCAAGGAATTTGCATATTCTGGTAGATACCGTGTCGGTGGTATCACCCGATGCCGCCAACCACACTATTATGGGGAATACTATTGTTGTGCAGAATAGTTCGTATAATCCGTTGTGGCTGATGATGCCTGTTTTTGAGATGTAGGGCACTGAGAAAAGTGCGAACATCACTGCAATCGACATCCAGAATATTCCGCGTACTTTTACAGGCTTGAAATTACGTGCCATGAGCATACCCAGCGAGAATGGGAACATCATTCTGAGCATGCCTCCCCAGAAATTCACATTGTCGAGTGTCCAGCCTATGCCTATCATGTCATATCCCGAAACATCGGATGCAACGAACCATACCCACAGGATGCCTGTAACGGCAACAAGTGTGCCTAATGCCTTGTTGCTCAAACGGCGGATGACGAGTGCGTAGATTATGTTTCCTATGTATTCGAAGAAGAGCGACCACGATGGGCCGTTGAGGGGAAACATCTCTCCGTTGCCACGAACTTCGTATGAGGCACCGGGGTATGCCGGTATGAACAGCATTGCGAGCATGAGTGCTGTTATAATCCATTGCGCCGAGGTTTCACTGCCGTCCCATTTGACACCTCCCTGCAGAAGGTATGTTATACAACCTATTATTGCACCCATTATGAGCATCGGGTGCAGACGTATAAGACGACGTTTAAAGAATTTGCCTAAAGTGAGGCTGTTATTGCCGTTCTGCCAGCGGTCGTCATAGGCATAGCTTATAACGAATCCCGATAGCATGAAAAAGAAATCGACACCCAGATGTCCGTGGTTAAAAACATCTATTGCCGAGCCTTCGGCAAAGGCGAATCCTTCGAATACATGATACCACACAACCATTATGGCAGCAGCCCCTCTCAGTCCGTCGAGCAGCTTGTAGTGCGGCTTTGTGTCGGCAAATGCAGCCGATGATAAAATAGAATCTATTTTAGACATGTTTTATATTGAAGTTTGATTTATAAGCTGTTTGAATTTATAAAAATAGTTTTCGGTATAAGTCGTGCGTTTTGAAGTTTTATGTTCAGGAATGTCTGTTTCTTCCTTTTTTGCGATTACATAGTCGGCTATGTATCCATAAATAAATAGATATCCTATTACTGCCCTATAAAACTTGCTGTATAAATTATAACAACCTCTTACGTTTGGCAAATTTATGTCAAAAGCATCTGTATTATTTTGCTTTAGAGCAAAAAAGTGTATTGTTGCACCACTATTGCTGTTTGTTGCTTCTTATGCGGCTGAGTGTATATATGGATATTCCAAGAAATTCGGCTACATATTTCAGTTTTACTCTGTTAAGCAGACCCGGAAAATGCTGCATGAAGCAGTGGTAACGTTCGGAAGGTTTCATCTGAAGGCGTTCGACAAAAATATGGCTCAGTAGCCTGTTGGCATCCTGATGTGCGACACGTCCCCAATTGGCTATGTCAATATATTTATCGTAGAGTTTGTTGAGTCTTGCAATGGGAATTACATACACTTTGCAATCGGTCAATGTCTGTATGCTCTCGACCGACGGCATGTTGTGATAGAGTGAATACATGCCGAATGTGATGTTGCCTTCCATGCTGAACCATGTAGTTGTATCTGTCCCATCCTTGTGAAAGATGGAACGCGCTACTCCCTCTTCTATAAAGTAGACGTTATGGTCGGTTACCCCCGATCTTACAAGCATTGTGTTCTTTGGGACGTGTACAAGTTGCATCTCTTGTTGCAGTGCCTGTAATGCCTCGTCTGAAACAGGGTAATACTCCTTTATTTTTTTTATAATGTTTTTCATCGTTTGCGAAGATAGCTATTTTTTGAGAATGTGAAACCGCATTGAATAAAAATGAGTATCTTCGCATCTGTTATGGAACAGTTTTTCGAAATACTTAAGAGTGTAACTGTAAATAGTAGGGACGATGGCAAGGTTTTTACTTGTCATACTCGCATTGATGCCATAAAGAAATTGCTCAATAGCAGTAGTTATAAACTTATACACGAAGGTAACTTGTCGTTGATATATGCTCTTCACCGTCCGCAACCGGGCGAGCGAGTGGTGCTTGTATCATCGCACATTGACTCGCTTCACTCCAACTCTTTCTGTCATGAAGAGGGCGATTGTTATAAAGGGACCTTTGATAATAGTTACACTAATGCATCGGTGCTGTGGAATATGCTCAACAGTAAATTTGCCGATAATGTTGTCATTGCCTTTACTGGTGACGAGGAACAAAATTCACAGGGTGCCATTGAGACGGTGTGTGCTTTAGGGTTGATGCAGTGCCCGATTGCATTTGCGTTGGTGCTTGATGTTACCGAAGAGGGATGGATGCAGCATTCTGCATTTACTGTGGAGAACGATCTTGGACTGGATATCTTTACGGCGCATCACCTTGTAGAACTTCTTAAACCCTATGACGGCAAATATTCTTATGTACATGACGCCGAACCTGATGAAAGCTGGGACTATGATGAATATTCTATTCCATGCTTTACCTTGTGTGCTCCTATATTGGGCGACATGCACAGTGACGAAGGTGTGCTACTCAGGAAAGACTCTTTTCCAATGTATCAGCAGGTGTTGTCTGTTGTTGCAAATAATATAATCTGATTTTTTGCTTTTTTTCTTTCTGAGGAATATTTTTTGCTGTATTTTTGCACCGTTTTAGAGTATCTGTTCGGTTTCTTATAAAAGATAAAAGAGAGGTGCTATTGTTGATTAGAATAATAGATTTTCAGTAATGTCGAAATATATTGTTGAAGATACGCGTAAGGTGACTACCCATCGCCTTATCGAGATGAAACGTAAGGGTGAGAAGATTGCAATGCTCACTGCTTACGATTATACTATGGCCTCTATCATTGATGGGGCAGGGGTAGATATAATTCTTGTTGGCGACTCGGCGTCTAACGTGATGGCCGGTAATGTGACAACATTGCCCATTACGCTCGACCAGATGATTTATCATGCCAAGTCGGTGGTGCGTGGAGTGAAACGTGCACTTGTTGTTGCCGACATGCCTTTCGGTACATATCAGGTAAATGCCGATGAGGCTGTTAAGAATGCAATCCGCATAATGAAAGAGACTCATGCCGATGCCATTAAGCTGGAGGGTGGAGAGGAGATTCTTCCTTCGGTACGAAAGATTCTTGATGCAGGTATTCCCATTATGGGACATCTGGGGCTTACTCCTCAGAGTATCAATAAATTCGGAACTTATGGAGTGCGTGCTAAAGATGAGGCTGAGGCTGCGAAACTGTGCAAGGATGCTCTGTTGCTGCAAGAGGCCGGATGCTTTGCTCTGGTGCTCGAGAAAATTCCGGCAACATTGGGAACAAAGGTTGCACAGTCGCTTGAGATACCTGTAATCGGTATCGGTGCCGGTGGTGGTGTGGATGGTCAGGTACTTGTGTGCACCGACATGCTTGGTATGACAGCCGATTTTACTCCTCGTTTCCTGCGTCGTTATGCCGACCTCAATACCATTATCAGTGATGCGGTAGGTAATTATGTGAATGATGTGAAGTCGAGTGACTTCCCCAACGAAAAGGAACAGTATTGATTAATCTTACGGATAGACAAACAGGAGAGGGTTCGCATAGTGCGAACCCTCTCCTGTTTTTTTGATTATAAATGCTTGCTGAATTGCAAGGTGAGAGTTCTATTCTTATTCGCCTGCATTCATGTTGCGGTTGAATAGCTCCTCTTGCAATATATCGTACATGCAGTTATTGTTACGGTTGATACACTCCTCGGGGATGTTATTTGTAAGGAACGTTAGCTCGTCGTCATCGAACAGGAATGAGTATTGTACAAGGTAGAAGAGTCCCAAGGTCGATTTGTAGTTCTCACGTATTATGTCCTGCAGATAGTAGCCTGCATCGCGTTGTGTCTCCATAATCTGCAGTGTGAGCTCCGAACTGAGGCTGTCGGTCAATAAAGAGTCGGTCGACAAGCGATACTGATGCTCGTATATTTTGCTTATATACTCGCTGTATCTCTTCTCAATGGTAGTGTTAAGGTCGTTGGTGGGTGTTCCTTCTGCAGTTGCCCGCTCTTGGGATATGTTTATTCTTATATCACCCTCTTCGAGAAAGAAGAGCATATATTGCGGCTCTTCTCTGTTGTTGTAACATATATAATATATGTCGCAGCCCTCGCTCTTGCCGCTGAAACGGAATTCTCCTCCGCTGACTGTTGTATAGTCGGTTTTTGTGAACTCTTCGCCGTTGGTCGAGTATCCCAATGTAACAGTATCGCCATCGAGGATTCCCTCGATGGCGCCTGTTATTGTGTAGTTGCCACTGTTGTTGCACGATATCAGAACAAATGCAGCAAGCAGCGACGGTATTATCTTTCTTAGCATTATACTATTAGCAGATATAGTGCTTGCTGATAGACTCGTTGTCGAGGACGCATTTAATGGCCTCGGCAAATCCTTTGGCAACAGAGAGCTGCTTAACCTTGGCGCATCCCTTGTCGTAGGGGATGCTGTTGGTGAATACAATCTCGGTCATTGATGAGTCGTTGACACGCTCGGATGCGTTGCCCGACATGATGCAGTGTGATGCGATAGCGCGAACTGACAATGCACCATTCTCCATCATAAGGTTAGCAGCCTTTGATATAGTACCAGCTGTGTCTACAATGTCGTCAACAAGGATTACATTCTTGCCCTCAACATCACCGATTATCTGCATGGTGTCTACCACGTTAGCTTTCGCACGTGTCTTGTGGCAAAGTACAAGGGGTACACCAAGGCACTTTGAGTAGGCACTTGCACGCTTTGAACCACCTACGTCGGGTGTCGCTATTACAAGGTTGTCGAGCTTGAGTGAGTTGATATATGGAATGAATACCATTGATGCATAGAGATGATCAACGGGAATATCGAAGAATCCCTGAATCTGGTCGGCGTGAAGGTCCATTGTGATGAGGCGGTTAACACCTGCCACACTCAAAAGATCGGCTACCAACTTTGCGCCTATTGACACACGGGGTTTGTCCTTGCGGTCTTGACGTGCCCAACCGAAATAAGGAATAACTGCGATTATGCTCTTTGCCGATGCACGCTTGGCAGCGTCTACCATCAACAAAAGCTCCATGAGATTGTCAGAGTTGGGGAAAGTTGACTGAACGAGGAATACGTTCTTTCCACGAATTGACTCTTCATAAGATACGGCGAACTCACCATCAGCAAAATAGGTGGTGTTCATCTGTCCAAGAGGACAACCGAGCTCTTTGCAAATCTCTTCGGCAAGGTAACGGGATTTTGTTCCCGAAAATACCATGTAAGGGGTATTGTTCATAGAGTTTAAGGTTTAGTTTATTATTTTATTTTGTTATTATATTCTGTTTGTTCTGTCTTATAATCTGCGTGCTAACTTCTGCAGATGTTTGAAGCTTTCGATAAGCTCGCTATAATCGGTTGAACGGCATGAATCGAATTTGTCCCATACTTGTGCATCGAGTATGATTCCACCGAAACCGTAAGCCGACAGACGTTTCATGTTGTTCTCGTCAATGTCACCGAATGCCCAAACGTGCTTGTTGATTACCTTTTTACCGAATTCGTTCAATTCGTTACTTTGATAGAAGGTGCGTCCCATGGGGCCGAAGCACATAATCTCGTAGAATCCTTTGAATTCGTGTAACTCTTTGAGGTTGGCTGCATAACCTACCGATTTGCCGCTATCCTTCTCTTTGGGGTGGGGTGAGCCGAGAGGAAAGAACTGGCCTGCCAACTTATAATCCTGCATCAATCGGTTGTTGCAAGTAAATATACGCTTGTGATATTTTTTGGGTATAAGGTTCAGCAACCTCTCTATATATTGAGGATGTGGGAACGACTTGTCCAAAAAGAGATAGTCAAGTTCCTCTTCAAAAAGTCGGGTTATAATTTTATCCTCCTCAATGAAAAAGGTGGGTTTTGTTACAACGGCGAGTTTCATTATAATTCTGTTTTGTTTTTATTCTGCAAAATTAATATTTTTTATTATATTAAGTCCATTATCGAGTGTTATTTTTATAGTTATATTTCTTTTTTTGGAGTGAGACAGGATTTCCTCCTTAATTTCTGTTTGTGAGGTGCCGGAAAGGCCTTTTATGAATTAAAGACAGTTCCTGTTGCAGAGATCCAATTGTAGCGCTTTCCCGATTTGTGGATATTATCTGAAAATAAGAACAAAGTTTTTGTCAGGCTGTTTATATTTTATGTTTTCATTTAATATAAAGTAGTACTATGGCAAAAGAAAGTTTGTTGATTTTGAGACAGCGTTTGAATGTTACCGATTTGTTGGCACAGTTGAATGCAGCTTTGAGTGAGGAGTGGCTTGCCTTCTATCAATATTGGATAGGCAGCCTCGTGGTTAAAGGTGCAATGCGCGCCGATATACAACGTGAATTCGAAGAACATGCGCAAGAGGAGTACATACATGCAAAAATGCTTGCCGACCGTATAATCCAGTTGGAGGGTGTACCTGTGCTCGACCCGGCGCAGTGGCTTGTACTTGCCCGTTGTAAATACTCCGTTCCGTTGAATGATGATGTCATCAGCCTGCTTAAACAGAATATTGCCGCAGAGAGATGTGCTGTCATCCGCTACGAGGAGATTGCAAGTTTTACAAACAATATTGATTTTACTACTTGTGACATTGCCAAACGTATAATGGCCGAAGAGGAGGAACACGAACAGGACCTTCAGGACTGCCTGTGCGATGTGGAATGGGTAATGCAAGGGGTAAAGTGTGGCTGTTGAATAAATTGTGGCACAAGGCCTGAAAGAACCACAGACAGCTCATGGTTTCATGAGCTGTCTGTGGTTGCTGTAAAAACTGTTTTTGATATGGTATTTAATGTATTGGGTTGTAATTACGCTCGTGGATAGGGAAGTGTGGCTTTAGTTCTATGCTATTTTTTTAGTTATAGGGGCTTGTTATGGGGAAATGTGGCATTCTCTTTTAATCTGATTCATTATAGTTTATGTTATATGCGCTTTTTTTACTAACTTCGCGACGCACAGAATAAAAACTGAATAATGGACAACGAAAAACACCAAAGAGCCGAAATTTTCAATGATATCAAAGACGATTTCCGACTGTTCGGAATTGCATTCTATCGCTTGGGCCGTAATTTGTTCCGATTGATAAAAAGCATCGAACTGCCTAAAATCGCAGGGTTTAAAATAACAGCTCCTGTAAAATGGGCTTTTGCTGCAATAGCCCTAATAGTTGTTGTTGGTATTCTTATCAGTTGTATCAAGAGTTGTGGAGGCTCAATTGAAAATATTGAAAATGAGGATGTAGAGGTCGAGGAGTTTACTTATGTTCCGCGAGTAGAGCGCCCCGAGGTTGCGCATAAGATATCAAATATAAATTATCGTAAGATGTTCAACGATATGAACGACGCTCATTTGGGTGCGGCGAAAAAAATAGGTATTGAGCCTTTGGCTTCTCGCGAGGCAGTAGATGATGCAAGCCGTAAACTTGTAGAGACAAATAACTACGATGCTTATGTGGTTGATGAACTTACACATTCGATTCCTTTCCTTGTTCCCGAGGCTGCAGACCTGTTGCAGCGTATTGGTGAGAATTTTCAGGATTCGCTTGTTATGAAACATCTTCCTCCTCATAAAGTGATAGTGACCTCTGTATTGCGTACCCAGAATGATGTCAAGCGATTGGGCAAGGGTAACGTTAATTCATCCAAGAATTCGGCCCACTGCTACGCAACAACATTCGATATAACGTATAAAAGATTCTACTCTGTCTATGGCGAGACTCTCGAGAATCAGGCAAAGCTGAAACTTGTCTTGGGCGAGGTGTTACGTGATTTGAAGAATGAGGGTTCATGCTATGTAAAGCACGAGGTGAAACAGGCTTGTTTCCATGTAACTGCACGTAAACATCCTAAGAAATAATCATGATGTGGTACTTTAGAATATGATATGTATTCAAATTGATGTCAATGCGGTATGAATAATTCTTGCAGGTGCTAAATTCCTGTTGTTATTCGGATGAATCAATCAACAGCTCAGGCCGATATGATATAAGAATCAAGGCGTGGATTTTCAAAATCCACGCCTTGATTCTTTATACGGTTATATCTTTTTAGTTGAAAAGTTCTTCCCGTTGTACATATGCAATAACGTCGCCGCGGTTGACATGGTCGCCTTGCTTTGCGCACACTTCAATAACTCTGCCGCCGAGGCCTGTTGCTATGGGCTGCAACTCGCCCCAAGGCGTTATAATTGTACAGAATTCTTCGTCGGCATTTACCTTCTTGCCTATTGCAGGGGGGAGTGATTCGCCTTCGAGGGCAACCTCCCACAGCAACTGACCCTTTACGGGTGCTACAATGGGGTCTGCTTTGGCATGCTTGATTGCTTTTATCTCTTCAAGGCTTATGCCTTTGCTTGCCATTTCTGCCTCTTTTGCCTTCTCGATGTCGGCAAGGAAACGCTCTTTTGCTACTCCGCTGCGGAAGTCGCGGTATTGGCGGTCGTGCATTGCGAATTCGAAAAGTTCTTCATCATCCTCTCCGGTATCCCAACCAAGCTCTTCCATCTCCTTGCGGTATTTGTCGAGAGCATCGGGGTAGAAGCTCTGAGGATCGGCTGTAGTAAACTCATATCCCTTTTCTTTTGCAAGCTCTATGATTTCAGGTGCAAGTTCACCGGGGAGCTTACCGCTCTTGCCGAGTATCATACCCCACATGCTTTCATCCATTCTGCTGAAACGTGGCTCGTCCTGAGCGTTGCTGAGAAGGTTCATCAAGGCGATGTTCTTTACATATTGGCTGAACGGTGTAACGAGTGGGGGATATCCTACTCTTGGCCATACGTATGCAACCTCATTGAACAACTCTACCATAAGCTCATCAAGGGTATATGTGGGCTTGCCTTTGCTTGCAAGAATACCATTTATACCTTTATGTACGCCGGCAAGGTCGGACATCATAGAACCCATCATGCCGCCGGGCAGGCCGCTTGTCAGCAGTAACGAGCTCATCAGCTTGTTGTTCTTGTCCATGAAGTAACCGAGCCAATCGTCAATGAATTCTTGTGTCATGCTGCGGGCCTTCATGTATGCGTTCATGTTGATTTCTGGAACTTTAAAACCTGCATCTTTAAGCATTGCTTGAACACTGATGATGTCCGGGTGAACCTTACCCCATGACAACGGTTCTATTGCTGTATCTATAATGTCGCATCCGTTCTTACATACTTCAAGTATAGATGCCATTGAGAGTCCCGGACCGCTATGGCCATGGTACTGGATGATTATCTCGGGGTGTTTCTCCTTTATACTCTTTGTAAGAAGTCCAAGGAAGTGGGGGCGACCAATGCCGGCCATATCCTTAAGACAGATCTCTGTAGCGCCGGCCTCAATCAATTTGTCAGCCATGTCGCTATAATATTCTACCGTATGCACTGGAGATGATGTGATACACAATGTCGCTTGTGGTATCATGCCGGCTTCAAGTGCATATTTAATAGATGGTATGATGTTGCGGACGTCGTTCAAGCCACAGAAAATACGTGTTATATCGGTTCCTTGCGCTTTTTTTACCTTATACATCAGTCTGCGGACATCGGCAGGAACAGGGAACATGCGTAGCGCGTTGAGTGCGCGGTCGAGCATGTGTGTCTGTATACCGGCTTCGTTGAATGTCCTTGTAAAACTGCGTACGGCCTTGTTCGGGTTCTCGCCGGCCATAAGGTTTACTTGCTCAAAGGCTCCTCCGTTTGTCTCGACACGTGCGAAACATCCCATTTCTACAATTACAGGGGCAATTTTTGCCAACTGGTCTGCCAATGGTTGGAATTTACCCGATGATTGGTACATATCACGGTAAACCAAACTGAATTTTATCTCTCTTTCCATAGTTATGAGTTTTTTCTTGAGAAATATATTAAATGTGAATGTATTTTCTCAAATGTTCGTAAAGGCAAAGTTACACTCTTTATTTAAATATCCTAATAATTATCGGCTTTTTTGTTTATGAGTTTTTAATTCGTTATTGCAGCTTTCCCGGTGCACAGCTCAAGGTGCGTAGTTTGATAGTATATTATTACTGTTTTGTGGTGATAATTTGATTTTTCACCCTTTTAATCGAAAATAATTTAGCCACTATATATTAAATTTCACCACATATTTTGTATTTTTGCCACCAAAACGTGCTTTGTGTCGCCAAAAATCGTTTGATAAAAAAGTTCGTTGCAAATTTGTATTGAATTGTCCGGCTCAAGGTCATTTCCAATATTGAAATAGAATTTAATTTGAATTACATAACGTTTATGCTTACACACTATTTAACGCACATTGATGAGGCTGTCAAGGCCAATTGGGACAAACCTGCCATAACAAATTATGGAGGTTCAACTTATACTTTTGCTCAGGTAGCCGAAGGTGTTGAGAGATGGCATATTCTGTTCGAGAAGTGTGGTATCAAAAAAGGCGATAAAGTTGCTATAAGTGCAAAAAACTCAGCCGAGTGGTGTATCGCATTCTTGGGAATAGTAACTTATGATGCGGTTGCAGTTCCTCTGCTTGCCGATTTCCTTCCTCAGAACCTTGCCGAGCTTACCCGATTGTCTGATAGCCGATTACTGCTTGTAGATAAAAGTGTTATGAATGCCTTTGTTCGTAATGGAATTGTCGATTCTTTCAAAAGCTATGCCGATTTCTGCGGACTTGTAAACCTCGTAGAAAAAAAGACCGAACTCGATTGCGACGGCTCGCTTGCCGGTATATACGAGGTGGTGGATGCTGAATTTGCGAAGCGTTTCCCTGCAGGTGTGAAGGTTGACAATATAGACTATAAAAAGGGTGAAGACAGACTCGAAGACTTGTCGGTAATCAGTTATACATCAGGAACAAGCAGTGCTCCGAAAGGAGTAATGCTTCATGCAAAATCACTCTCGGGAAACATACGTTTTGCGCGTGATTATGTGCCTACTGTTCCCAATGGCAATACTTTCTCTATTTTGCCTTTGGCGCACATCTTCGGATTGTCGCTCGACTTCCTATTTATGTTTTCAAAAGGTTGTCACATACATATATTCAGTGCAAAGCCTGTCCCCGCGTTGTTGCTAAAGGCGTTGGGCGAGGTCAAACCTTTCTTGTTCCTCACTGTTCCTTTGTTGATAGAGAAGATATTCAGGTCTAAGGTAATACCTGTTCTTCGTAAGCCTGCTATGCGTTTCCTGACAGCTATTCCCGGTGTGCGCACTCTTATATATAAGAAGATCAGAAAGACTGTACTGGATGCCTTTGGAGGCAATCTGCATATTGCCGGTTTCTTTATAGGAGGAGCTGCTATAAGCAAGGATGTAGATAAGATAATGCGCCGTGTGAAGATACCTTATGCGGTGGGTTATGGTATGACAGAGTGTGGTCCGCTTATTAGCTATAAAGGTTGGAATCACCCTGCTCTTAAGAACGATGCCGGTATCATACGCCCCGATATTGAAGTGCGTATCGACTCAAGCCGTCCTGCCGACCTTCCCGGTGAGATTCAGGTGCGTGGTAACCATGTGACATCAGGATATTACAAGAACGAAGAGGCTACAAAAGCCGCTTTTACCGATGATGGCTGGTTTAAGACCGGTGATATGGGTACTATGGACTCAAACGATTATGTCATTATTCGTGGACGTTGCAAGAATATGATTCTTACAGCCAACGGACAGAATATTTATCCCGAGGAGATAGAGGAGATTATTAACCAGCAGCCTTTGATTCTGGAGTCACTGGTGGTTGGAAGAAAGAATGGACTTGTTGCTTTGATTGTTTTGAATCCCGACGCTGTGAAAGCTGCCGGAATTAGCAACGAAGAGGCTGGTAAGATTGTAGAAGAGGGTGTATTCGCTATGAATAACCAGCTTCCGATATATAGTAGGATTGCAAAGTGCGAAGTGCGTGACATGCCGTTCGAAAAGACTCCAAAGCTAAGCATCAAACGCTTTATGTATCAATAAATTATTAATAACAAGTTTTTATTATGAAACATTTCCTTTATTATATTGATGAGTCTATAAAACTCCATTGGAATGAGCCTGCTCTTACCAACTATGGCGCAAATACATATACTTATGGTGATGTAGCTTCATATATAGAGAAATATCACATACTTTTCGAGAAGTGCGGTATTTCAAAAGGTGATAATATAGCGTTGTGCGCAAAGAATTCAGCCGAGTGGTGTATTGCCTATTTTGCAATAGTGGCCTACGATGCTGTAGCTGTTCCCCTTCTGCCCGATTTTCTGCCTCAGAATATTGCCGACCTTACCAAATTGTCGGACAGTCGCCTGTTGCTTTCCGATTCATATATAGTGGATGTGCTTAAACGTGACAAAATTGTTCCACAGTTCGCGCAAATAGAAAAATTCTGCGGTATTGTCAATATAGCAGGCCTTAATGTTGAAGATAACAGCAACGGTGAGCTTGCGACACTTGCAGAGGATGTAGAGAAAACGTTCAAGACGCGTTTCCCCAATGGTGTGTCGGCTAAAAAGGTGAACTATTCTAAAACAAATCTCAATGCTGTATCTGTAATCAGCTATACATCGGGTACCAGCAGTTCTCCCAAGGGAGTTATATTGCCGGCGCAAGCAATTTCTGCAAACCTTGAATTTGCGCGCATTCACATGGAGGCTGAGGTTGGCTACACCATACTTTCGATATTGCCATTGGCGCATATCTTCGGACAGGCTTTTGACTTTATCTTCCCGTTCTCTAAAGGATGCCACATATATATATATACCGAAAAACCTGTTCCTGCACGTCTGCTCAAGGCTTTAACTGTTGTGAAACCGTTCATGTTCCTCACAGTGCCTTTGTTGGTTGAGAAAATCTTCCGCCTAAAGGTGATGCCCATGCTCGAGAAGCCTGCTATGCGTATAATGATGGCCATTCCGGGTGTCAGAAACATACTTGTGAACAAGGTGCGTGGCAAGTTGTTGGAGGTGTTTGGCGGAAATGTCGACAAAGGCGGATTGCTCATAGGCGGAGCTGCCATAAACAAAGAGGTAGAAGATGCTATGCGCAAAATAAGATTCCCCTATGTGATAGGATATGGAATGACTGAGTGTGCTCCTCTTGTCAGTTATACACGATGGCAGGATTTTGTGCCTCATACATGTGGCGCAGTGGCTCATCCTTATGTCAATGCCCGTGTCGATTCCGAGAATCCAGCAACTATTCCCGGTGAGATACAACTCAAAGGCGAGGCTGTCACAACCGGATATTACAAGAATGCCGAGGCTACAGCTGCTGCATACACCGAGGATGGCTGGTTCAAGACCGGTGACATGGGTACTATAGATGAGCGTGAGAATATTGTCATTCGTGGACGTTGCAAGAATATGATTCTCACAGCTAACGGACAGAATGTATATCCCGAGGAGATTGAAGAACTGATAAATCAGGAGCCTTTGGTGCTTGAATCAATTGTTGTTGGCCGAAAGCATGGTCTTGTGGCGCTGTTGGTGCCAAATGAGGATACTGCATCCGAGATGGGAATCTCAAAGGAGAATATTAAACAGGAACTCGAGAAGAGTATTAGACTTATTAACAGCAAACTGCCGGCCTATAGCAAACTGACTGCTTGCGAGATAATGGACAAACCTTTTGAGAAGACACCGAAATTGAGTATCAAAAGATTCATGTACAAGTAAAATTAAAATATTGTAGATTGTTAGACCCCGATGCGATAGAGTGTGGTATCGCACTCTGTTGCATCGATTTCTTTGTAAAAAGCTGTTAACCGAAGGTGTAAAATAACGGTGTATTGTTCAAAAACGCAGTTGTTAAGTGTTAATTTAACACTTTTGTTCATTATAATAGAAATTATTTGGGGATATTTGCAAAGGATTTATATATTTGTATATTAGACACAGAGTCTTCAAAACACAATTTACTTAAAATATAAAAGACATAAAACATTATAAAATATAATATTATGCAACACTATTTAACCTATTTGGACAAGTCTATCAAAGAACATTGGAGTAGACCTGCTTTCACTAACTTCGGTGGTGTAACTTATACTTACGGACAAGTTGCCGAGGGTATTGAAAAGTACCATATCCTGTTCGAGGCTTGCGGATTGAAAAAAGGAGATAAGGTGGCTTTGTATGCACGTAACTCGGCTGAGTGGGGTATAGCTTATTTGGCTGTTGTGGCTTATGATGCAGTTGTTGTTCCTTTCCTGCCCGATTTTCTTGCAGGTGCAGTTGTGGAACTCAGCCGTTTCTCGGAGTGTCGTATGATGATATGTGATGGTATCGCATTCGATGCACTCAAGGCCAATGAGGATGTGCTCAAAGATATGAATTCTATAAAGGACTTTACATGTACAGTTGATGTAAAGGATCTTTCTGTATTCAATATAGCAGATAAGAGCCTCGAGGGTAAGCTCGATGGTATCGATGCCAAGTTTGCGGCACGTTATCCCAACGGTTTGTCTCCCGAAATGATCAACTATCAGAAGACCGATATGGAGGCAGTTGCTGTCATCAGCTTTACATCTGGTACAACAAGTGCAACATCAAAGGGTGTTGTGTTGCCTGCACGTAGTTTGTCGGTTAACCTTGAGTTTGCACGTCGCGAGATTCCTGTTACTGTTGGTGGTACCATCTTCTCGGTGTTGCCTATGGCTCACATGTTCGGTCAGACCTTTGACTTCCTCTTCCCCTTCTCAGGTGGTTGTCATGTGACAATACTCAATGGAAAGCCTGTTCCCGCACGTCTTTTGGCCGGTTTGGCTGCTGTAAAGCCTTTCATGTTCCTCACTGTGCCTTTGGTTGTAGAGAAGATATTCAAGTCGAAAGTGTTCCCCACATTGCGCAAGCCCGTTATGCGTGTGCTTATGGCAATACCCGGTGTCAATAAGTTGATACTTAATGCTATCCGCAAGAAGTTGGTAGAGGCCTTCGGTGGCGGTCTTACAACCGGTCTTATTATCGGTGGTGCTGCCCTTAATCGCGAGGTAGAGGATATCATGAAAAAGATGAACTTCCCATATTGCGTTGGTTACGGTATGACAGAGTGTGGTCCGCTTATCTCTTACAGCGATCGTTCAAAATTCGTTAAATACTCTTGTGGACGTCCTGCTGTGCCTATTGAAGTGCGTATCGATTCAAAGGATCCCTATCGTGTTCTCGGTGAGATTCAATGTAAGGGTGATGCAGTTATGCTCGGCTATTACATGAACGAAGAGGCTACAAAGGCTACATTTACCAAGGATGGCTGGTTGAAGACCGGTGATATGGGTGTGATTGACAGAAAGGGCAATATCTTTATCAAAGGACGTTGTAAGAATATGATTCTGTCGGCAAGCGGACAGAATATCTATCCCGAGGAGATTGAGGATCAGATCAACAACTTGCCTTATATCATTGAATCATTGGTTGTTGCACGCAAGAATGCCCTTGTTGCACTTATTGTAGCAGACTTCGATTCTGCAAAGAAGGACGGTCTTTCAAATGAAGAGCTTGAGGCACTTATCAATCAGAATGTAAAGGGCTTGAACAAGACTCTTCCTGCCTATAGCCAGATTTCTATCTGCGAATTGCGAGTTGAGCCGTTTGAGAAAACTCCTAAACAGAGTATCCGTCGATTCATGTATTCATAATTTGAATAATGTCATATATATTATAATGAAACAGGCCCCGGTACCGGGGCCTGTTTCATTATAATATATATGTTTGCACAAAATGAATTATTTTGTTTTATCTGTGACTTTTTGTTTGTATTTGTTAGTAATTTACATAAATAATGTTATCTTTGCGCTCTCGTAATTGACAAACATATTTATTATATTGAAAATTGATTAAATAAAAGATATTATGAAAAGAGATAATTCTGTTTTTCAGCTTATTGAGTCTGAGTATCGTCGTCAGCTCAAGGGTATTGAACTTATTGCATCAGAGAACTTTGTAAGTGACGAGGTTATGCATGCTATGGGTTCTTGTTTGACAAACAAGTATGCCGAGGGTTATCCCGGAAAACGTTATTATGGCGGTTGTGAAGTTGTTGACCTTGTAGAGGATTTGGCACGTAACCGTTTGAAAGAACTCTATGGTGCCGAGTGGGTGAATGTACAGCCCCATTCAGGTGCACAGGCAAATGCCGCTGTCTTTTTGGCTGTATTGAACCCCGGTGACAAATTCATGGGATTGAATCTGGCTCATGGCGGTCACTTGTCGCATGGTTCACTCGTCAATACATCGGGTATCATTTATACTCCCATTGAATATAATCTGGACAAGGAGACAGGTCGCGTGGATTATGACCAGATGGAGGAGATTGCACACCGTGAGCAGCCTAAGCTCATCATTGGTGGCGGCTCGGCCTATTCACGTGAGTGGGATTATAAGCGTATGCGCGAAATTGCCGACAGTGTAGGAGCGTTGCTGATGGTCGACATGGCACACCCTGCCGGACTCATTGCAGCAGGTCTGCTCGATAACCCCTTGAAGTATGCCCATATAGTTACATCTACAACACACAAGACTTTGCGTGGTCCTCGTGGCGGTATCATTCTTTTGGGCAAGGATTTCCCCAACCCATGGGGCAAGACTACACCCAAGGGTGAGATCAAGATGATGTCGGCACTGCTCGACAGCGCAGTATTCCCCGGTATACAGGGCGGTCCTCTTGAGCATGTTATTGCAGCCAAGGCCGTTGCGTTCGGCGAGGCTTTGCAGCCCGAGTTCAAGGAGTATCAGGCACAGGTCAAGTTGAATGCTGCAACATTGGCTTCTGAGCTTATGTCACGTGGCTTCTCTATCGTATCGGGTGGAACAGACAATCACTCGATGTTGGTAGACCTTCGTTCAAAATACCCCGATCTTACAGGAAAGGTTGCCGAGAAGGCTTTGGTTGCGGCAGATATAACCGCCAACAAGAACATGGTTCCGTTCGATTCACGCAGTGCATTCCAGACATCTGGTATACGTTTGGGTACTCCTGCCATTACTACACGCGGTGTAAAGGAGAATCTTATGCCTTTTGTTGCCGAGATGATTGAGACTGTACTTAACGCTCCCGAGGATGAGAAGGTAATAGCAGCAGTACGTCGTAAGGTTAACGAGACTATGGCCGAGTATCCTTTGTTCGCGTATTGATTATAAGGTATATATATAGAATAAAAGAAGATAACTGCTTTGGTTATCTTCTTTTTATATGTTTATTTAACTCTGCTCTGATTAGAATATTATTCCTATTGAGAAGCTGAGGATATTGTCGCTGCGCTTTGAATAGAACTGTTTTCCTTCAACAGGTGCAATTATCCCTTTTGTATGGTTGTTGATTCCAATGTCATATACAAAGTCGAAACAGATGTTTGAAATGCTTATATCCAGTCCGAACTCCCAGTAATAGAGTGTAGGTGTAAGCTCTTCATACATCTCATTGTATTTGAAATGTGCAAACTCCTGTTTGTCATGCGCGGTCAACAGGAATTTTGCTTTAGGGCCTGTAAAGAAACTCATGCAATAGGGCGATGAATCTACAAATTTGTATCCAAAGAGCAGTGGAACCTGTATGCAATAGGTCGTGAGCTTGTATTGTGGCGTGTTTTCTGTAGCTTCTGATGCAAAAGCCTCTTCTGTGCTGTTGTCTATGAATTCAAAGTAGTGTCGCGAGATTGAGAGCATCGCTTCAGTTTGTAGATATAGACGGTTTCTGTTTACTCTTATGAATGGAGCTACTGCATATCCTATTTTATTGCTCTGTATTATGCGGTCGTTATATTCATAGCTGTCGATATTGAATATTGTGCTGTTGTATGTTGCAGCATGAAAACCTATTTTTATACCTCCGTTCAGGCTTATTCTGTTAGGTTTTTCATCCTGTGCAATTATAATCAACGGCAGAATGGCTGCAATTATTGCTATGATATATCTGATGCGCATAACAAAACTATTTCGTTGTCTCCTTTTTTACGCTCCAGCCGAATTTGCCTATAAATTCGCCTAAGTGGAAGTATTTTCCATGTGCATATACCAATGGGTCGGCAGCTGCAAGATTCCACTCTCCGGTCTCGCTGTTGAGCAGACTGTCGTCGGCCTGTACGTTTACAACCTCGGCAAGGAACATGTCGTGTGTACCCAATGGGATAATCTGTTTTACACGGCACTCTATGCTCAGTGGCGACTCCATTATAATGGGTGCTTTTATCTCTTTTGAAGGGCCGTATGTGAGTCCCACCTCTTTAATCTTGTCATACTCTTTGCCCGAGCGTACACCGCACCAGTCGGTTGCCCTTGCCATTGATGCTGTGGTGAGGTTTATCACAAACTCCTTGTTCTCGGCTATTATGGGGTAGGAGTGGCGTTCGGGACGTACCGATATATAGCACATCGCAGGGTTGGTACATACTGTGCCTACCCATGATACAGTGAATATGTTGTAATTTTCGGGCGAATTACCGCAACTCACCAGAACAGCCGGCAAGGGATATATCATGGTGCCGGGCTTCCAATTCAATTTCATGCGTTACTTGCTGTTTGAACTTTATTATTATAACAATTCAATGTCATTTACGTTCTTCTCCTTTTCGCAATAATGGCATTTCAGTGTGCCTTTTTTGCGGTCTACAAGGTGGAAGAGTGTAGGCATAGGCTCGTTGTTTGTAATACAGTTGGGGTTGCTGCATTTGACGATGTTGTGTAATTCGTCGGGCATTTTTACCTCGCGTTTCTCTACTACCTCGTAATTGCTTATTATGTTGAGCACTACATTCGGAGCAACAAGTGAGATGCGGTTCACCTCGTCGTCGGTGAAGAATTTATCGGCAATCTTTATAAGTCCTTTCTTGCCCAATTTTTTGCTGTCAAGGTTGTTGCCGATGGTTATGTTGGTGCTCATCCCGCGTATGTCAAGAAGGTTTACAACTTCAAATAACTTGTCGGCGGGAATATGATCGATTACTGTTCCACTGCATAATGCCGATACCTGCAATGCTAACTTCTTATTATCCATGTTTCTTTGTTTTATACGTTAATAGCGCCTCTGTTCACTCTGTTTGTCTGGTGAGAGTCTAAGGGGTCTTGTTTTATACGTTTATTCCAAGTACGTCGCAAATAAGTGCTTCGCGCACATACAAACCGTTCTGTGCCTGTTGGAAATAGTATGCTTTGGGGTTGTTGTCTACGTCGTGTGCAATCTCTGTTACGCGTGGCAGGGGGTGGAGAATACGAAGGTTCTTCTTGCTGCCTTGCAACATTGAGTTGGTGAGTCTATAGCAATTCTTTACCTTCTCGTACTCCATAAGGTCGCTGAAACGCTCGCGCTGTACGCGTGTCATATATATAATGTCGGCGCTTGAAATCACATCCTCGTTGAACTCGGTTGTTTCGGTGAAAGGAATGTTGTTCTGGCGACAGAATATGCGGTACTCTTCGGGCATGTGCAGCTCTTCGGGTGCAATAAAATGGAATGTGGGCTTGAAGTGGCGCATGGCATGCAGCAGCGAGTGTACTGTGCGGCCATATTTTAAATCTCCCACAAGGTGAATGTGCAGATTCTCGAGTGTACCCTGTGTCTTCTGTATTGAATAGAGGTCGAGCATTGTCTGCGAGGGGTGCTGGTTGGCTCCGTCGCCAGCGTTTATTACGGGTACGGGAGACACCTCGCTTGCGTAGCGTGCTGCACCTTCGAGTCTGTGACGCATCACTATGACATCGGCATAGCTCGATACCATCATTATTGTATCTTTCAAAGTTTCGCCCTTGCTTGCCGAGCTTGTAGCAGCATCGCTGAAACCTATTACACGTGCACCAAGACGCATGGCTGCCGTTTCGAAACTGAGGCGTGTGCGGGTTGAGGGTTCGAAGAATAACGAGCCTACAACCATTCCTGAGAGAATATCTCTGTTGGGGTTCTCCTCGAATTTACCGGCTGTTTCCAGTAATGAGAGAATCTTCTCACGAGACAAGTCGTTTATAGAAACCAAACTTCTTTTTTCCATATCTTGGGTCTTTTGATGATGAAACATTGAAATATTTTCCCGTAAAGGTAGATAAATATTGTGAATAAAAATGATTCTACAGTGATATTTGTGCTAATTTTTTAATATTAGGATATATTTGGATTTTTATTATTAACTTTGCAATTATATTTGTATCGTTATTTGGTAAGTATAAGGAACGATTATTCTATATGATTAAGAAAATATTGATAACTCTTTGGGTCTCACTATTGGCGTTGATACTTGTTGCTGTGGGACTTTTTTATGCCATTGCAAAAGGGTGGATAGGTTACATGCCCGATATGGCAGAATTGGAGAACCCTTCATATAAATTCGCTTCGCAGGTTATCTCGTCTGATGGAAAGACTCTCGGAACATGGTCTTATAGCAAAGAGAACAGAACCTATGTCGAGTATAACGAAATATCTCCCAATCTTATAAAGGCGCTTATTGCAACCGAGGATGTGCGTTTCTCGCAACACTCGGGCATTGACGGAAGGGCCTTGCTGCGTGCGATTGTAAAGCGAGGACTGCTAGGACGTGAGAGTGCCGGAGGCGGCAGTACAATCACCCAGCAGCTTGCCAAGTTGTTGTATACACAGGTGACTGCCGAGAACGAGGTGCAGCGTATGATGCAGAAGCCTATAGAATGGGTTATTGCAGTGCAGCTCGAGAGACGTTACACCAAGGAAGAGATTATAACCATGTATCTGAATAAATATGACTTTGGTTATAATGCAGTGGGTATACGCAGTGCTGCGCAGGTCTACTTTGGCAAGTTGCCTAAGGATTTGAACATGCAAGAGGCTGCAATGCTGGTGGGTATGTGCAAGAACTCGTCGTTGTATAATCCTCGCCGACGTCCCGAAAAGACTAAGGATCGCCGTAATGTCGTATTCGGACAGATGGTTAAGGCCGGATATATCACAAGCGAGGTTGCCGACAGCCTTAAGCTTACTGACCTTAAACTCGATTTCCACTCGGCCGACCATAATGCAGGTCCTGCGCCATATTTCCGCGAATATCTTCGATTGATGATTACGGCCAAGAAACCCGAGAAAAAGAATTACCGCGGATGGCAGATGCAGGAGTATTATGAGGATTCATTGGATTGGGAAACAAACCCGTTGTATGGATGGTGTAACAAGAATACCAAGCCCGACGGCAGCAACTACAATATATACAGCGATGGATTGAAAATATATACATCCATTGATTCCCGTATGCAAAAGTACCTCGAAGAGGCTGTTGAGGAACATGTTGCCAATTATCTGCAGCCACGTTTCTTTAACTCAAAGAAAGGACAGGCTACTGCTCCGTTTACCGAAGAACTTACACCCGAGGAGGTTGACAAGATTATGGAGCGCGCTATGCGCCAGAGCGACCGTTACAGGATAATGAAGAAAAACGGTGCCGGCGAGAAAGAGATCTTTGCATCGTTCGACAAGAAAGAGGATATGAGAGTCTTCAGCTATAAGGGCATGATTGATACAATGATGACTCCGAAAGACTCCATTAAATATTATAAGCACTTCCTTAGGACAGGCGTAGTCTCTATGGATCCGCATACGGGCGAGATAAAAGCCTATGTCGGTGGTCCCAACTACTATAACTTTAAGTATGACATGGCTGCTGTAGGACGTCGCCAGGTGGGTTCTACCATAAAGCCTTATCTCTATTCGCTTGCTATGGAGAATGGCTTTACTCCCTGTGATGAGACGCGTAACGTTGAACAGACCCTTCTCACCGAGGACGGCAAGATATGGAGCCCTAAAAACACCTCAAAGGCGCGTTATGGCGAGGTGGTGGATTTGCGTTGGGGACTTGCCAACTCGAATAACTGGATTTCGGCCTATCTGATGAGCAAATTGAACCCTTATTCGTTCAAGAAACTGATACATCAGTTCGGATTGAGAAACAGGGCTATTGAGCCTACGTTGTCGCTATGTCTGGGTGTGTGTGACGCATCTGTAAGCGAAATGGTGAGTGCATATACCGCTTTTGTAGGTAAGGGAATACGCACCTCTCCGTTGCTTGTGACTCACATTGAGGATAATGCCGGAAATGTTATAGCTACCTTTACAGCCGAGAAGACCGAGGTTATAAGTGAAGAGAGTTCATACAAGATGATAGATATGTTGCGTGCCGTGATAGACGAGGGTACCGGAGGTCGTGTGCGCCGTGTATATAACATAACTGCCGATATGGGTGGTAAGACAGGTACTACGCAAAATAACTCGGATGGCTGGTTCATGGGATTCACTCCTTCGCTTGTTACCGGTTGCTGGGTTGGTGGCGAAGAGCGCGATATCCACTTCGACAAGATGAGTGACGGTCAAGGAGCTTCAATGGCATTGCCTATCTGGGGTATTTATATGAATAAGGTGTATTCCGATAAGAGTTTGCCCTATTCACAGGAAGAGACATTTGATATACCCATTGGGTGGGATGCATGCAAGGGATATCTGTTTACAACAACCGAAGAGGGAGATACCGTCATGGTCGATTCGCCTGTTGTTACAACTCCTGTTACAACAACAGATGGATTCGATGACCTGTTCCAATAATAGATTAATCAAATAAAAAGAATATTACTATGAAATTTGTAGGAATAATACCTGCCCGATATGCCTCTACACGCTTTCCCGGAAAGCCTTTGGCAATGCTTGGCGGAAAGACAGTCATTCAGCGTGTGTACGAACAGGTTAAAGAGTGTTTCGATGATTTGTATGTTGCAACCGATGACCAGCGTATTGCCGATTGTGTAAAAGGCTTTGGCGGTAATGTGGTTATGACATCAGAGAATTGCAAGAATGGTACAGAGCGTTGCCTCGAGGCTTACCGTAATCTGGGTAT
>CAJGCJ010000020.1 GCA_904501775.1 uncultured Bacteroidaceae bacterium | reverse complement strand
TGCGCTGCATAACCTACAGAATACATCACTCGTGTATCGAGACGCAAGTCGGCAGCGGTTGCACATGCCGAACCTACTGCAATACCCACATCAATAGTATTCATTGCACAAGGTACACCCTCGGGGCGCTCGTCACATGTGGCAGCACCACAATAGGCGCAATTCAGCCCCATGGCAAGTGCACGCGAGCCGATAAGCACAACAGCATCGGCCGAAAGTATATTTTCGGCATCGCGCACAAGACCGTTCCTCTCACTGCGCTGCAGTCCTATCTCTCTAAGTCCATTGCTCAACACTTGTATATCTTCGTCGGTGACAAGCATCACTTCAATAATGTCGCATCCCTTAGCCTTAGGTGCAGTGCGTGCAGCTGTTATCATACGCTTTGCTCCTTCAACCACCAGCTGACGGCGGATATCCCTTTCGTTGTATATCATAATTGAAAATTTATTATTATTTTAATACTCTTAATGCATCAGTTACAACAAGTGCAACCTATTCCAATATATAATTCGCAAATGTAGTATAATAGTTTCTAAAATGAAATAGTTTGAATAAAATAATGCAGCGCTGTATCCATGTATGTGGTTGCTTCTCTAATCTTTATCAATTATTATGCAAGTAATAATGTTGGTTTGGTTCCTGTATATGGGGACGTGATGGATGGCGAGGCGTTAAGGATTCTTGGCGAGCTCCATCCTGAAAAAGAGATTGTCCCTATCAATGGCGAAGTCATTGCCTTGTTAGGTGGTGGTATCCACTGCGTAACGCAACAGCAGCCCCTTTTTTAGCAAGTATTTGTTTCCTATAAGATATACTTTGAGTAAATCTTAAACTTACAGATGTATTAGATTGCTTTAAAGTGCTCACTTGCAGTAAATATTATATTGTATTATTGCCGTAAATAAATTATCAAATTTGCGAATAATTCGCAATAATATGCTATATTTGCATAAATATTGAACTTACACCTCTGAGAGATTTGTTATAGTAATGAAGATAGAATTTAATGATTATGCATTAGAGGAATTATATGTAAATGGTACAACGACAAACAGCCAATATCGTAGATTGTCAAAAGATGTCATAAGGCAATATATAAAAGTTGTAAACTATTTAAGGGCTGTCCGTCGCATAGAAGACCTCTTTTGCATTAAGTCACTCCATTATGAAAAGAAAAAAGGAGATTTAAATGGTGTTGATGCTGTTTGGATTAACAAGCAGTACCGTTTACTGTTTTACAGTTCTCACGACCATGAAGGTATAGTAGTTAATGCATTATTAATTGAGATATCAAAGCATTATGAATAAAGAAATGTTGACCCCGTTTGTTGCGACTCATCCCGGAGAGATGATAAAGGATGAATTAAAGGAAAGAAAAATGACTCAGAAACAGTTATCGGCTCTAACAGATATCAAGGCTTCTGTTTTGAGCGAAACAATCAATGGCAAACGTTCCGTTTCATTGAATGTTGCTGTTGCTCTTGAAAAAGTTTTGGGTATTCCAGCAGATGTTTGGATGAATATGCAAACGCAATACGATCTTGATGTTGCCAATGTTGCAACTCGTGGCAATGAAAGAGAAACAGTAGAGGTAACAATTCCTATACAAGACCGTAAACTGTTAAAGGAGATTGCCCGTAGGTTCGGTTGGGCATGTATGCTGTGATTCTTGTTTAAGCTACATAAATATTACAGATCCCCCGAAAACCTATTATCAGGCTATTCGGGGGATCTGTTTATTATAGTACTTACCGATAAAGCACTATCTTATCTTCGTTGAGTGAACGTTTGACATCTATAAGACGCTGGTTACTGCTGCCGCGAAAGAGCAGGCTTTCGTCTTTAAGTTCATTTATAAATGGTCCGTCGACAAGCACATCGACAAGCTCAAGCAATGCACGTTGTTTCTCGTTCTTTAGTATATTCTCGAAAAGGAAACCGGTGTAGCACCAGATGTTCTTTTCTGTGCGCTCTTTTATCAAACGGGCAAGTGATGCGAACCCTTCGGGCTGGAACATGGGGTCTCCGCCACTGAAGGTCACATCCGAGAAGGGCGCACGCTCAATCACGCTCATTATCTCTTCGATATCCATTGCCTCGCCATTGGCAATATCCCACGATTGGGGATTATGACATCCTGCGCAATGGTTAGGACATCCTGCACAATATACCGATGTGCGGAAACCCGGCCCGTCGACAGTGGTGTCTTCTACAATCTTCAGTATTGAGAGCGTTGTTGCCATTGGCTTTTTCTTTGCGCTTAGTCGTGGATGACGCGGTCGTTTAGCTCCGATAACTTTGCGCTGTTCCAACGGTCGGTTGTGCCTACAAGATATCCTGTGATGCGTTGCAGGCGGTCGATTGCTTTGCTGCCGCACTTGGGACATTCTGTAAGGTTGGCTGTAGCGTTCTCATATCCGCAGTTCATACATCTGTTGCGGTTGTGGTTTACTGAGCCGTAGCCGATGTTATACTTGTCCATCATATCCACTACACGCATTATTGCCTCGGGGTTATGGGTTGCGTCGCCATCGACCTCGACATAGAAGATATGTCCTCCTGTGGTGAGTTCGTGATATGGACCCTCGACCTGTGCTTTGTGATGTGCGCTGCACTTGTAATATACCGGTACATGGTTCGAGTTGGTATAGTAGTCGCGGTCGGTAATACCGGGCAGCACACCGAACTTTTTGCGGTCGATACGTGTAAACTTACCCGACAGTCCCTCGGCAGGTGTGGCAAGCACACTGTAGTTGTGCTGATACTGCTCGGAGAACTGGTTGGCTCTGTCGCGCATATATGTAATGATGCGCAAGCCCAGTTCCTGTGCCTCTTCGCTCTGGCCATGATGCTTGCCTGTAAGTGCCACAAGACACTCGGCAAGGCCTATGAAACCTATTCCTAATGTACCTTGGTTGATTACCGATGATATTGTGTCGCCGGGCTTGAGGTTTTCGCATCCGTTCCATAACACTGACATGAGCAAGGGGAACTGCTTGGCAAAGGCTGTGCGTTGGAATTCCATTCGCTCGTGTAACTGACGTGCTGTGATTTCGAGCAGGTTGTCGAGCTTTGCAAAGAACTGTGCAATGCGCAACTCCTTGTCCTCGATATTCATACATTCGATAGCCAGACGTACGATGTTTATTGTAGAGAATGAGAGGTTTCCACGACCCACAGAGGTTTTCATTCCAAAACGATTCTCGAAAACTCGTGTACGGCAACCCATAGTTGCTACTTCGTGTATATAGCGTTTAGGGTCGTCGGCACGCCATTCGCTGTTCTGGTTGAATGTGGCGTCCAAGTTTAGGAAGTTGGGGAAGAAGCGACGTGCCGACACCTTGCATGCAAGTGTGTAAAGGTCGTAGTTGCGGTCCTCGGGCAGATAGCTTACACCACGTTTCTTTTTCCATATCTGTATAGGGAATATCGCAGTCTCGCCGTTGCCAACACCTTCATATGTGCTGTTCAGAAGCTCGCGTATGATGCAGCGACCCTCGGCCGATGTATCTGTTCCGTAATTTATTGAGCTGAAGACAACCTGATTACCTCCACGCGAGTGTATAGTGTTCATATTGTGTATGAATGCCTCCATTGACTGGTGAACACGCCTTACCGTCTTGTTTATGGCATGCTGCAGAATTCTCTCTTCGCCTACAAGGCCAATGAGAGGACGTGATACGTAATCGCCGATTTCTTTGTTGTAAAGATGGCTGTAATCTTTGCCGTATACCTCTTCGAGGGCCTTTACCTCTTCGATGAAACTGCTGCGCACAAATGGTGCAAGATAGAAATCGAATGCCGGGATAGCCTGTCCGCCGTGCATCTCGTTCTGTGCAGTCTCCATGGAGATACATGCCATTATGCTGGCTGTCTCTATGCGCTTTGCAGGACGCGATTCGCTATGTCCGGCCGAGAATCCTCCAATCAGAATCTTATCGAGCGGATGTTGTATACATGTGAGGCTCTTAGTGGGGTAGTAGTCTTTGTCGTGGATGTGCAGATAGTTGTTCTTGACTGCAGCTGTTGTATCTTCGCTAAGCAGATAGTCGTCGACGAAGGGCTTTGTTGTCTCGCTTGCAAACTTCATCATCATGCCTGCCGGTGTGTCGGCATTCATGTTGGCATTCTCGCGTGTTACATCGTTCGATTTGATGTTGATGATTTCGAGGAAGATGTCGCGCGTCTTTGCCTTGCGTGCTATGCGACGCTGGTTACGATAGGCGATATATTTCTGTGCTACATCCTTACGGCTACTCTTCATAAGCTCAACCTCGACCATATCCTGGATGGCCTCTACGGTCATCTGTGCATCGCCATAGAACGATATACGATCGGCTATCTGACGAATAAGCTGCATGTCCTCGCCCAATTCGGTGTGCAGCATGGCTTTTCTTATGGCTGTTACAATCTTCTCTTCGTTGAAACCTACAATACGGCCATCTCTCTTGACTACTGTTAGAATCATTTTTCTTTTTGCAAAATTAAATATGATGCATTTTTTCGTACAGCCGCGCCAATCCACGAGCAACGGATGCCTTTAAGAATAGGCAGGTCTTCTGACTTCCTTCTTGCGACAGTGCCTTCCCGACGGTTGATTGTCAGTGGCATATATGATACTGCGCAATATAATAAAGGTACACAGCAGCGGGACTGTACAGGATTCTCACCTGTTTCCCTTTTAATCGGACATACGTATAAACGTATGAACTGAACCTATACTGTCTGCGAAGATAAGAAAAATATGCAGCAACAGACAAAATAAAACCCCACTATTTATCAACAAAAAATATGTCCGCCGAAAAATTTTTGTAATTATTTTGTAGTTTTGCGGCTCCCGATGCGTCTAACATACGTAAGAATTGAATTGATAATGGATAAACTTGAACTTGAATTTACAAATCTCGCAAAGGAATATAAGGATACGATATATAGTGTCTGCTATATGTTCTCGGACGACAGCGACGAGGTTGCCGACCTCTTTCAGATGTGTCTGATAAACCTGTGGAAGGGATTGTCGGGATTCAAAGGCGAGAGTACAAAGGCTACATGGGTGTGGCGTGTGAGCCTGAACACATGTATATCGGCCGACAGAAAGCGCCATAAGGGAACGGCTGTTCCGCTGACGATGGATATAAATCTTTTCGAGGACAGCGACGAGGATTCACGACAGATTCAGATGCTGCGTAACCGCATCAAGAAATTGGGACCGTTCGACCGGGCCATAGTGCTGTTGTGGCTCGAAAACATAAGCTACGAAGAGATAGGTTCTATAGTGGGAATGAGTGCAAAGAATGTATCGGTGCGCCTTGTACGCATAAGAGAGAAACTAAAGAATATGTCAAACGAGTAAAAACACTGTTCTATCATGGATAACAACAAACTATACAACGATTTTGAGGAGATGAAAGAGCAGATGTCTCTTCTTAAAAATAAACTTGCAAAGCAGAGTCTTATAAACGAAAAACTTATACGACAGAGCATGAGCAATAACCAGTCGTATATAAACAGACAGGGACGCAGTAGCATTATAACAGCCTTTGTGACAAT
The DNA here is from genome assembly GCA_904501775.1 of uncultured Bacteroidaceae bacterium. GTDB lineage: Bacteria > Bacteroidota > Bacteroidia > Bacteroidales > Bacteroidaceae > HGM04593. The sequence goes on along the minus strand of CAJGCJ010000020.1, from coordinate 18,722 downwards.
ACCTTTAGGCATAGCTGTTTTTGCCCTTTATGGTTTTTCGATATATTTCTGTATCATCACAGCTGCAATACTTGCGTTTGCAGTATACAAGATGTGGCGATTGCATAAGACTCTTTGGGACCTCGATTTTACAAACTGCGACCTCATTACCATAGGCGAACAGACTCAGAAACTGAAGAAGAACTACACCAACTGGCCTAAATATTCAATACCTGTATTTCTTGTATGGCTGCTGCTTATATACATGGAATACAATCATATGCCATGGAGCGACACAGTGCATAGCCTTGGTATAGGTGCATTTGTGGGAGGTGCTTTGGGAACTATATGCGGCTACATAGCCGACCGCAAGGTGATTAGAAAAGCCAATGAGATACTTAAATACATAGAGGAGATACGCTCTGGGGAATGATGCCTTGCAAGCCGATAACAACTCACTTCGTCTAATGATGTCTGCATATACATAAATAATAGTGTTAATATTTTTAAACAAAAAGCTATTATTTGAACAAATGTGCTAATTTTGCCAAGATTAAGAGAAGTGAATTGTATAAATCTGATATTTTATTTAATTTAATAACTCAATTATGAAGAAACTATTCTTTACCATTGCAATGTTATTTGTTGTAGTGGTAACATTTGGACAGACACAACTGCCGAATGATCCGACTGTAAAAGTTGGCAAGTTGGAGAACGGACTTACCTATTACATCCGTCACAATGCACTGCCTGCAGAGCGTGCCGAGTTCTACCTTGCTACAAATGTAGGTGCTTTTCAGGAAGCTGACGACCAAGATGGTCTTGCTCACTTCCTCGAACACATGTGTTTCAATGGTACAAAGAATTTCCCCGAGAAGGGTATTCTCGACTATCTGCGCAGTATAGGTGCCGAGTTTGGCCGTAACATCAATGCCTCTACCGGTTTTGAGCAGACAAGCTATATGCTCAACAATATCCCTGTGATACGCGAGGGTATCATCGACTCATGTCTTTTGGTTCTTCACGACTATTCACATTATGTGACATGCGATCCTAAGGAAATTGATGCCGAGCGTGGTGTTATCCTTGAGGAGCGTCGTAGCCGTCGCAATGCCGACTGGCGTATGTTCGAAAAGTCACTTCCTTACTATTTCGGTGACACTCAGATGGCACGCCGTACACTTATCGGCGGCGAGGAGCAGTTGAAGACTTTCAAGTACGAGAGCCTTACCAACTTCTACCGCACATGGTACAACCCCGACATGCAGGCTGTAATTGTTGTAGGTGATATCGACGTGAACAAGGTTGAAGAGAAGATTAAAAATATCTTCGGCCAGATTCCCGCTCCTGCACAGCCTACAGTGAAACCTCTTATTCAGATTCCCGATAACGATGCTCCCAAGGTAGGTATATTTACCGACCCCGAGGCTACAAGCTCTTCTGTCGAGATTCTGTGGCGTACAGCACCCCTTCCTCGCGAGTTCCGTGCAACCGATGTTGCATTTGCAAACAATATAATCAAGCAGATTGTAGGCTTGGTAATGAGTGAGCGTTTCGACGATATCACATCAAAGGCTGATGCTCCCTTTATCAATGCAAGCTTCGGAATAGGTGCTTTGTGTGAATCGAGCGATGCCGTACAGGGTAGTGTAACCTTCAAGGATGGTGAAGCACTTACAGCATTCAAGGCATTCATGTATGAACTTGAGAAGATGAAACGCTATGGATTTACCGAAGGCGAAATAGAGCGTGCCAAGGAGAAGATAAAGAGCAGTCTCGAGAAGAGAGTAACTGCAGCAGACAGCCGTAAGAACGGTGAACTCGTTTATCCTTTGCTCAACAACTTCTTCAAGGGCGACTATTATCTCGAGCCCAATATGCAGTTGCAGATGGCACAAGCTATGATGACACAGCTCTCGGCTCCCATATTCAAGCAGTTGACAGCACAGCTCATTGGCGAAAAGAATTGTGTAATCATATCTACAGCGCCCGAGCGCGAGGGATTGACACAGCCCACAGAGGCCCAGTTGCTCGATATCATTGCCGAGGCAAAAAATGCCGAGATTGCAGCTAATGTTGAGGTAAGCAGCAATGAGCCTTTGCTCGATGCTTCTCTTCTTAAAGGTGCAAAATCGAAGAAGGTGAAAGAGGCAATACATGGTGCTACCACATGGCAACTCTCAAATGGTGTAAAGGTTATCTTTATGAAGACCGAGCACAAGAAGGATCAGGTAATCTTCAACCTCTCAATGGATGGTGGACGCTCACTCATTGAGAATGACGAACTTGCATCATTCGATGATAATATCTGGTCAATGTTCATGATGAATAGCGGTATCTCTACATTCTCGGGCACACAGCTCAAGAAGATGCTTGCAGGCAAGAATGTACGTTGCACACCCTTCATCAGCTCGCTCGAGCATGGTGTCAGCGCCGAGTCAACACCCAAGGATATTGAGACTGCATTGCAGCTTGTATATCTGAATTTTGCAGCACCCCGTTTCGATGCAGAAGAGTATCAGCTCGGAATAACACAGATCAGCGCAGTGCTTCCCAACCTCGAGAAGCAACCCTCATTCAAATTGCAGAAGATGCTTTCTAATACACTATACGGCAACCATCCCCGTCGCACTGTTATAAGCAACGATGTATTGGCAAAGGCTAACATTGAGACAGCCGAGAAGGTTTATCGTCGTCTCTTTGCCGGGGTAAACGGTGCTACATTGAGAATTGTCGGTAATGTAGAACTCGAGACAATTAAGCCTCTTGTTGAGAAATATATCGGCTCAATTGAGAAGGGTGGCAAGGCTACAAAATGGATCGACCGTGGCGAAGACTTTGTAAAGGGTAAAATCGTTGAGAACCCCAAGGTTGCAATGGAGACACCCAAGACAACCGTATTCCAGTTCTACTCGGCAGATGTTCCCTACAGCATAGAGAAAGAGGTTATGCTCGACGTAGCAAAACAGTTGCTCGACATGATATATACCGAGTCAATCCGCGAGAGCGAGGGTGGTACATACGGTGTAGGTGTTGCAACACTTTTGCGCGAAGAGCCCAAGGAGATCGCAGCCTTGCAGATTTCATTTGAGACAAACCCCGAGCAGGCTTCCAAGTTGGCTCCCATGACAGCAGAAGGCATACGCGGCATTATCGACAACGGTATCGATGCAGCAATGCTTGCCAAGGTTGTAGAGAACTTCAAGAAGAACATTCCCGAGCAGCGCATCAGCAACTACTATTGGATGAGCATCCTCAAGGAGTGGAACGACAAGGGCATTGACTATGACAAGGAGTATGAGAAGGCAGTATCGTCAATCACAGCCGAGAAGGTTATATCTGTACTCAAGTCAGTTGTAGATAGCGGCAACTACGTCGAAATTATAATGTCTCCTGCAGAATAATATCTTGCAAGATTAATATTAAATGCTGTCAACCCAAAAGTTGACAGCATTTTTTGTACCATAACTAATGAATTAAACAATTGCGTGTTGCCAATTTAAACCAAATCGAAAAGAGAGTATATTGCATTGAGGTGTAGTAGAGCAATTCTCACCTTTGAAATAGCTCATGTAGTTGATTTATCTTATAATTGGCTTATAAATGAAAGTTTTTTGGTATGTTTGCAATTAAATAAAATTCTATAAGATATAATATTTATGAGAAACAACTATTCGAAATCAATTCTTGCTACATTGTTGTTGCTGTTCTGCACAGTGGCAAGCGCACAGAAAATTCAGGTCGATGGCATTTGTTACAATATTTTATCAGAAACAGACAAGACAGTTGAGGTGACGACAAACATCCCTTTCTACTCAGGTTCTGTAACAATTCCTTCGGAAGTGACATACAACAATGTAAAATATAGCGTTACTGCTATTGGAGAATATGCGTTCAGAGATTGTTCCAGTCTTAGCAGTGTTGTAATTCCAAACAGTGTGGTGACAATTGGAGACTATTCATTTGGTTATTGCAGTAACCTTGCAAGTATTGAAATTCCCAATAGTGTAACAAAAATTGGCAAGATGGCCTTCAGTGATTGTTATAGCCTTGCGAAAATAACAATAGGCAACAGCGTGGAATCTATTGGAGATTGGGCTTTCGGATATTGCGAAAGTATTATGGATGTTGTCATTCCTAACAGTGTCGTATCTATAGGGGATTATGCCTTCTCGGGCTGTTTCTATCTTACAGACATAACTATCGGACACAGCGTTAAAACTATTGGATCCAATGTGCTCGAATATTGCAGCAACCTGACAAATATTACAATTCCAGCCAGTGTTTCATCTGTTGGCAGCAGTGTATTCGCCAAATGCGGTAACCTTGCCGGCATAAATGTAGATAAGGAGAATACTGTGTACGATAGCCGTGAGGATTGCAATGCAATAATAGAAACTGCTTCGAACACACTTGTGGCAGGTTGTAGGAACACTGCAATTCCCAACAGTGTTGCAGCCATCGGAGAATATGCCTTCGCCGGCTGTAACGGTCTTTCAAATATTGTAATTCCCGAGGGTGTTACTGCTATAGCAGATGGAGCATTCAGCGGTTGCGGCAACCTTGGAAATATCATTATTCCCAATAGTGTCATAACAATTGGAGATAATACATTCAGTAATTGCACAGGACTTACAAGTATCATAATACCCGAGAGTGTTACAACAATTGGAGATGGTGTATTCAAGGATTGTTCCAACCTTACAAGCGTAAACATAGGCAAAAATGTTACATCTGTAGGGGATGAGGCATTCAGCTATTGTACCAGCCTTACTGATGTAACCATAGGTGACAGTGTTGCATCTATCGGTGAATGGGCATTCGGTTATTGCGAAAATATTAAAAGCATTGTTATTCCAAATAGTGTTGAATATATTGCGGATTATGCCTTCTACTCATGCAGCAGCCTTACCGGCATTGAAATACCCAACAGCGTTACAACTATCGGTGAACTTGCTTTCGGCTATTGCAGCAATATTAGAGAGTTAACCATCGGCGAAAGCGTTGCGTCCATAGGAAATTATGCTTTCAGAGAGTGTTACAGCCTTGAAAAGGTTACCTCGCACATTGCAGCAGAAAACCTGTTTGCTATCAACGAATATGTATTTTTCTTTATTGACTTGGGTAGCTGTACTTTGTATGTTCCCAAGGGTGCAAAAGATACTTATGCAGCAACAGAAGGCTGGAATGCCTTCGGTGATATTCTGGAAATAGAGGAGACCGGTATTGACAACATCGGAATATCCGAGGATATACCGGCTGTTATTTACGACCTTAACGGTAGAGTAACAGACTCTGCAACACGTGGCATACATATTAATAATGGAAAGAAAGTACTTGTAAAGTAAAGTATAAACAGAGAATGCTGAAAAGCGCCTGAACATGATGCAACGCCAATCGGCGTTGCATCATCTGTATTATGAGGTCATGACTTCTGTATGGCATATTAAATGGGTTTCACAATGTGATGCATGTAATCATTTGTTCAGAATATACTGCTTGGCAACGGTTATAATACAGTATGAAAACTTTTTAAAAAAGATATACGATTGAAATTCATAAAGATATTGCCTAATCTGCCTGTCAAATAAAAAAAATATGTAACTTTGTCAAATAAATAGTATAGGGTATAAGAACTGCCATATACTTAAAATCAAATAGTGTAGAAAATGTTACAATCGATAGCCAATAAATTGGAATCACAGATATTCCAGCATTTGAACCAATGCGGTTTGATGTTCCGTTTGTTTTCGCGTGTAAAGACTATAAGTTCGCTGCATCACAAGATGCAGATAAAAGGTGAGCACTACAAGGCCGGAACAATGAAGATTCAGGACATGATAGGTTTACGCATAGTTCTATATTTTCAGGACGATGTGGATGCTTTGGCTTTCTTCTACAGCTGTGGCGAGGTTGTAAGAAGTTCGATAGACGAACTCGACTCCTCAACATTCCGTCCCCAGCGTCTTAATTTGACCTGTAACCTGCCCGCTGAATTCGTGGACGATTTCCGCAAGTCGTTACCTGATGAACTCTCGCCATACATTGACAACACATATGAGATTCAGATACGCACCATCTTCTCGGAGGGATGGCACGAGGTAGAACACGACCTGCGTTATAAATGTAAGGAGGACTGGGAAGGCTGTGAGCCCTATTCGCGTGTCCTGAACGGTGTTATTGCCACATTGGAAACAGCTGAATGGAATATGAAGTCGCTGTTTGATCAATTGTCGCGTACGAATTTCCAGAACAAGAACTACAGGGCAATGCTGCGCAACAAGATGCATTTACGCATTAAGGGTAACGATCTGTCGGCAAATATCAATGAGTTTCTTCTTCAGAACCATGATGTAGCAGAGAGTATTCTGAACAGCGACCGTTTTGTAATTATTCTCACATTGCTCAACCATCAGAAGCCTATAGAACTTACATACGACAATCTACTGTTCCTGATTAACAGAATTGAGATGAATAACCCGCTGCTAAGGGGAATGGAGCCCGAAGCAACCCGGGAGATGCTGGATAACTTTTTTGCATAAGCCAACATTGCGCTAAAATTGTAAACAGGTATATGAAATAGTTAAATCTGTTATTGAGCCATATAATTTTGAAAATATCAGTATCAATAACAGACAAAAGGAATAAAAGAATATGGAAAAGAAATTAGTTATTAAAAATGAGATATCAGAAATTGCAAAATTGAGCCTTTTCGTTGAAGAGCTTAGCGAGGAGCTCGATTTGTCTCCCGATCTGACATTCAATTTGAATCTGGTATTGGAAGAAGCTGTTGTGAATGTTATAAATTATGCCTATCCTAAGAATGAGAGTCAGGAAATATCTCTCTCGGCCCAGAAAATTGATGATAATCTCTATTTCGTATTGACCGATTCAGGAAAAGAGTTCGACCCTACACAGGTGCCTGATGCTGATATCAGCCTGTCGGCCGAGGATAGACAAATAGGTGGTTTGGGAATTTTCCTTATACGTCAGATTATGAACAAGGTGGAGTACCAGCGCATCGATGGAAAGAATGTGCTAACCTTGAAGAAACAATTAAGTTAATAGAGTATAAATATTAAATTAAATACAACTATGGAGGTAAAGATTTTAGAACAGAACGGTGAACATCTGGTAGCTATTGAAGGACGAGTGGATACTGTTACTGCGCCTGATCTGGAAATGAAGGTGAGTCAGGTTTGGGCTATGCCCGGTATTACATTGGTCTTCGATTGTGAGAAGGTGGAGTATATCAGCAGTTCGGGCTTGCGTATTCTTTTGAGTGCCCACAAACAGGTGGTAGCTAAGGGTGGCAAGTTTATCCTGCGTAATCTAAACAAGGAGGTTCGTCAGGTTATTGATATGACAGGATTTTCGCGCATTCTTACAATAGAGTGATATAACGGATGATATTATAAAAAAGTTCCGTCGGATACTGAATGTCCGACGGAACTTTTTATTTATTCAGAGCCGGTTGTATCTTGCCGACCTTGTTTAAAGTGGCTTATTTCTTTACCATAATCTTTCCTTCAGATATATACAAAGCGCCCTTTCTCAAGTCCTCAATTTTGACATGGCGTCCATCAATAGAATATACACCGCTCAATGGCTCTCTGTTATCTTTTATCACTTCAATATCAGTAGGTGTGTCGACATGTTTGAGTTCTGTGAAATCGCTGTATATCTCACCCAAATCTTCATTCAGATATTTGATGGCCTGAACAGCGTAGTTTATCTCTGAGCCACGATAAGCCTCGGGAATGGCAATGTCTATAGATGTCTCTTTCTGGGTTTTATCCAAGAAGTGGTGGCGGTATACAGTGCCTGAAGGCAATGACTGTGACACACGTACATTGTCAATGAACATCACATCTTGTCCATTATAGATTATCTGTATGTATGAGAGTTCTGTACCTCCTGAAAGCGTCATTGAATGTGATTCCCATTCTCCTGAAGCGTTGAATGGCCTGCTGTCGACAAAGTCATATCCGTTATCTGTAGGCGAGAACAATTGTATTACAACCTGATCGTCCTTATTGGTCTTGATGCTGAAGTCAATGGTAACCTCACCATTATTGCCCGACAGGTCCATTACAGGCGAAGATAGGCTACCATACTCTCTCATGTAGGAATATATTCCGGTAACACCTACCATGCCGTCTGCATATGCCGGTAGATATATATACCATCCGGGGTAGTCCGACACACATACATCATTTACGAATGTACCCATGTTATCGTAGTCGATTATGGGATTCTCCTCGGAGCCTCCCTGCTTCATATTGGCGAAATCATGGTCGGCCAACACGCACATGCCGTCATCTCCTACACTCTTGTCGGCATAAGCATAAATCTGATATTTGTCGGCTCCTGCAACAGGGCTCCATGATGCTGTAAAGCCATCGTCTGAGACGTTGGTCTCGTCATTGAGTACAGGACGCTCAATACCGGCTCCACTGATAACAATGTCATCGATATACATCTCGTACATTTCACTGAAGAAATAGAAATAGCCTTCGTCTGTGCCGTATGTGGTAACAAACTCAATCTCTGTCCACTCACCACCTATATATGCGTAGTTGGCATCAACTATCTCGTCATATTCGCTATCTAAAAGGTTGTAGTTTATGTAATCACCTGTAGGATTATTGCTGCGTGCGCGCAATTTGATATGCAGGCATCCACGAGTCTTGATTGTAGGTGTAATAATCATACCGGTAGAGTACCAATCGTCACTCCATCCTAAGAATGCTGCACCGCCGGCCTGATAAACTTCAAGTCCCATCCAACCCGGTGTTGAGAAATAGCTTTGGTCAATTTCCAGTTCATCGTTATCAAGTCGTTCAAAGTCGGGCTCTCCATCCGAACCTGCTGTGAATTTTGAGAAATCCTCTTCAACGATTGTTTTCATTTCGAGGTCACTGAAGTCGTAGTCACGCGCTTTGGCAATCTTTTCTGATTTTTGTTTGCTTACACGCTTAGGACGTCCCGGGAGAGAATCCTGTGCCATAAGTGTAACGACACTCATGACTAATGTTAGAAATAAAGTAAAGATTTTCTTCATAAGTATTTAAAATTATTAATTAATCTTGTTTTTACGATTAGCAAATATATACAAAAAATCAATAACTATCTTCTGTTTCTGTGTTTATGTAAAGTAAAACCATTGTTTTTGGTAAAAACAGAGATGTACAAGTTCTATTTCACTCACAGTTGTAGCAGGTATGTGCCCGAATATTCCAAATTGCAGATTGTATTATTTTACCGGTTTTTGTATCTTTGCAACCGTTTTTGCAGAATGAAGAATTTAAGAAGTTATTTAATTTTATCTCCTTGAAATTTTTATAGAACTTTTTTAGAATGTTTTTCATTTCAAAAGCGCATAGCGAGCTATGTAACTGCAAACAAAAGGAAAAGCAGTCAAAAAGTGCATAAAAAGAGAAGCATTTTTTGAGAACGGTGTTAATAATGTTTTTGAAAGAAATTTTAACCACTTCAAAGTAATACTGAATATACATTATGAAGTTCAAATACTTGATATTGCTGTTTTCACTACCTCTGCTGGTGTCGTGCAAAAGTTCCTTTATGGCAATTGAGCGTCACACATTCGACAACTCCGACGAGGCATTCATGTGCTATCTGAAATCGCAAAATATAGCCATTACAGACAGTAACAGGGTGGACATTCTCAATGGCGCACATGCCAAGTTTGAGAGGATGTTGCAAGACATAAACGAAGCGAAGCATCATATACACCTTGAATATTTCAATTTCCGAAACGACTCGATAAACGCAGTTGTGATATCAGCATTGGCAAAGAAGGCTGCCGAGGGTGTAGAGGTGCGTGCTTTGTTCGATGCCTTTGGTAATATATCGAACAATAGGCCTTTGAAGAAAAAACATCTCGAAGAGATACGCAAGCAAGGAATTGAGATTGTAAAATTCGACCCGTTCCGATTCCCTTGGATCAATCACAATCACCGCGACCATCGCAAGATTGTTGTAATAGATGGAAAGATAGGATATATAGGAGGTATAAACGTTGCAGACTATTATCTTGAAGGCTTGGAAGGTATAGGCAAATGGCGCGATATGCATTCGCGTGTCGAGGGTGAAGCTGTTGCAAAGTTGCAGAATGTGTTCCTTGCAATGTGGAACAGCGAAACAGGAGAGAATGTCGGTGGAGCAGAGTACTATCCGCAACCCACTAAAAACGGAACTTCTCTTGTGGCAGTGGTCGACCGTTGGCCTAAACGCAATGCCGAACAGATGCGCAGAGCCTATGCCAATGCAATACATGCAGCCAAGGACAGTGTGCAGATAATAAGTCCATATTTCATTCCGACATATATTGTGCGTCGTGCAATAAAACGTGCGCTTAAGGACAGCGTTGATGTTGAGATAATGATATCGTCGAAAGGAGATATTCCGTTCACCCCCGATGCTGCAATGTACACAGCCTATAAGCTTATGAAAAAAGGAGCAAAGGTATACCTGTACAACGGAGGATTCAATCATTCAAAGGTAATGAGTGTAGATGGCAAATATTGTACAATAGGTTCTACCAATCTAAACAGCAGAAGTCTACGTTTCGATTATGAATGCAATCTGTTCATATTTGATGATGAAACAACCGATTCAATGCTCGACTGTTATAAGAAAGACAAAGAGGAGAGCTTTCTTCTGACACGCGAATACTGGAAGTCGCGTCCTTTGTGGAACAGGTTCTGTGGCTGGTTGGGTTATATCCTTACACCAATAATGTAGTGCGCAACATCAGTTAAGAATAATATTCTTTTAAACATATCAAAAAGAGAAATAAAAAAGCGACAAACCCATTTGCACAGGTTTGTCGCTTTTTTATTTGAAAGGGTTCTTCTTACTTAAGAGCGAAGATTTCCTCCTCACCTGCTACGCAGTTGAAGATCTTGTCCTCGCGGAGAAGCCAACCAAGACCCAAATAAAGTTCTTTGTCTTTCAATTTTGTTGCTTTCTTGATCTCTTTAAGAGTGAGACCTTCTGTTTCATTGAGGGCATTCCAGATGCGACCTGCAAATTCACCAGCCATTTCTTTCATAATTCAAATAAAGTTTTAATTCAACACTAATATAGTTCTTATATTATTTCTGCATAATTGACTCTTTTATGTAGACAGATTATTATTCAAAAGTGACATAAATAATGCATCCGTTCACGAAAGACTCATAAACGGATGCAAAAGTACAATATTTTTTTTAAACTACAATGAAATTGCGTGATTTTCAGCTAATTTAATATAAAAATAGTTTTACATAGCTCTATTTTGCAGATATTCCACCCAAATTCGTGCAGCTTCTTCTACCATTTTTACGCATGGACGTTTTTTGTAATATTCGTTTGTGCGAGCCTCGGGAGTAGTGGGAGTAGGGGCATTCTTCTCGAGTCCGAGCAACTGTGCACATATAAGCGACCCGTTACGTTTTTCGAATTCAGCAGCAAGGCTCTGCACAAGCTTGTAGTTGGCCTCTTTGCCATCACGGTCTTTGCCGTCAGTGCATCCTGTCTCCAATCCGGCTACAAGGAACAGTCCACATGCAGCACCGCAGGTCTGGCGCATCCGTCCTATTCCACCACCGAACGAAGCACCCATTTTAAGAGCCTGTTCGCGTGTAAAACCATACATGTCGGCAAATGCAGCTACTACCGACTGTGAACAGTTGTATCCCTCCTTAAATAGGGTTACAGCAAGTTCTATTCTATCTTCCAAATTCATTTCGATTATTATTTAAGTCCACGTACACGAAGCAAAGCGTCGGCATTGGGCTCTGCACCGCGGAAACGTACATATTCGCGCATAGGATCCTTGCTGCCACCCATTTCGAGCAACTGCTTGAATGATGCTGCTGTCTCGGCATCAAAGAGACCACGCTCCTTGAACAATTCAAAGGCATCGCAATCCAATACCTCGGCCCACAGGTAAGCATAATATCCTACAGCATAGCCACCGCTGAAGACGTGTGCAAAGTTTGTGCTGCAATATCTGTATTCGATTTCGGGAATGAAGCCAAGTTCCTTGCGCACCTCGTTCTCGAACTGGTCGCAATCGAAATTGCTGTAATCCTCTATTGTGTGCATGCGAAGGTCGAGCAATGCAGCAGCAACAAGCTCGCTTGTCTCGAATCCGAGGTTGAAGTGTGCGCTGCGCTGCATCTTCTCAATCAAAGAGTCGGGAATTACTTCACCTGTTACATAATGCTTTGCGTATGTACGCATCACTTCGGGCTCTACTGACCACTTCTCGTTTATCTGTGAGAAGAGCTCTACAAAATCGTGCTTTACATTTGTTCCGGCAACCATGGGGTAGTGCGTCTGTGTGAGCATGCCGTGCAATCCGTGTCCGAACTCGTGGAACAGTGTGCGTGTCTCGTCAATGTTCAACAATGCAGGTGTGTCGCCTGTGGGAGCAGTGAAGTTGCATACATTTACAACCATAGGACGTACATTCTCGCCTGCCATGTTGCGTTGTGACACAAATTCAGTCATCCATGCACCGCTGCGCTTGCTTGCGCGGGGGAAGAAGTCGGTATAGAACACTGCAAGATGATTGCCATCCTTGTCGGTCACCTCAAATGTGCGCACCTCGTCGTGATACACGGGGATGTCCTTGCGCTCGGTGAAGTTGACGCCATAGAGACGTTTTGCGCAATCGAAAGCACCGGCAAGCACATTCTCGAGCTGGAAGTAGGGCTTGATCTCGGCATCGCTAAGTGCATATTTCTTCATGCGAAGCTTCTCGGTGTAGTAGAACCAGTCCCATCCCTGAAGTTTAAAATTGCCACCCTCGGCATCAATCATAGCCTGCAGGTTAGCACGCTCTTCCTTGGCACGCTCAACGGCGGGTTGCCAAATGCTCATAAGAAGATTATCGGCAGCCTCTACTGTTTTGGCCATTTTCTCGTCAAGAACAAATGCTGCGAAGTTGTCAAATCCGAGCAATTTTGCCTTCTGCTGGCGCAACTGCAATATGCGGCGGATGACATCCTTGTTATTATTCTTGTTGTCGTTGTTGCCACGCTCGTAGTATGCCTTATATACTTTCTCGCGCAAGTCGCGGTTGTCGGCATATTGAAGGAAGGGTATGCAGCTGGGCTTGTCAAGTGTAAAGAGCCAGCCTTCGTTGCCTGCTGCCTTTGCTGCCTCGGCTGCGGCATCGCGCACACCTTGCGGAAGTCCGCTAAGATCTGCCTCGTCTGTTATCAGCAACTTGAAATCCTTACCATCGGCAAGAAGATTATTGCCGAACTCTATTGAGGCAAGGCTGAGCTTGGTGTTTATATCGAGCAATGTGGCTTTGTCCTGCTCGTTCAGCAATGCACCACCGCGTACGAACTGCTGATAGTAGTTCTCGAGTACGATGCTCTGCTCCTCGTTCAATCCGAGAGTCTCCTTTTTGTCGTACAATGTACGTATGCGCGCAAAGAGCGAATCATTCATGTAAATATATCCGCTAAGCTCGGTAAGCATTGGTGTAACTGCATTCTCAACCTCTACCATCTCGGGAGAGTTGTTGCTCTCGTTAAGATTGAAGAATATTGACGAAACCTTTCCGAGAGTTTTTCCACTGAGTTCAAGAGCATCTATTGTGTTGGCAAAAGTAGGAGCCTCGCTGTTCTCAATGATATTCTTTATATCATTGCGTTTTTCGGCTATACCAATTTTGAATGCCTCGAGATAATCAGATGTCTGATACAGTTGGAATTCGGGAGCTGCAAACGGAGCCTTACTCTCGTTAAGAATAGCAACCTTACCCTCGCCACCACCACATGAAATTTGTGTGAACATAACAATTGTGGTTAATGATGTGATAATTGTTTTCTTCATAGATTATAATTATTATTTTATGAAATTGTTTGTAGCATAAGTAGATACATTTTACAAAAGTAGTAAAAAACGCTTAAATAATGAAATTTTGCACAATTATTTGAGTCGCGGCAAAAGGCATCTGCCTTATGGTTATACAAGAATCAATGTTATAGAACAAGGTTGTACCACATCTATTCATGTCAATAGAGAATGGTACAACCTGTGTTGTAAAAAGGAAATTCACTGAATTGCGGAACTCCCGATTCTGCACAAATGGTTATTTGTGTATGAACGCCCTTTCAAGATCTTGAGATACGTTAATCATGAAATCGCCCATGTGTTCATACGAATTCATTATATCCATATAATATACCATTGACTGGTAATTCTTGCTGCCACTATCCATATCTTCAATAACCGCATCCCTGAAATTGTTTCGAAGAGTGTTTATATGCTCCTCGGCATTATATGCATTTCTAATATCAGTCAATTCGCCTTTATGTGCAGCATTCAGGTTTTCTATCATCACATCGTATGCTGTTATCACAGCATCGGCCATAGTGTTGAGATTGTTGATGCTTTCTGAGTCGAAACTTTTATTGTGTATATTCTTTCTTGACAATATGCGACTGATTGTTTCACCTGAATCGCCCAAAGACTCCAGCTCGCCTATTATCTTATACATAGCTTTTATTTTGTACGATGTGCTTTCGCTTATCTCTTCGGCCGATACGCCATTCAAGAATGTAGCTATCTCATATTCTACCCGGTCGCTTATCTCTTCGTACTTTACCAGTTTTCCCCTAAGAACCTCGAACTTATCATCTGCAGTCTCATTAATAGCCTCTTTAATATAAGAAGCTCCATTCTTTGATATTTCTGCAAAATGGATTACTTCGTTGAATGCCTGTTCAACCGACAGTTCGGGAGTTGCAAGTGGACCTGCTGAAATATACTTCAATTTAAAGACCTCTTTCTCCTGATTCTCGGGTGTGCGTATAATCTTGCTGACAAGATTTGCAATTTGTCTTGTAAACCACACAAGGATAAGAGTGTTGATTACATTGAACATTGTGTGCAGCATCGAAAGACCGTATAGGGCAGCAGTACCTTCGGCCGATGTAGGGTCGGTAACAGCAAAGCCTTCTGATGCAGGGTTGGGCAATCCAAAGATGTTTTCTGTTACAAAGCCAACCAACTTAAGGAACGGATTGAAGAGAATCAAAGCCCATACCACACCGAAGAGATTGAATACAGTATGTGACATTGCAGCACGCTTTGCCTGTGTATTACCTACAGATGCGGCTATGTTTGCAGTGATTGTTGTACCTATGTTCTCGCCAAGAACCATTGCACAAGCCATGTCGAACGGTATCCATCCCATGCTGAGCATAATGAGGGTAATTGCCATTGTTGCCGATGAAGATTGCAGTACAAGTGTAAGCACTGTACCGAAGGTAAGGAACAGCATCACCGAACCGAAACCATGAGCCGACCATGCGGCAACAAACTCCAGCACCTCGGGTGTCTGTCTCAAATCGGGGACAGCATCTTTCATGAATGAAAGTCCGAGGAACAGAAGGCTGAAACCTACTATAAGTTCACCAATATTCTTGCGGTTATCTTTCTTTGAATTTGAGAAGAGAAAGCCAAAAAGCATCAGAGGCACTGCAAGAATAGAGATGTCGGCCTTGAATCCTAACCATGCAACCATCCATGCTGTGATGGTAGTGCCTATATTGGCACCCATGATAACACCTATTGCCTGTGTAAGTGTCAGCAATCCGGCATTGACAAAACTGACAACCATAACGGTTGTTGCCGATGAAGATTGAATAATGGATGTGATACCCAAACCGGTCATGACACCTTTGAATGAGTTGGATGTCATTGCTGACAAGAAACTTCTAAGTTTCTCTCCGGCAGCTTTCTGTAGTCCCGAACTCATCAGGTTCATACCATACAGGAACATTCCCAATGCGCCCAGCAGTGTAAATAGTTGTAAAATACTCATACGATTAATTAATTTATTTTCTCGTTGCAAAGAACTTAAAATAATGTTTCATAAATGTTACAAAAATGTTAGGTTTTTATTAAAGAAGATGCTACATGGCAATTTGTAGGTTATGCCAAAGAATCAAATGTTACATTTTTATTAAATCTTTTTTCTGATATTAGAAGAATCAAATATTCTGCATACTTTTGTGCTCAAGAAAAATAAAAGAAACATGGCAACTGAACGTATTTTGATAGTGGATGATGAAGAGACTCTATGTGAGGTTCTTCAGCTTAACCTTGAGAATGAGGGTTATGATGTAGATATTGCTTTCAGCGCCGAACAAGCATTGGCTCTTGATCTGAAACAATATTCTATTATCCTTCTCGATATAATGATGGGTGAGATTAGCGGAATAAAGATGGCGAAGATGCTGAAGGCCGATGTAAATACAACTGATATCCCTATTATATTCTGTACAGCCCGCGATACAGAGGATGATATGGTCATGGGACTGAACATTGGAGCAGATGACTACATAATGAAGCCATATACAGTGCGCAATGTCATTGCACGTGTAAAGAGCGTATTACGCCGTACTTCGGGAACGAAGATACACAATCCGTCTGCAAACAAATCCAATATTCTGCAAGTCGAGGGACTACAACTCGATTTGGAATTCAAACGTTGTATTGTTGACGGGGTAGAGACCAAGCTCGCTAAAAAAGAGTTTGAACTGCTTGCTTATCTAATTTCTCATCGCGGCAAGATTCTATCTCGCGAACAGATACTCGGCAAAGTGTGGAGCGACGAAGTTGTTGTTCTTGACAGGACCATTGATGTAAACATCACACGCCTGCGCTCAAAGATAGGTGTCTACGGTTCATATATTGTTACACGCTCAGGTTTCGGCTATGGCTTTCGCAATTAAACTCTCATATCACAGTCGACTTTTCTTGATGTTGCTTGCATTCTCGTGGACGATAGTAGTATGTTTTATCGGTTTTCAATATACTCGAGAAAAACAATACAAGTCCGATTCTCTGAATGCAAGACTTCAACTATACAATACTCTTATAATTAAAGCGATAGATAGCGGACTATCGTGCGATGAGTATATTAAGTCTAATGAACAACCTTTTGAAGATGTGCGCGTATCAGTAATAACGACTTCGGGCGATGTTGTTTATGACAATATGATTTCACTTGATTCGCTCGATAACCATCGTATGCGCCCTGAGGTTGACAAGGCCTTAAAAAAAGGTGCAGCCTATCACATAGGACGTCAATCGACAAGTGACGGCCGCGAATACTTCTATTCTGCCACAAAAGGTAAAAACTACATTGTGCGTACGGCCATTCCTTATTCATCCTCATTAAAAAAAGTCTTAAGGGCCGACAGATCATTTTTGGGAGTTATTATTCTTGTCAGTCTTATCATGAGTACCCTTGCCTATTTTGCAGCCAGAAGACTGGGTAAGAATATAGAACGACTCAATAGGTTTGCAGCAAAAGCTGAAAAGGGTGAGTCGTTTGATGAAGAAGAGTCCTTTTCAAATGACGAATTGGGCTCTATATCAAATCATATTGTAAAGCTCTATGCCCAATGGCAGCAGACTGTAAAAGACCGCGACATAGCCCATGAAACGGCAATGCGCAAAGAGCAAGAGAAGATTCGTATTAAAAGAGAGCTCACAAACAATATAAACCACGAACTTAAGACCCCTGTTGCATCAATACAGGTTTGTCTTGAGACACTGCTTTCGGGTATCAATCTGAGTGAAGAGAAACGTATGGAACTCATAGAGAGATGCTATACCCATAATGAGCGTCTGCGCCGACTGCTGTGCGATGTTTCACTAATAACCCGTATGGAAGATGGAAACCAACTGATAACAAAGGAGCCTATTATTATTAATAATATAATAGACGAAATAGCAGGCGAACTGAATATTATGCCCGAGGAAGAGCGTTTCAATCTGCATACGAATTTCAATGAGCAAGTTACAATAGATGGAAACCTCTCGTTGATAGTATCCATCTTTCGCAATCTGACCGAGAATGCCATTGCCTATTCCGGAGGAAAAAATATATACATATCATTGATAGAAAACAATGAAAAATGTTACAGAATACGTTTCGAAGATGACGGCTGCGGTGTTGAAGAGAAACAGCTTCCGCGACTGTTTGAACGTTTCTATCGTGTAGACAAAGGACGTTCGCGCCGAATAGGGGGCACAGGCCTTGGACTTGCAATTGTAAAACACGCTGTTCAATTCCATGGTGGTACTATAATTGCCACCAATCGCCCCGAAGGTGGCTTGCGTTTTGATTTCTCGTTAAGCAAAGTGTAGCTATTGCTTTTATTTGACGTACTTCAGCAACGGAATGCTGTTTTTTATTGCTCACCCACAAAGTTTACTTTAATCTAACCTGAAAATTCAACTTGAAAGACAAAGAGCCATCTGCCTCTTTTACAATAGAAGCATACTCATGGCGAGTTGTACTTGAACGTTCCAAATAGGCATTTGAGAATAAATAATCCTCAAATCTATTGCGGTCATAGAAGTGGTAGCAAAGTATCTCACCATCCTTTTTAACTACCAGATAGCCGCCATTAGCATCAAACTTGCCACTCCATGCTGTTGCCGGCATCATACCCAATGCTGCCGAAGTTAATAGATGTTTGATTTTGTAGGCATAGAATGGAGAAGCCTGCTCCACATCGTATTTCAAAGGATTAGTTTCTGTAATCTTGTCCGCCAATTCTTTCAATGTTGAAACACCGGTATTTAGCTGCTCTAACAATAAGTTTGCAATAATAGCAGGCAAATCGCCATCAAGCATAACAAGGTTGTTTCGAAATGTGGAATTATCCACTTTCTCGAATACCAGTGATGCACCT
>CAJGCJ010000019.1 GCA_904501775.1 uncultured Bacteroidaceae bacterium | reverse complement strand
TCAGTGGGGCTAATGTCGTCGCAAGGAACAATAAGAGTTCCAATAAACGAAAATTCGGCACTGTTTGCATCGTTACGACTTTCGTATCTAAATCTGTTATATGGCTCACTTCTCGAAATAGACGGAAGCAAACTGGAATATTCATTCTCAGACCTCAATCTTACATATCTGAATAATATAAACAAGAATCACAGATTATATATAGATTTCTACACTGGCAACGACAATGCCACCTTAAAAGACAAGGGCAGTGAACTCTATTACAACACAACAATGAGATGGGGCAACATGCTTGCAGCTGCACATTGGGAATATGAAAAGGGTAATAATAAAGTAAAGCAGAGCATCTACTATACCGGCTATTACAACCGTATGCAGATGAGAGGGAAATACGATTTCAGACTCCCTTCTGGCATATATGACTTCGGATATAAAATTGACGCAAAAATTGATAATATAGATTTCGGAATAAATGTTATCAAGCATCATATATCACCGCAAGATCCCAAAATAGACTCATACAATATCCATAAAAACAGTGTAAGGCAACAACAGGCAATAGAATTGTCGGGATATGCGGAATATGCAGGAAAAATAACAGATAATATCTCTTACGATATAGCTATTAAAGGCGATTATTACCATAACAGCGAGGAGAATTACTCGTATTCGTCGCTTAATCCTTCGGCTTCGTTGACATATAAAGAGGCATATTTGGGAGAATTATATTTTATTTATACAAAACAACATCAGTACCTGCTGAATTGTGGATTTACGAACATCGGTTTCCCTGTTGAATTCTGGTTCGGAAGCAACAAAAAGAACAGACCGCAGATAGCACACAACCTGCAGTTGATATACAAAAGGGATTTGCTTGAATCAAAATATACAATTGATTTGGAATTGTATTATAAGAAACTATATAACCAGATAGAGTATAACTCATCGCCTCTTGACCTGTTGAATACCGAATACAACCTCAACAACAATCTGTTACATGGTAAAGGGTATAACTATGGAGTCAATATAAGCATAAACAAATGTAGTGGACGGCTTACCGGTTGGCTGGCATATTCATACGGACGCGCTTTGCGCAAATTCGATACATTAGGAGACAAATGGTTCCCTGCCAATCACGAACGTGTGCATGAACTCAACAGTGTTGTAGCCTATCGCATAAATAAGAAAATGGATATTGGTGCAAACCTCATATTCGCATCAGGAACACCTTTTACTGTTCCAAAATATTTCTACATTATAAACGGCAACGTTATAACCGAATTCGACGAGCACAATGCTGCACGTCTCAAGCCCTACATGCGACTGGATTTGTCATTCAACTATGATATTGTAAATACAGATGACAAAACTTCTGGAATAAACATATCGCTTTATAATGCGCTGTTCATGTCAAACTCACTATATTATAGATTTAAAGTGTACGAAGGAGGATATGCCCTTCGCGGTGTTTCATTCCTGTCACGCATATTGCCATCAATAAGTTATTATTATAAGTTCTGATGAAAAAGATTTGTTATATACTGTTCATGCTATTCTCGTTTGTAGCTTGCAATGAGGATGTTTTTGAAAATCATCCACCTCGGTTGGTAGTAGAAGGGTGGATTGATGATGGAGGGTTCCCTGTTGTGATAGTAACAGAAAGTGTTCCTATTTCAAGTCAATATGCCGATATAAGTACGCTCAACGACAGAGTCATCAAATGGGCTAAGGTAACTGTATCTGATGGAGTTGATGAAGTGATACTGACCGGTAAGACAAACTCGTCATATTTTCCGCCATACATATATACAACAAGCCATTTGCGAGGTGAATCGGGAAAGAGATATAAATTGACAGTAAGCTACGAGGAGCATTTTGTAGAGGCAGAGACAGAAATCCCCGAGAGGGTATATGTCGAGCGTTTTATAACAGACAATAGTGATGGCAACTATAATCTGAAAGCCGTAATAAATGACAACCCCGACGAAAAGAACTACTATAAATTCTTTGTACGTATGATTGACAGGGACAGCATGTATCTGTCGTCAAACATGGCAGTAGTAGACGATGCTAATTTTGAATTTCCTCTTGAGGTACCAATAAGCATAGGTAAATCGATACAGAACAAAGAGGATGACGATTATCAACTTGATGGTAGTGAGATGCTGCTTGTAAAATTTACCCAGACCGACAGCATAGCATACAACTTTTGGAATGAATATAAAAACTACATCGAGGTAGGACAGAATTCTATTTTCAGATACACCAATAATGTATATTCAAATATCAAAGGTGGACTGGGCTATTGGTTCGGATATGGTGCAACCCAATATCTTTGCCAACCATACAATCACGACACCCCGAAGATTATAAATTGATAAATAAAGCACATTTAATTAATATATTTTGTTTGAGAAACTACATATTTATATATTTTTGTGACATAAATACTAATATCATACAACAATGAAGAAGTTACTTAAAATCCTGACAGCGATAATAATCGTTGTTGTACTTGTTCTTACAGCCGTACCATATCTGTTCAAGGATAAGATTGAGACTCTCATAAAAGAAGAGGGTAATAAGATGCTTAACGCACAATTCGACTTTGGTAATCTGGACATAAGCCTTATAAGAAACTTTCCATTGGCATCGCTTACTCTTGAAGATTTCTACCTAAAAGGGGTAGGAGAGTTCGAGAACGATACTCTTGTTGCTGCCAATGAAATCACAGCTGCAGTAAATCTTATGTCATTGTTCGGAGACGAGGGTTACGATATACAAAGGGTATTGCTCGATGGTATATCTGTGAAAGCAATTGTACTCCCCGACAGCACAGTCAATTGGGACGTGATGAAGGCGACAGATGCTGAAGAGGTGGAAGAGCCCGTAGACACAGCAGCAGTTGCATTTCGCATCAAATTGCAGGAGTTCGCTTTGAACGATTTCAATGTGATATATGACGACAGAGCGTCGAACATGTATGCACAGATAGAGAATATGGATGTAAAATGTTCGGGCGATTTTGGCAGCAGCCGTACACTTCTTGGGCTCGAAGCCGGTATAAAAGCTCTTACCTTTAAAATGGACGGCGTTCCCTTCCTGAACAAGGCCAAGATTGCAGCAGATATGAACATTGATGCCGACCTTGAGAACAATAAGTTTACACTTAACGAGAATACCATAGAACTCAATGCTATAAAGGCGGCTGTTGACGGTTGGGTGGCACTCACCGATGAAGGTATGGATATGGATTTGAAGCTCAATAGCAACAAAATTGATTTTAAGGACATACTTTCATTGATTCCGGCAATATATGCAAAAGACTTCGAGGGACTAAAGGCCAATGGAGCGGTTACACTCACTGCATACGCAAAGGGTGAACTGAAGGGCGAGGATACAATGCCGCAGTTCGATGTTGCACTCGATGTAAAGGATGCAATGTTCCAGTATCCCTCTTTGCCTGCCGGAGTTGACAAGATAAACATCCTTGCAAAAGTAAATAACCCCGGAGGCTCAATAGATGCTACAACTGTGAATATATCACCATTTAACATGGTTATGGCAGGTAATCCTTTCAGCATGTCGGTTGCGCTGAATACGCCTATAAGCGATATGCAGTTCGATGTGGCAGCTAAAGGTAAACTCGATTTGGGGAAGATAAAGGATATATATCCTCTTGAGGATATGCAGTTGAACGGTGTAGTAGATGCCGACCTCAGTGTCAATGGCCGCATGTCATACATCGAAAAAGAGCAATACGAAAAAGTAAAGGCTACAGGTAGTGTAAAACTGAATGGAATGAACCTCGAGATGAGCGATATGCCCAATATTGAGATAAAGAATTCGGTGCTTGCATTTACACCACGCTATGTACAGCTGAGCCAGACTACTGTAAACATAGGTGACAATGATGTCACATTCGACAGCAAGTTCGAGAACTATCTTGGATTTGCACTCAAAGGTACCACTTTGAAAGGTTCACTCAATATTAAGAGCAACAAGTTTAATCTGAACGACTTTATGACTGCCGGCGACACTACAGCAGTTGCAGCAAGCGAAGAGGTTGTAGCAGCCGACACAGTGGCAATGGGAGTAATCTACATCCCCGAGAATATCGATTTCAACATGCAAGCCGACTTCAAAGAGGTTCTTTTTGACAATATGAAATTCAACAACCTCAATGGTGTGCTTGTTGTGAAGAATGGAAAAGTTGACATGAAAAACCTTTCATTAAATACTATGGGAGGCAATGTTGTGGTAAATGGTTTTTACAATGCACCCTCCGGTAGCGAGCCTCTGTTCGATGCATCATTCAAGCTTAATGAGATTGTATTTGCACAGGCATATGAAGATTTGAACGTAGTTCGCAAGCTTGCCCCTGTCTTCAGCGGACTCACCGGAACATTCTCGGGAAGCATGAGCTTGAACACCAAACTCGATTCGACAATGAGTCCTGTAATCTCAAGCCTGACAGGTTCGGGTGCTTTGAATACAAAGGATTTGAGCTTGAACAATGTAGGTGCAATCCAACAAGTTGCCGATATTCTCAAAAAGCCTTCTTTGAAAGATACAAAGGTTAAAGACCTTAATATTGAATTCACAATCAAAGACGGTAGAGTAGAGACTAAACCCTTTGATATCAAGCTTGGAGATTACAAGATGAAACTCTCGGGAACTACAGGTCTGGATCAGACTATTGACTACCGTGGCGAAATAACCATACCTGCATCAGCCGGCAAAGTTGCCGATTTGGGAACTGTAGACATGACAATCGGCGGAACATTCACATCGCCAAAGGTGGGTATAGATCTTGAATCATTGGCCAAGAAAGCTGCGACAAAAGCTGCTGAAAATGCTATAAGCAAGCTGCTTGGCGGCGGTGACAAGAGCAAAGAAAAAGAAGATGCAAACGATGAGAATTCGTCCAATGGTTCAGACAAGAAGAAAGATGCAGTAACAGATCTTTTCAATAAAGCGAAAGGACTTTTCAAATAAAAATTTCATTTGAAAATATTTTACATCAGCGACGCTTTTGCGTCGCTGATTTTTTATTCTAATCTACTACGACCGTCTGAAAAGAATGACTATAATCAATACCGACTCTTTTTTTGTTATATATATAATATAATTATTAATAAAGAATTGGATTTTTTTGTGTATCTTCGCGGCTGAAAATGTATAGTGGCGGAATTTTGTATTATTGCACCGCTTTTTTGATAAATTAATATCGACAAAGAGATATGGAAAAAATAAGAAACTTTTGTATTATTGCTCACATTGACCACGGAAAATCAACACTGGCCGACCGTCTGCTTGAGACAACAAAAACCATTCAGGTAACCGAAGGTCAGATGCTCGACAACATGGACCTTGAAAAGGAGCGTGGAATCACCATTAAGAGCCACGCCATTCAGATGGAGTATAATTACAAAGGGGAGAAATATATACTTAACCTGATTGACACTCCGGGACACGTTGACTTCTCATACGAGGTATCGCGCTCTATAGCCGCATGTGAAGGTGCTTTGCTGGTAGTTGATGCCACACAAGGTGTGCAGGCGCAGACTATATCGAACCTATACATGGCAATAGACCAGAATCTGGAGATTATACCTGTCATAAACAAATGTGACATGATAAATGCCATGCCCGAGGAGGTAAAGGACGAGATTGTCGATCTTATCGGCTGCGACCGCGATGACATAATTGAAGCGTCGGGTAAGACCGGTATGGGAGTAGAAGATATACTGAATGCCGTAGTTGAGCGTATCCCTGCACCTAAAGGTGATGAAAACGCACCTTTGCAGGCTCTTATTTTCGACTCAGTGTTCAACTCGTTCCGCGGAATCATCGCATACTTCAAGATTACCAACGGTGTGTTGAGAAAAGGCGACAAAGTGAAGTTCTTCAATACAGGCAAGGAGTATGATGCCGACGAGATTGGAGTACTCAAGATGGAACTGTCGCCACGAGCAGAGCTTCGCACCGGTGATGTAGGATATATCATTTCGGGTATCAAAACCTCGCGCGAGGTAAAGGTCGGCGATACAATCACACACATTTCGCGTCCATGTGAATCGGCTATTTCGGGATTCGAAGAGGTTAAACCGATGGTCTTTGCCGGTGTATATCCAATAGATGCCGAGGATTATGAAGATTTGCGCTCTTCGCTCGAGAAACTGCAGTTGAACGATGCCTCTCTGACATTTACTCCCGAGTCATCAGCGGCATTGGGATTCGGTTTCAGATGCGGTTTCTTGGGATTGTTGCACATGGAGATTGTTCAGGAACGTCTCGACCGCGAATTCGACATGAGTGTAATAACCACTGTGCCTAACGTATCGTATATGGTATACGACAAGCAGGGCGGTGTTCAGGAGGTACATAACCCCGGTGGGATGCCCGACCAGACACTTATCGACCACATCGAAGAGCCATACATACATGCAAGCATTATCACACGCGCCGATTATATCGGCCCTATCATGACCCTATGTCTTGGTAAACGTGGTGAATTGCTGAAACAGGAATTCATTACAGGTAACCGCGTAGATATCAATTTCCTGTTGCCGCTTGGCGAAATTGTAATCGATTTCTACGACAAGCTCAAGAGCATGTCCAAGGGTTACGCTTCATTCGACTATCACCCTGCAGGCTTCCGCACATCGAAACTTATAAAACTCGATATATTGCTCAATGGCGAGCCTGTAGATGCCTTGTCTACGCTTACACATGTCGACAACGCTTACGGTCTTGGACGTCAGATGTGCGAAAAGTTGCGTGAGCTTATCCCCAGACAGCAGTTCGACATTGCACTGCAGGCTGCAATAGGCACAAAAATCATCGCTCGCGAAACAATCAAGCAGGTGCGTAAGGACGTGACTGCAAAGTGCTACGGTGGTGACGTATCGCGTAAACGCAAGCTATTGGAGAAACAGAAGAAAGGTAAAAAGCGCATGAAACAGATTGGTAACGTAGAGGTGCCACAGAAGGCATTCCTCGCAGTGCTTAAACTCGATTAAAGAATATTAGAATGGGATTTTTTGATTTTTTTACTAAAGATAAGAAAGAGGTTCTTGACAGCGGATTGTCAAAGACCAAAGAGAGTGTGTTCGGCAAGATAGCACGCGCTATCGTAGGAAAGACACAGATTGATGACGAGGTACTCGACAACCTCGAGGAGGTATTGGTTACCTCGGACGTAGGTGTTGACACAACACTTAAGATAATAGAGCGCATCGAATCACGTGCTGCACGCGATAAGTTCATGAACACCAAGGAACTTAACAAACTGCTCAAAGAGGAGATAGCGGCGCTACTGATGGAGAACAACACCGATGACAACGGTACATTCGATTTCCCCACAACACCCGGCAAGCCCTACGTAATAATGGTTGTAGGTGTCAACGGAGTGGGAAAGACTACCACTATAGGCAAGTTAGCACATCAGTTCAAGAAAGCCGGCAAAAAAGTATATCTTGGTGCAGCCGACACCTTCCGCGCTGCAGCTGTTGAACAGCTTGTAGAGTGGGGACGCCGCGCCGATGTTCCTGTAGTAAAGCAGAATATGGGTTCTGACCCTGCTTCAGTGGCATTTGACACTCTGTCGTCGGCTGTTGCGAACAATGCAGATGTTGTAATAATAGACACAGCCGGCCGTCTGCACAACAAAGTGGGTCTTATGAACGAGCTGACAAAAATCAAGAACGTAATGAAGAAAGTGTTGCCCGATGCGCCAAATGATGTTCTTCTTGTTCTCGACGGCTCTACCGGACAGAATGCCTTTGAACAGGCCAAGCAGTTTACCAAAGCAACCGAGGTTACATCACTTGCAATAACAAAGCTCGATGGTACAGCCAAAGGTGGTGTTGTCATAGGCATAAGCGACCAGTTCAAGATACCTGTAAAATACATCGGTCTTGGCGAAGGTATGGAGCATCTGCAAATATTCAATCGCGTAGCATTCGTGGATTCACTTTTCGGATAAAATGATTAAAGGCAGAATTGACATAATAACAATGGGATGCTCAAAGAATCTGGTCGATTCGGAGCGTCTTATGCGACAGCTTCAGGAGTGTGGATATGAAGTGACACACGACAGTGAGACCCCAGAGGGTGAGATTGCCGTAATAAACACATGCGGATTTATTGGCGATGCAAAAGAGGAGTCAATAAATATGATTCTTGAGTTTTGCCAGCGTAAGGAGCAGGGCGACCTTAACAAGCTGTATGTTATGGGTTGTCTATCGGAGCGCTATCTGCATGAACTGCGCGAAGAGATTGCTCAGGTAGACAAGTTCTATGGCAAGTTCAATTGGAACGAGCTGTTGAACGACCTGCAGCACAGATATGACGACACTATTTCACAGGAACGTGTTCTGACAACACCTTCGCACTATGCCTTTTTAAAGATATCAGAGGGATGTAACCGCAGATGTGCCTATTGTGCAATTCCCATAATAACAGGCTCGCATGTATCGCGTCCCATCGAAGAGATTGAGCAGGAGGTACGTTATCTTGTGTCGCAAGGAGTCAAAGAGTTCCAGATTATTGCACAAGAACTCACATTCTATGGTGTCGACCTGTACAAGAAACAGTCAATCGCAGAACTTGTAGAGAGGATTGCCGACATAGAAGGCGTTGAGTGGATACGCCTGCACTATGCCTATCCGTCAAATTTCCCCATGGACCTATTGCGTGTGATGCGCGAGAAAGATAATGTGTGCAAATACCTCGATATAGCATTGCAGCATGTCAGCACAAAGATATTGAAGAAGATGCTGCGTCATGTAACAAAAGAGGAGACATACGAGCTTATAGAGAAGATGCGTGCCGAGGTTCCCGGAATTCACCTGCGTACAACCATGATGGTAGGTTTCCCGGGCGAGACTGAGAAGGATTTCGAAGAGCTGATAGAGTTTGTGAAGTGGGCGAAATTCGAACGTCTCGGTGCTTTTGCATACAGCGAAGAGGATGGCACATATGCTGCACTCAATTATCGCGACAACGTATCGAAAAAGAAGAAACAAGAGCGTCTCGACCGTTTGATGGAGGTACAGCAACGCATATCGACAAATATTAATTATAATAAGGTCGACAATGTCTACAAAACCATTATCGACAGGGTAGAAGGCGATTACTACATAGGACGTACCGAATTCGACTCTCCCGATGTTGACACCGAGGTACTGATACCCGTTTCTGACAAGACACTCGAAATCGGCGGTTTCTACAATGTAAGCATCTATGATGCTACCGAATTCGATCTGATGGGTAAAGCATTGTAATCTACTTTTTTGGAGCATACATAATGAATAACAAGGAATTCATAGGCAAGCTTGCGCAACGGACAAAATCGACCATAGCCGAAACATCGGAAATGGTCGATATGCTCGTTGACACTATAACAGAATCGCTTAAGAACAACGACCAGATAAATATCTCGGGATTCGGAGTATTTGAAGTGAAGATGCGTCGCGAAAGGATATCTGTAAATCCCAAGACCGGACAACGTATGCTCATTCCACCAAAGATAGTACCGGCCTTTCGCCCAAGCGCAAAGCTCAAGGATAAGTTTAAAGATATAGAGGAGTAAACCATGGATGAGAAACTGAACCATTCCGACCTGAGCACGCAGCTTGCCGAAAAGAGCAGGATATCGGCATCCAAGAGCGATATCTTTACAAAGAACTTTTTCGAACTTCTTATAGAGGGGCTCGAAAAAGAGGGTATTGTAAAAATAAACAATTTAGGCACATTCAAAATGGTTGATGTTGCCAGCCGAAACAGTGTAAACGTAAATACCGGTGAGAAGATTGAGATAAAAGGTCACAAGAAAATCACATTTACACCAACCGACACATTAAAGGAGAAAGTAAACCAACCCTTTGCCATGTTTGAGCCGGTTGAGGTAAGCGACGATTATATTGATGAAGATATTGAAGAGGTTGAAGCATCTACTGATGTTGCCGAGAGTGATAAAGAGATTGAAGAGAGAGCGGACAACACTCCCGTAGAGAGCGGAACAGACGCAGAACAGACAACAAAAGAGAATACTGATATAACAGACGAAGACAAAACTGAAGACAACGCAGGGATTTCAGATGAGGCAACCGACGAAGACGACAAAGCATCTGATGACAACCCTGTTGAGCCTGATGAAAGTTCAGAAGTTGAAAATATAGAGAGTAAAGAAGAGACACAGGAGGAGATAAATAAAGAAGATGCTCTGACAGGCAATGATGTTGTAAAAACAGACAAATCATTTAAGAAGATATATATTATATTACCTCTTATATTATTGTCAATAGGTGCAACTGCATACCTTTTCTTTGCAGAAAACAGCGGTGACAGCAGCAACACCACTGCATGTAAAAACGAAACTGCATCTGTTCTGCCGCTTGACACCGTTGTAAAAGATATTGCTAAAATTGACACGATAAAACCCGAGGAGCCAAAGAAGAGGGAATTCGTTCTGATTGAGGAGCTTAAACAGAGAAAACTGTCGGATATAAGCATATCTGATACAACAGACTATAAGGCCGATGGAACTATGGCAGTACACAGAGTGGGCCTCGATGAGACACTTGTGAAAATATCATATATATATTATAACGACAAACGCTTCTGGCCATATATAGTCAACTATAACAAAATGAAAAATTTCAACAGCCTCGAGATAGGAATGGAGATTCTTATCCCCAATCTTGAGCCTGTCAAGTAGCTCAGAGTTAAGTTTTCTTAATACAAACAGACATTAAGTCTATTTTGAAAAAATTAACTCTTTTAGTTAATATAAAACCGTACTTTTGCAGAAAGAACAAACAAAATAATATAACAGATTATGAATGCAACAATAGACATTCGCGAATTGAACGAAATGATTGAAAGACAGAGTGGTTTTGTAACCAATCTGCAAGCAGGAATGGACCAAGTTATCGTAGGACAGAAACATCTTGTAGAGTCGTTGCTCATAGGACTTTTGGCCGATGGTCACGTATTGCTCGAGGGTGTTCCGGGCTTGGCAAAGACACTTGCTATAAAGACATTGTCGAATCTTATTGATGCCGATTTCAGCAGAATCCAGTTCACCCCCGACCTGCTTCCTGCCGACGTAATCGGTACTATGGTATATAGTCAAAAGGATGAAGAGTTCAAATCGAGCAAAGGTCCGGTATTTGCCAACTTTGTTTTGGCCGATGAGATCAACCGTGCACCTGCAAAGGTACAGAGTGCATTGCTCGAGGCTATGCAGGAGCGTCAGGTAACAATAGGCAAGGAGACCTTCCGTTTACCCGAGCCCTTCCTTGTGCTGGCTACACAGAACCCTATTGAGCAGGAGGGTACGTATCCGCTCCCCGAGGCACAGGTCGACCGTTTCATGCTTAAGGTTGTAATCGGCTATCCCGAGTTGTCTGAAGAGAAACGAATTATACGCCAGAATATCACAGGCGAGAAGATAACCGTACGTCCCATACTCAAGCCACAGGAAATCATCGAGGCGCGTAAAGTGGTGCGTCAGGTTTATCTCGACGAGAAGATTGAACAATATATTGCCGACATTGTATTCGCAACACGTTACCCCGACAAATATGGCATGAAAGAGCTTAAGGATATGATTTCGTTCGGAGCATCGCCCCGTGCATCAATAAACCTTGCTCTGGCATCACGCGCATACGCATTCATCAAACGTCGCGGATATGTTATCCCCGAGGATGTACGTGCCGTTGCACACGATGTTCTCCGCCACCGCATCGGCTTGAGCTATGAGGCCGAGGCAAGCAATTTGACATCAGACGAAATAGTAAGCCAAATCCTAAACAGAGTCGAGGTACCTTAACCCAATATGGAGACTACTGAACTCATAAAAAAGGTTCGCAGAATTGAGATAAAGACACGTGGATTGTCGCACAACATCTTTGCAGGACAATACCACAGTGCCTTTAAAGGACGTGGTATGTCGTTCAGCGAAGTGCGCGAATACCAATACGGTGACGACGTGCGTGACATTGACTGGAATGTGACAGCACGATTCAATAAGCCGTTTGTCAAGGTATTTGAAGAGGAGCGTGAGCTTACTGTAATGTTGCTCATCGACGTGTCGCAGAGTCTCGATTTTGGAACAATAAAACAGACCAAGCGCGATATGCTCACCGAGATTGCAGCTACAATTGCCTTTGCTGCAATACAGAATAACGACAAGATTGGTGTCATATTCTTCTCGGACAGAATAGAGAAGTTCATACCTCCTCAGAAAGGACGTAAGCACATTCTCTACATCATACGCGAACTGCTGAACTTTGAGCCCGAGAGCAACAGCACAGATATCAGATTGCCATTGGAATTCCTTACCAATGCCCTAAAGAAACGTTGCACAGCGTTTCTGCTAAGTGACTTTATTGCCGAGCACAATTATAAGAACGCACTGACCATTGCCAACCGCAAACACGATGTCGTAGCAATTCAGGTATATGACAGACGTCTGGTCGAGTTGCCCAAGATAGGACTCATGAAGATGCAAGATGCCGAAAGCGGACAAGAGGTATATATCGACACCTCGTCGCCATCGGTACAAAAGGCACAGCGCGAATGGTGGCAGAACAACAGCCGCATGATGAATGAAACATTCAAGAAGAGCAGGGTGGACTCGGTATCGGTACGCACCGATGGAGATTATGTCAAGGCTCTTATGAATCTTTTTGCACAACGTGGATAACACGATGCTTTGTCATAAAGAAACATTATTGATGAAAAGATTATTATACATATTTGCAATACTTATAATTCTGTGCAATAACGCGCATGCACAGAATGTTGTGGTAAATGCCGAGATTGACTCTGTACAAAGGCTTATTGGCGAGCAGTCGCGAATAAAGCTGAAAGTAAGCTGTGATGCCAATAAACGCCTCTCGATGCCTCTGTTCGATGAAGAAATCACAAAAGGCATCGAAATAGTCGAGGCATTGAAGGATACCCAGATATTGAATGACGGCAAACGTATCTCTGTTACACACGAATATGTTGTAACCTCGTTCGATACAGCCATCTATGTCATCCCTCCATTTGAGGTAATGGTTGAAGGAGAGCCTTACTACTCGCAGGAACTTGCTATGGCTGTGTATACATTCCCCGTAGACACAACAAAGCTCGACCAGTTCTTTGGCCCCAAGGATATATGGAAAGTAGACCTGCAATGGGGTGATGTACAAAGCAGCGTAATATATTTTGTGCTGCTTGCAATATTCGCATCGGCTCTTGTGTGGGTAATAATTCGTTACCGAAACAACAAGCCCATTATAAGAATCATTAAGGTAAAGCCGAAACTCCCGGCACACGTTGTGGCCTTGAAAGAGATGGAGCAGATAAAGAGCAATAGCGAGTGGCGCACAAGCGGCAACAGCAAAGAGTATTATACAATACTTACTGATGCGCTCCGCACCTATCTGAGTGAGAGGTTCTCATTCAATGCCACAGAAATGACTACATCGGAGATTATTGACAACCTTCTGAAGATAAAAGACAAAGAGAGCATCAGCGAATTGAGAGAGATTCTCTCAACTGCCGACCTTGTGAAGTTTGCAAAGTTCAACCCGCCGATGAACGAGAACGACAGAAATCTTGCCAACGCAATAGAGTTTATCAATGAGACAAAGCCCGAGAATGTGGACGAAAATCCCCAGCCAACAGAGAAAAGGGTGGTTAACAAACGTTCGGCAAAGGCAAAACGTCTGCTGATGTTGTCTATAGTATTATTGTCAATAGTATCTGTACTGCTACTGATACTGTTCATAATGGATATTTACTACCTTATAAGCTAAAAGAATATGGTCTTTTCAAATATAGGATACCTGCTGCTATTTATCCCACTTATAGGATATGTTATATGGTACATTCTCAGAGGGTATAAACTGACACCATCACTGAAAGTGTCAACCATATCGCCATATATTCAGGGAAACAAGAGCTACAAGAATTATATAATACATCTGCCATTTGCATTGCGCGTCTTTACCATAGCAATGGTAATATTGGTTCTGGCACGTCCCCAATCGACCAACCGTTGGCAAAATACCGAAGTAGAGGGCATTGACATCATGCTTGCAATGGATGTTTCTACAAGTATGCTTGCAATGGACCTGAAGCCGAACCGTATTGAGGCAGCCAAGCAGGTAGCGGCAGAATTTATAAACGGACGTCCTACCGACAACATAGGTCTTACCATTTTTGCCGGTGAGAGCTTTACCCAGTGTCCGCTTACAATAGACCACTCAGTTCTCTTAAACATGTTGAACTCAGTGAAATGCGACATTGCATCTCAAGGAATAATTGAAGATGGAACTGCAATAGGCATGGGAGTTGCAAACGCCATTACACGTTTGAAAGAGAGCAAGGCAAAGTCGAAAGTTATAATTCTGCTCACCGACGGCTCTAACAACAGGGGCGAAATAGCACCTGTGACAGCAGCCGAAATAGCAAAGCAGTTCGGAATAAGAGTGTACACCATTGGTGTAGGAACAAATGGAACTGCACCTTACCCCTACGGTGGCGAGGTGATAAAAGTTCCTGTTGAGATCGATGAGAATACTCTAAGCGAAATAGCAGATATAACCGATGGCGACTATTACAGGGCAACAAGCAACACGAAACTCAAGGAGGTATATGAGCAGATTGACAAACTTGAGCGTACCAAGATGAATGTCAAGGAGTTCTCTATCCGCGAAGAGGAATACCTTATATTTGCTATATTGGCATTCGCATCATTATTGTGCGAGTTGTTGCTACGTTATACCATATTACGCAAAATACCATAAAGTATTGAACCATGAAATTTGCCAATCCCGAATTTTTATATCTCTTAATAGTATTGCCTTTATTGTTGGCAGTATATATATACTCCAACTACAGAAGACTTAAGAATCTTAAGGAGTATGGTGATACAGAACTCCTGAAGAGCCTTATGCCCGATGTCTCATCTTATCGTCCGGGTATAAAGTTTTGGTTATCAATGTTTGCAATAGCATTCCTTATAGTAGTTCTTGCACGTCCTCAGTTCGGTTCAAAGAAAGAAACCGTAACACGTCAGGGCATTGAGACTGTTATAGCATTGGACATCTCCAATTCGATGCTTGCCGAGGATATTGCCCCCAACCGTTTGGAGAAGGCCAAGAACATTATATCGAAACTGATAGACAAATTCGAGAACGACAAGGTAGGACTTATTGTATTTGCCGGTGATGCATTTGTGCAGTTGCCCATAACAAATGACTTCATATCAGCCAAAATGTTCCTCGAGAGCATAACACCATCGTTGATATCACGTCAGGGAACAGACATAGGAGCAGCCATAAATCTCGCAATGAAAAGCTTCACACCTAATGAAGAGGTTGGTAAAGCCATAATAGTGATAACCGATGGCGAAAACCACGAAGGCGGTGCCGAAGATGCTGCAAAGGCAGCATCGGAGAAGGGTATTGCTGTTTATATGCTGGGTGTAGGAACAGCCGATGGCGCTCCCATTCCAACGGGTAATGCCAATGAATATAGAAAAGACAAAGATGGCAATATAGTTATGACAAGACTCAACGAAGAGATGAGCCAGAACATAGCACGCGCCGGCAATGGAGCATATATAAGGGTCGACAATACCAACAATGCACAGAAACTGTTACAGAAAGAGATTGACAAATTGGCAAAAGCAGATGTCACATCCGAGGTGTATACCGAATACAATGAACAGTTCTTCCATGTAGCATGGATAGTGCTCCTGCTTTTGATAATTGATATCCTTGTGCTGCCCGGCAAAAGCCGTTTTACACGAAATATTAAACTCTTTAGTAAACAAAAATAAGATATATCACTGATTATGAGATACATATATATATTGATTACCTTGTTATCAGTCACATCGTCGTATGCACAGCGTACCTATCGCGAGTATATGCGCAACGGCAACAAGATATACGCCGACAGCATTTTCGACAAATCCGAAATAGAGTATCGCAAGGCGATAGAACTGAACCATAAAGATGCCGATGCCCACTTTAATTTGGGTAATGCCCTTTTGTTTCAGAACAAAGGGGAAGAGGCGGTTGAAGAGTACAAGACTGCTGCAATGTACGAAACAGACAAGAAAAACCTTGCACAGATATATCATAATACAGGAGTAGTGATGCAGGCTGCAAAAGACTATGCAAATGCAGTCGAGGCATATAAGATGTCGTTGCGTAACAACCCTTACGATAATGAGACACGCTACAATTTGGCAGTTGCCATGCACCAACTGAAGAATCAGCAACAGGACCAGCAGCAAGACCAGCAGCAAGATCAACAACAGCAGCAGGAACAAAAGCAGGAACAGCAAGAGCAGCAACAGGAACAACAGCAACAAGAGCAGAATCAGCAGCAACAACAGCAGCAACAAGAGAATAACGACATGTCTCAGGAGAATGCAGAGCAATTGTTGGAGTCGGCTATGCAAGATGAAAAGGATGTGCAGGAGAAAGTCAAGAAAATGATGCAGATTCAGGGACGCAAGCTCGAAAAAGACTGGTAAATCAAAAACATTGATAGTGTAATTCATCACTTTATATTATCTTAGCAGACGATTATAAATTAGATATGAGAAGGTTATTATTCGCCACTATATTGGTTCTGACAACAATTACTGCAGCTGTTGCCGACGAGGTGTCATTTGTTGTCTCTGCACCCGATGCAGTTGTAGTTGACCAGCACTTCAGAGTCAGCTACACCATAAACAGGGGAAATGTAAAAGAGCCCCGAGTATCGTTCGAAAACTTTGAGATTCTATCGGGTCCCAACCGTTCGACATCAATGAGTATGCACTCGATTAACGGACAGAGCGTGACATCGCATACCGTTACTTTCAACTACATTCTGCAACCTTTGAAAGAGGGTACATTCAACATTCCGGTTGCAACGATTGATGTTGACGGCAAGCAGTACAAGTCGAACAGTGCAAAGATAAAGGTCTTGCCTGCCGATAAAGCCTCACAATCGTCGCAGCGTTCTTCGGGAACACGCCGCAGCAACAACAGCTCTTCATCGGTCAATATCTCTAAGGACGAACTCTTTATGACTGCGACCCTGAACAAGCAGAATGTCTTTGAACAGGAAGCAGTGTTGCTCACATATAAAATTTATTCACTTGTAAACCTTACCGCACTGAACGGCAAGATGCCCGACCTCAAAGGTTTTCAGATTCAGGAGGTGAGCTTGCCTCAGAACAAAGAGTGGAGTCTTGAGCACTACAACGGACGCAACTACAGAGTAATCACATGGAGTCAATATGTACTCTTCCCCCAGCAAGCCGGTGAAATAGAGATACCGTCGGTAGAATACGAGGGGGTAGTGACTATGCAGACAGGTGCCAGCATGGACCCGTTCGATTTCTTCATGAACGGCGGACCAAGATATGTAGAGGTCAAGAAAAAGGTAAAGACACCGGCTCTTAAACTCAACGTGTCGGTGTTGCCAGCCAACAAACCAGCCAAGTTCTCGGGAGCTGTGGGCAAGTTCAATGTCACAAGCAGCATCAGCACCACAGAGCTTAAATCAAACGAGGCTGTTACTCTGCGCATGGTGATATCGGGTACAGGTAACATGAAACTCATAAAGACCCCGGAAGTTGAGTTCCCTGAAGATTTCGAGGTATACGACCCCAAGATAGATAACCACTTCAAGCTTACAAGAGAGGGTTTCCAAGGCAATAAGGTTGTGGAGTATCTTGCTATACCACGACACGAAGGAGTATATACGATACCTTCGATAAAATTCTCATATTTCGACATCAACAGCAAATCGTACAAGACAATAGAGACCGAAAGCTATACACTTGATGTAGCCAAGGGCAAAGGCGAAAACAACGAGACTGTAGCATCATTCGTAAGCAAAGAGGAACTCAAGATGCTTGGACAGGATATACGATACATAAAGACAGGTGAGCACTCTCTCGACAAGAGCGGCAACTATCTGTTTGCGTCATTCACATGGATGCTATGGTACGTAATACCGTTCGTCGTTTTCATAGTGTATATCATCATCCACTACAAACAGGTTGCCGAGAATGCAAACATAGCACGCATGCGCACCAAGAAGGCCAACAAAGTAGCAGTCAAGCGTCTTAAACTTGCGAATAAGTTGCTGAAAGAGAAGAAAGAACGTGAATTCTACGAAGAGATACTTAAAGCCCTTTGGGGTTATCTCAGCGACAAGTTGAATATTCCTGTATCGCGCCTCACAAAGGATAATGTTAAGGCAGAACTTGCTGCGAAAGGTGTGGCTGATAATGAAATAGAGGAACTTGCCAAAGTGATAAGCGAGGCCGAATTTGCTCAATACGCGCCCGGTGACGCTGCAGCAACAATGGAGAATATATATAAGATGTCTATCACAATAATAGACAAGATGGAGAATTGTATTAAAAAATAAACCTTGAAAGCAATGAAACAGATAATAACATACATATTACTCGCCATATTCCCATGCCTCGTTGCTGCACAAGACTCAATCAATATTGCAACGCCTGCAGAGATTGGAGCGCAAACAGTAAATGTATCATTGGGTGACAGTGCATACGCCAAAGGAGATTATTCTACAGCGATAGCCATCTATGAGAATGTCCTTAATTCGGGCAATGAGTCGGCCGATCTCTACTACAATTTGGGTAACGCATACTATAAAAGTGAAGAGATTGCAAAAGCTATACTGAACTACGAGAGAGCACTCCTCCTGTCGCCTTCGGACAAGAATATAATTTTCAATCTGGAACTTGCAAAGAGCAAGACAGTAGACAAGGTATCACAGGGCTTCAAGATATTCTTTGTAGAGTGGATAAAGTCATTGATAAACCTTATGGGCATGAATGCGTGGTGCATCATAGGTATCGTAGCATTTGTGGTGATGCTTGTTTCAATTCTGTTGTTCCTTTTCAATAGCAGGATATCAATACGCAAAATAGGATTCGCAACAGCTATTGTAACACTCTTCGTTACAATATTTGCCAATATTGCAGCATACACACACTACGAGAGACTTACCAACCGCAACACTGCTATCGTTATTGAGCCCAGCATCACAGCAAAGAGTACTCCGGACGAATCGGGTACAAGCCTTTTTGTTATACACGAGGGACATAAGGTGAAAATCATCGACGACAGCATGCACAATTGGAAAGAGATTGAACTGGAGGATGGCACAGTAGGGTGGTTACCTGTTACTGCAATTGAGCGCATCTGATATTATACGACACACAATAACACGACAACAAAATACCGCGATGTTTAATATAGAACAACTGATAGAGATTGACAAATATCTGTTACTTGCACTCAACGGTAGCAACTCACTATTTTGGGATGGCTGCATGACAGTCTATACAACAACCATAGTGTGGATTCCGCTCGCTATTGTGCTGCTTTATGTTCTCATAAAGAACAACAACATAAACACCTTCCTGCTGTTGGTTGTAATTATCGCATTGGTATTCGTGTTAACAGATGGAATAACATCAACAATATGCAAGCCGTTATTTGAAAGATTCAGACCAACACGCGACCCCGAACTGATGTACATAGTGGATGTTGTAAACGGTTACCGTTGTGCTTCATACGGATTCATGTCGAGTCATGCAGCCAATTCATTCGGAATAGCAACATTTGCAATGCTGCTTATAAAGAACAGGGCACTCTCTGTTTCACTGGCAATATGGGCACTGCTTAACTGCTACTCAAGAATATATCTGGGAGTACACTATCCCGGGGATATATTGGGAGGAACTGTTGTAGGTATCTTGACAGGAGTATTGATGTACCGTCTCTACAAGTTAATGTGCAAGAAGATACGCAATGCAGGAAGCTGTGACTGGATATCTACACAATACACAACAAGTGGATACCTTGTTTCAGATGTCCACTTGTTGCTCATAACATTATATGGTACTTTTACAGCAATACCTATAATAGCATTCTTTGTTCTGCAGCAGCATTAATAGAGTTCAATGAACTCGTAGCTGTTGCCTACTTCATTCAGATATTTCAGGAATTCCTCTTTGGGAATGACTACTGTAGCATGATTGTCGTTGGGATGAAAACTTAGCGACTCATGCTGTTGCAGGTTGGCATCAAGAAAAAGATGCACATGATTATCGGTATCATTTATCAATCCGAATGGAGAGACCGAGCCGGGTGTCAAACCCAGATAACGCTCCATGCGATGTGGCGATGCGAATGACAATTTTCCCTGATGCAGACGTTTCTCAAGATCGTGGATATCAAGGTTGTATTCACAGTCGAGTACAACAAGATAGTGCCTGTTTCCCTTATGGTTCCTAAAAAAAAGATTCTTGCAATGTTTCGAGCCATCGGCATGCCACCTGCTCCTTGCAATTTCTATCGTAGGCGCCTCTTCGTGCGTATACCAACTGTATTTCAACCCCTTTTCGTCCAAGTAACGAAGTACTGCTTTTATCTTATCGTTGTTCATGATGGCATTGATTCAATGGCTCTACACAGTTTCTCAACCGACTCCTCGCGTGTAGCCCAGCTTGTGCAGAAACGTACAACATCGTGCTCACTGTCGTGAACACCCCAACGCTCAAAAGAGAACTCCTGTGACAGGAACTCTATCTGCTTTTTCGACAAAATAGGGAATTGCATGTTTGTAGTGGAGTCGTTCCACATTTCGATACCCCTATCCTTAAAGCTCTTTTTGATTCTTGCAGCCATAGCAACTGCATGGGCTGCCAACCTGAAATAGAGGCAGTCGTTTCCGCCTCTCAACAGTTCGGCAAACTGTATACCCAACAATCGTCCTTTGGCAAGCATTCCGCCATGCTGTTTTATTGCGTATC
Organism: uncultured Bacteroidaceae bacterium; assembly: GCA_904501775.1. Classification (GTDB taxonomy): domain Bacteria; phylum Bacteroidota; class Bacteroidia; order Bacteroidales; family Bacteroidaceae; genus HGM04593. The sequence continues at coordinate 3,432 of CAJGCJ010000019.1, read as the reverse complement.
TGAAACTGCGCTGCATCTCTTTGTTGTTGAACACCACAGCCTCGCCGAACAGAGCACCCACTTTGGTACCTCCGATGTAAAAGACATCGCACAACCGGGCAAGGTCGGCAAGTGTGAAATCACAATTCACAGCCTGCAGACCATATCCCATTCTTGCACCATCAATGAAGAGATACAATCCGTTGGCATGGCAATAGTCTGATATTTCTTTCAACTCGGCTTTTGTATATATCAATCCATTCTCGGCAGGGCAGGAGAGATATACCATTCCCGGCTGCACCGTATGTTCGTGTGAAGGGTCGTTCCAATGCGCCTCGTAGCACTCCTTGATCTGCAGCAACGACAGACGGCCATCCTTCGACGGCAGTGCAATCACTTTATGTCCTGTAGCTTCGGGAGCACCGGTCTCGTGTACGTTTATGTGTCCGCTGTCGGCTGATATGACACCTTGATAACTATACAGCAATGCATCGATAACTGTAACATTGGCCTGTGTACCGCCAACAAGGAACTGTACACCGAGGGTAGAGTCTCCGCAGTGAGTACGTATGATGTCGCGTGCTTCAGCGCAGAACTTGTCCTCGCCATAGCCGGCTGTCTGTTCAAAATTTGTCTTTACAAGAGCATCAAGTATGGCGGGATGCGCACCTTCAACATAATCTGAGTCGAATCGTATCATAGTCTATATCTGTTTATATTCTGCTAAGGTACTAAAAAATATCCATCATATATTAACTGTACTTATAAATAATCATCAATCACAATAAGAACATCGGCTGCATCCATCTTTTGCAGTAGAGCAAATTCATACTTCTTTTGCAATATTTTTGTTTTTATCCTTTTTATGAACAATTATTTATGTATCTTCGCAAGAAGCGCTGATGTTTGATGAAATCATCCGACCTATCAGCCTTTACATACATTTGATATAGTTGTCAACCAATGATATATCGACATAAAACAAACACATTAAATTTATAAATATGAGTATCGTAAATTACAAGAAATTGCTTTTTGCCGGTGCATTGTCCATTATTGCATTGGGAAATGCACAAGCACAAGAAGATGAATTTGATTTGTCTTCGCAACGTTCCGAAGTTCAGGATGTTCTTCCTGTCCCCGGACACAAGTTAGACCACAAGGGCATAGTCATTAACCCCACACCGCAAGTGTTCACATACAGTTGGGACAACACTTTGCAATTCAATGACGGACTGGTAATTAAAGACAAACAGAAGAAGTTTACACAAGAGCTCTCTTTTGTAAAACAGGTAAAAAAAGGCACAAAACTGACTATTGATTTTGGTGCAAAAGCAGCTAAGAAGTACGGTGTAAAAGAGGTATCGGGTGCCTACATTCTTAACATAGACAAAAAAGGCATCACCATCGTTGGTTATGACGAAAGAGGTGCTTTCTATGGTATCGAAACCTTGAAACAGTTGCTCGAGAACAAGGTTAACCCCGGTGTATTGCCGTATGCACAAATCAACGACTACCCCGACATGCCCAACCGTGGTGTTGTTGAAGGATTCTATGGTGCTCCATGGTCACACGAGGTACGTACATCACTCATCGACTTCTATGGCAAGTTCAAGATGAACAGCTACCTTTACGGTCCTAAGGATGACCCTTATCACAGCTCTCCCTATTGGCGTGAGCCTTACCCCGAGAAAGAGGCACAGAACATCAAGGACCTTATTGAGGCAAGCCGCCGCAACCGAGTAGACTTTGTTTGGGCAATCCACCCCGGAAAGGATATCAAATGGAACGAAGAGGATTATCAGAATCTTGTAAATAAATTCAATCTGATGTACGACCTTGGTGTACGCCACTTCGCAGTATTCTTCGACGATATTGAGGGCGATGGTACAAACCCCTTGAAGCAGACCGAACTGCTAAATCGTCTTACTGACGATTTTGTCAAGGCAAAGGGCGATGTATCTCCTTTGACAGTGTGTCCCACCGACTACTCTAAGCTATGGGCTGCACCCGGAGAGGATGGTGCACTTGCCATCTATGGTCGTACATTGTACAAGGATATCAAGGTGTTCTGGACCGGTGATGTTGTATGCAGCGACCTCACACCCTCTACACTCGAATTCATTAACAGCCGCATCAAGCGCCCCGCATACTATTGGTGGAACTATCCTGTAACAGACTATGTCCGTCACATCTTGATGCAGGGTCCTGTATATGGCTTGGACACCTCACTTACAAGCAACGAGGTGTGTGGTGTCATCAGCAACCCCATGGAGCATGGCGAGGCATCTAAACTTGCTTTGTACAGTGTTGCCGACTATTGCTGGAACATGGAATCGTACAATGCCATCGACAGTTGGGAGAGAGGTTTGGAAGAGCTTGCTCCCAAAGTAAGTGATGCTTACCGTACATTTGCAATACACTCGGCTGATACCGAAAACGGATATCGTCGCGACGAGTCTTGGGAGACTGAAACATTCTCACTTGCAAATTGGGACGACAAGAAGGCATTGGCATTGGAAAACGAGTTCAAGAAGATTGAGAGCGTACCTGCTGTAATGGAACAGGGATGCGACAACAGCATTCTTCTCAATGAATTGCGCCCATGGCTCACAGAGTTCGGAAAGTTGGGTACAAGAGGCTACCGTGCAATAGAGCTTGCACGCATATACCGCAACCAGAGCAACGATGCTCTCTTCTGGGAGAAGTTCATTGAGAATCTTATGAGCAAAGAGGATATGGAGAACTACAATGCACATAAGTCGGGTACCATGAAATTGCAACCTTTCTACGAGAACATTACCGATGACATGGCGCATGGATTCCTAAAGAAACTGACAGGTGAAGTTCCCAAGGACTACAAAGGCATCGGCTCATTCAGCACAGCACAGACAATACTTACAAAACAGATGTTCGACAACGACAGCGCGACATTCTACACATCAGGTATGGCACAAAAAGCAGGCGACTGGATTGGTGTAGACCTTAGAACTGTACGCGATGTAACAAAGATATCTATTCTTCAGGGACGCAACTCGGTTGATGATGTGGACTATTTCGACCACGCTGTACTTGAGTACTCTGCAAACGGAAGAGATTGGAATGCCCTAATTGACGACATGCAGAAACAGTATGTAATCAACTGGGAGGGCGAATCAGTCAAGGCACGTTACATACGTATCAGAAGATTGGATTCAAAACGCTCAAACTTCGCAGCGGTACGTTCATTCGACGTAAACCCCATAAGCATCGACAACATAGGATTTGCAATTGCTACAAACGAGCCAAAAGAGACTATGTATGCATTCGACAGCAATCTTGGAACATCATACAAGAGCGAGAATATCGACATTACAATGGATGTAACAGAAGGAACAGTTGGATACACTTTGTTGATGAACAAGGTACAGGCTCCTTTTAAATGTACCCAATGGGACAAGAAAGGCAAGCTTG
>CAJGCJ010000018.1 GCA_904501775.1 uncultured Bacteroidaceae bacterium | reverse complement strand
GTTTCAGATGCACTGATTCTTAAACCAAACGAAGAGGGTCTGCTTAATATTCAGGCGCAGCTCTACGAGCGCAATGCAAAGTTCGAGGATGCTATAGTCTATTACAATAAGCTTAAGCTTATGAAGCCCAACAGCCTTGAGATTGCCCGTCACCTTGCCGTGAACTACTACAACTCGGGTGTTGTGTATGTCGAGAAGGCTACGGCGATAGAACAGAATGCCAAGGAAAGAAAGAGAAGAAAAGATGAGCTGAAGATATATCGTCAGAAGGCAAACGAGAATCTGAATTCTGCATCTGTAATTATGACACAGGTGCTGCACGATGACCCATTGGCAGTACAGTATGCCTATGCACTTGCCAATGCCTATCTGTATCTTGGTGAAAGGGAGCAGCTTGCCGATATCAATGATAAACTTGCTGCTCTGGGCGTGAAGCCTGTCGAAGACTTGTCGACCATGAAGATGATGGCCTACAATAAATCGACAGCATCGCAGGATCTGGTCTTCTCGACCGGTGCAAATGTAGCATATAACAATGCTGCTCCTCAAAAGCAGGTACCTGTTTCAATGAACAATGCCGACAACGGTGCTTCGCAGGCTGCTGTCACTGCAAGGACAGAAGAACTTGCCGAGGGTATGTCAGATGTGGATGTGAATATCCCCGAGACAGGTATTGTCAATGACAATATGCTGGTGCTGCTTATTGCCAACGAGGATTATACAAGAGTTGCCAAGGTGCCCAATGCAAAGCACGACGGCGAAGTGTTTGCCGAGTATTGTCACAAGGTGCTGGGTGTTCCCGAGCATAATATACGTAAATATTTCAATACGACGTATGCCGGTATGCTCGATGCGATATACGACATAAAAGATCTTGTGCAGCTGAAAGGCGAGAACTGCAGCCTTATTGTCTATTATGCCGGCCACGGTGTTCCCGACGAGAAGACAAAGTCGGCATACATACTTCCTGTCGACTCTAATGGAAAGAATACACAGGTGTGCTATTCGCTCAACAAACTCTATGATGAGCTTGCTGCACTTAACACAGTCTGCACAACAGTCTTCCTCGATGCTTGTTTCAGCGGAGCAACACGTAAGGATGGCGAGATGTTGATGTCGGCACGAAGTATCGCAATTGATGTTGACGAGAATGAGATAGATGGCAAGCTTGTGGTGTTCAGTGCTGCTTCGGGCGACCAGACTGCACTTTCGTACGATGACAAGCACCATGGTATGTTTACATATTTCTTGCTGAAGAAGCTGAAGGATACAGCCGGTGATGTCGACCTTCATACATTGGGTTCATATATTGCCGAGAACGTGGCATTGCAGGCACGTCTGGTTAACCGCAAGGAGCAGATTCCTACAGTCGTTCCCGGTTATGGCTTTGGTGAGGAGTGGAAAACTTTGAAGTTGAAGTAAATTAAGGGTCAATTCTATATATGGATATGAAGAAAGCTGTTTTGCTGTTGTCTCTTTGCTTTGCAGTTCTGGGCACAGGTGCATCTTTTGCTCAAAAGCAAAAGAGTGTCGAGGGTGAGTACCTGTTCTATCCGCCAACATCGATGTCGTTGATGGAGGCCGAGAAAGAGGCCCTGCGCCGTGCACAGATTGAGGCTCTGGCTAAGGAATTCGGAACTTCCGTGTCGCAAAGCTCTCTGTCGTTGAGCAGTGACAAGGGCGAGGAGTTCTACCAAGAGGGCGTGGGCCTTGTAAAGGGTGAATGGATAGAGACAATTGGCGAGCCTGTCTTTGAACGTGGTTTCGACAATAACCTGATGTATATCAGGTGCAGGGTAAAAGGTAAGGCGCGTGAGATAAAGAACAGCAAGGTTGAGCTCGAGGTGCATGTGCTGTGCAATGTGCCCGATGACAGATACGAGAATAGCGAGTTCCACAATGGCGATAACATATATCTGCACTTTGAGGCTCCCGTTGACGGTTATCTTGCTGTATTCCTGTATGATGATATAAACGATGTGGTCAGCTGTCTGTTGCCCTACCGCCGTGACAAGTGCGGCTCGGTTGCCATAAAGGCCGACAAACCCTATTTCTTCTTCTCAAAGGAGAAGAATGTGCTGGGTCTCAGAACCGAGGAGTACTCGATGGGCTCTCAAAAGGAACTCGAGATTAATACCCTGTATATGGTGTTCTCAAAGAATGAATTCACAAAGCCTACTTTGGAGGCCGAGGAGGGAAGAACTGTGCTGAAGCATCTGACATTCGAGAAATTCAACCAGTGGATGGTCAAGCTGCAGGCTCAGGATGCCGACGCGCAGATTGAGAAGAGAGTTCTTTCTATCTATCGCGATTGATGTTACCTTATATCTGCGCCCCACATCATCTTGTCGCGCAGATTCTTGATAAATGATTGCCCTTTACAGCGTATGAGACGAAGGCTGTGAGGGGCTTTCTTTATGGTGAGTGCGGCATTTTCGTTGCAGCTTTCGTTGCGGCCGTCTATGGCTATAAGAAAATTATGGCTGCGGCTGCTTACCTCTATCTTTACTTCGGTGGTGTCGCTGAGTACAATGGGACGTGCACCAAGGCTGTGCGAAGCAATGGGGGTGAGCACTATTACATTCGATTCGGGTGATATGATGGGGCCTCCAACGCTGAGTGAGTAACCCGTAGAGCCCGAGGGGGTGGCAACAATAAGTCCGTCGGCCTGATATGTGATGTTGTCGTGTCCGTCGAGGCTGACGCTGATGGTCATCATTGATGAACTGTCGTGTTTCATCACTGCAATCTCATTCAGGGCATAAGGGTAGCTCTTGAACTGATGCAATGGGCTTGTAACTTCTATAAGGCTCCTCTCTTCTGTTTCGCAGTTGCCGTTGTGCAGTTCTTCTATGATGTTCTCGATATCGTTGTGAGATACTGTGGTTAGGAATCCTAAGCGGCCTGCATTTATACCCAGAATGGGATATCCCTTGCTGCCGACGCGGCCGGCTGCACGCAGCAGTGTGCCGTCGCCGCCATAGCTTATTACGACATCGGCTGTGAAATCGTTCCCATCTATTATCTCTGCATCCTTGATGTGCTGCGGGCAGGTCTCTTTAAGCAGTTCGTAGAAGGTGCGGTCGATACAGTAGCTGTCGCCATATTTGTTAAGCGTAGTGAACAAAGTTGCTATATTTACGCTTTTTTTAGATTGATGGGTGTTCCCGAAGATGGCAAATTTCATGCTGTCGATTGTTTGTTATAAAAGAGGGTTTACGGGTGCAAAGATACAACCAAACTTGTGCTAAACCAAATATATAAAGTTTGTTTTGATATTTTACTGCAAGTGGTGCCTTTGTCCGAGCCTGCTCTGAATATAAGTATTTATACCTAAATGGGAACGGGTTTCTTAAATTTAAGATAAAATTTGCCCGAATTCCCTTATTTTATAGTAATTTTGCACAATATTGCCTTATGTATCGTTTTGTGCAATATGTTTTTAGAAGTTGAAGAAAGGAGTAAGATGACTAAACTAAGTGTAAACATTAACAAGGTTGCAACGATAAGAAATGCACGTGGAGGCAACACTCCCAATCTCTTACAGGTTGCAAAGGATTGCGAGGCCTTTGGCGCGGATGGAATTACTGTACACCCACGTCCCGATGAAAGACATATACGACGTGCCGATGTTCCGGCTCTTCGTGCGGTGTTGGGTACGGAATTCAATATCGAGGGCTATCCCTCAAGGGATTTCATTGACTTGGTGCTGAGGGTAAAGCCTCATCAGGTGACGCTTGTTCCCGATAAACCCGACCAGCTGACTTCGAACCATGGATGGGATACTGTGGCCGAGCAGGAGTTCCTGCGCGATGTGCTCAACGATATCCGTGCTGCGGGTATCAGAAGCTCTATTTTTATAGATGCCGATGTGCGTATGGCCGAGTTTGCCGCCAAGGCCGGTGCCGACCGTGTAGAGCTGTATACAGGTCCTTATGCCGAGGAGTATCCAAAGAACCGCGAACAGGCGATTGCTCCATTTGTCGAGACTGCTAAGCGTGTGCGCAGTTTGGGTATCGGACTGAATGCCGGTCACGACCTCAGCCTGCAGAATCTGGCCTATTTCATCGAGAACATCCCTTGGGTCGACGAGGTGTCAATAGGACATGCGCTTATTTGTGATGCGCTGTATATGGGTCTGAAAGAGACTATATCGGCATACAAGAATTGTCTGATTTTGAAAAAGTAATATAATAATACAGTAATATGGTTTTGAAAATACAGTTTGCACAGGTTGCTGCAGTGGCACAGGATTCCATTATGAATCTTACCGAGCCTGTGGTTGAGGGAATTAATGTTTGGGATCTTGCATTGAAGGGTGGCTGGATTATGCTGGTTCTTGCCTTGCTTTCGGTTGTGGGAGTGTATATCTTCTTCGAACGTTTTTCGGTGTTGCGTAAGGCGATGAAACGCAATCCCCTCTTTATGGAGCGCATACACGACAATGTGAAAGACGACGATATAAAGTCGGCTACAAACTACTGCCGCAACGAGAACACTCCTGTATCACGAGTTATCGAGAAGGGACTCAAGAACTTCAGGTTGTCGGCCGATGCTATACGCGAAACTGTTGACAATAGTGCCAATCTCGAAGTGGCGATACTCGAGAAGGGTCTTCCCATTCTCTCTACAATTGCAGCAGTGGGTCCCATGATTGGCTTCTTGGGTACTGTGACAGGTATGGTACAGGCTTTCTGGGAGATGTCGAATGCCGGTAACAATATAGATGTCTCTCTGTTGTCGGGTGGTATATACGAGGCTATGATAACCACCGTAGGCGGTCTTATCGTGGGTATCATTGCAATCTTTGCATACAACTACCTTGTGACACTTGTCGATAAGGTGCAGAACGATCTTGAGGCACAGATTATCTCTTTCATGGAGATTGTGCACGAGAAGAAAGAGAATAAATAAATCCTCTATTTCAACGGATAATTATGTTAAAGAGAAAGACAAGGACAATAGATGCCTTTTCGATGTCGTCGATGACCGACATCATATTTCTATTGTTGATATTCTTTATGATAACATCTACAATGGTGACGCCCAACGCCATAAAAGTGCTGTTGCCACAGGGTAGCAAGCAGACTTCGGCAAAGCCTATGGTGCGTATCATAATAGATAGCAATCTGAACTACTACTCGGCATTCGGAAAAGAGGACGAGATGCCGATATCACCCGATGATATCGCTCTGTTCCTTGCCGACTGTGCTGTGAAAGAGCCCGAGATGTATGTTGCTCTGTATGCCGATGAAACAGTGCCTTACCGCGAGGTCGTGAGGGTGCTGAATATAGCAAATGAAAATAACTACAAGATGGTGCTGGCTACACGCCGTCCCGACAGAAAATAATGAATAAACCCAATAAGGAACAGATACATGGTGTGATTGGCACGGTTGTTTTTCATGCAATAGTGCTGGTGATACTTCTGCTTGTTGTCATCTCGCAACCGCAACAACAGCAAGAGGCCGGTGTTGCTGTGATAATGGGCAATGTCGAGGCTGCTGCAGGCGATGCCTACAGATATACCGAGGTGAAAGTGCAGCCGCAACCTTCGAAGCCGGCATCACAACCGGCATCTTCGCCCGAGGAGCCCCTGATTACGCAGAACGACGAGCCTTCTATCGCTGTGCCCGACAATAAGAAAAGCGAAAAGCCCAAGCCTAAGAAGACAAAGGAGCAGCTTGAGGCCGAGAAAAAGGCAAAAGAAGAGGAACTGCGCCGTAAAGAGGCTGAAAGGCTTGCCCGTGAGGCGAACGACAGGATATCGGGAGCTTTCGGAAAAGGTACAACAATGCAGAATCAGGGAACTGCCGATAAGGGCAGCGGTGTCGAGGGTGCATTGGAGGGCAATGATAAAGAAGGCGTAAAAGTGGGTACAGGAGGATATGGAACATTCGACCTCAACGGACGCTCGTTGGGCAAGGGCGGTTTGCCACGCCCTACATATAATGTGCAGGACGAGGGCCGTGTGGTTGTGAATATTACAGTGAACTCACAAGGACGTGTCATCCAGACATCTATAAACGGCCGTACAAACACGGCCAATGCCGAGTTGCGCAAGGCGGCTCTGAAGGCTGCTTCACAGGCTGTGTTTAACGAGGTGAGTGGAGTGAACAACCAGTCGGGTACAATTACCTACTATTTTAAACTTAAATAAGTTCTTGATATATGTTTGTGTTGGATTGGGTTCCCAGAACCACAACAAAAGATTTGGACAAGGAACTTCCCGGTTTTGAAATTTTAATGATAAAGATGAAGAAGATATATGTTTTTTTGGCCGATGGCTTTGAGACTGTTGAGGCATTGGCTCCAATTGATGTGATGCGCCGTGCAGGATTGAAGGTTACAACCGTTTCAACAATGGGACGTCGCGAAGTGCTCTCGGCGCAGGGTGTGGCTGTAATTGCCGATGCTCTGTTGGGTGACTTCAGCCTTGCCGATGCCGATGCCCTTGTGTTGCCAGGTGGTAGCGAGGGTACAGAGAATCTATCGGCCAATGCTGCTGTAAGAGAAGAGATTGAGCGCATGAATGGAGAGGGAAAACTGCTGGCTGCTATCTGTGCCGCTCCAATGGTCTTTGGTCGTATGGGTCTTCTCAAGGGACACAAGGCAACTTGTTATCCCGGTTGTGAAACCGACCTCACTGGCGCCGACTACACTGCTGCCACAGTCGAAAAGGACGGTAATTTCATCACGGCATGTGGCCCCGGTGTCTCTTTCGACTTCGGCTTTGCCATTGTAGAACATTTCTGCGCTAAAGATACTGTTGCTCTTTTGCGTTCACAAATGCAGTTCGACCGATGAAAAGATATATGATTGTTGTTGCCGGTGGAAAAGGGCAACGTATGGGCGGCACATTGCCCAAGCAGTTCCAGTTGCTTGGTGAGCGTCCTGTGCTTATGGTGACACTCGAGCGTCTTTACAGCATGGACAAGACCTTGAACATTATACTTGTACTCCCGCACGAGCATCTGGGTTTGTGGGACGAGCTCTGCCTTAAATATGAATTCTCGGTGCCGCTTGTTGTTACCGAAGGTGGCAACACCCGTTTCCACTCTGTGAAGAACGGCCTTGATGCCATAAATGACGATAACGATGTAGAGGATGCAATTGTGGGTGTGCACGATGGCGTGCGTCCCTTTGTGTCGCAAAGAGTCCTTGACGAGGCCTATCTGGCTGCATGGAACAATGGTGCAGTGATACCGATGATAGAGCTGAACGACAGTCTGCGTCATATAATCGGCGGCGAGGGTGCCAGCGAGGCTGTTCCACGCGACCGTTACCGTCTTGTGCAGACTCCGCAGATATTCCGTCTGTCGTTATTGCGCCGTGCCTATGAACAGCGCTATGTCGAGGCTTTTACCGATGACGCTTCGGTTGTTGAGGCTATGGGTGAGCGTGTGTTCGCAGTGGCAGGTAACCGCGAGAATATAAAGCTCACGACCCCTTTTGATATGATGATTGCGAATACATTGATCGGATGCTCGACCTTGCTGCCCGAGACATAAAATTCTTGCCGGGTGTTGGACAACAGCGTGCAACACTGCTTAACAGGGAGTTGAACATTTATTCCCTGCACGACCTATTGTATTATTTCCCCTATCGCTATGTAGACCGTAGCCGTCTCTTCCGTGTGAGCGAGCTTAACGGCAACATGCCCCATGTGCAGCTGTGTGGCGAGATACGTAGCTTCGAAGAGATGGGCGAGGGTGCTTCGCGCCGTCTCGTAGGCCACTTTACCGACGGTACGGGCTTTGTCGACCTTGTATGGTTCCGTGGCCTGAAATACCTGAAGAATCGTGTAAAGCTGAATACGAAGTATGTGGTCTTCGGCAAGCCTTCGATGTTCAACTCGCGTGTGAATATAGCGCATCCCGATATAGATGCCGCTGAGACTCTACAGCTCTCTACTATGGGTTTGCAGCCCTATTACAATACCACTGAGAAGATGAAACGCGCAGGGTTGAATTCTCAGGCAATGGCCAAGCTCATGGGCAACCTCTTTGCTCTTGTAGGAAAAGAGGTACTCCCCGAGACGCTTACCTCTGATATATTGAGAAAGCATCATCTGATGGCTCTTGACGAGGCTCTTCGTGTAATACATTTCCCCAAGAATACAAAGGAGTTGCGCGATGCCGAGTATCGCCTGAAATTCGACGAACTCTTCTATATACAGCTCAATATTCTTCAATATGCAAGTGAGCGCACAAAGAGATATATCGGTCATCGTTTTGCCAAGGTGGGCGACATCTTCAATCGTTTCTACAGCGAATGCCTTCCTTTTGAACTGACCAGCGCGCAAAAACGTGTGGTGAAAGAGATTAGGCGCGACGTGAACGGCAACCATCAGATGAACCGTCTTTTGCAGGGCGATGTGGGTAGCGGAAAGACTCTTGTTGCGCTGCTTTCGATGCTTCTGGCTAAGGACAACGGCTATCAGGCATGTCTTATGGTGCCGACCGAGATTCTAGCCGAGCAACACTGTGCAACGCTAAAGCGTATGTTGCGACACCTTCCTGTAAGGGTTGAGTTGCTGACGGGCAGCACGCGTCAGAAAGAGCGTGTTCCGATACTGGAGGGGCTTGCCGATGGCAGTGTCGATATTCTTGTGAGTACACATGCAGCCCTCGAAGAGAGGGTGCAGTTCTTTAATCTCGGAATTGTGGTTATAGACGAACAACACCGTTTCGGTGTGGCGCAAAGGGCCAAGATGTGGGGTAAGAACAACATACCGCCACATATATTGGTGATGACGGCAACACCTATTCCCCGTACTCTTGCAATGACTCTGTATGGCGATCTTGATGTCTCGGTCATCGACGAACTACCACCCGGACGTAAGCCAATCTCTACACAACATCTCTTCCGAAATCGGATAGACGAGGTTTACTCGTTTTTGAACAGTCAGATTAAGCAGGGACGGCAGGTGTATGTCGTATATCCGCTGATAAAGGAAAACGAGAAACTCGACCTCAAGAACCTTGAGGATGGTTACAAGCAACTGTGCAACATCTTCTGCGATTATAGCATAAGTAAGGTTCATGGAAAAATGAAGCCTACCGACAAAGAGAATGAGATGCGCCGTTTTGCAAGTGGCGAGACTCAGATTCTTGTCTCTACAACGGTGATAGAGGTGGGTGTCGATGTACCCAATGCAACGGTGATGGTTATTGAGAATGCCGAGCGTTTCGGACTCTCACAGCTGCATCAGCTGCGTGGCAGGGTGGGGCGTGGCGGTAACCAGTCCTATTGCCTGCTGATAACCGATTACAAGCTCTCGGAGGATACCCGCAAGCGTATGGAGATTATGACAAGCAGCAACGACGGTTTTGTGATAGCAGAGGCCGACCTAAAACTGCGTGGCCCCGGAGATATTGAGGGAACACAGCAGAGCGGTATCGCGTTCGACCTGAAGATTGCCAATCTTGCACGCGACGAGCAGTTGCTGCAGTATGTGCGCGATGTGGCACATGAAGTAATTGAGGCCGACCCGGAGTGTTGTTCTGCCAATTACCGTCTTCTCTGGGAACATCTGCGGACTATGAAGAACAAGAACAACTGGAATTGGGGCGCAATATCTTAACAAAGGTAAATTGTTCACTGTAAACATATAAAATACTCTTATTTATCTCTTTTTAATTGGATAAATCCTTTGTGAACAGATTTTTTATTACCTTTGTAACAATTGATACTGCAAAAAACAGGCTGCATCTGTGACGATTAAGAAAATATTTCTATTCACTCACGGGCTCAGTTTTTTGAGAAACGAAAACTAACTCGTAACAATAATACTCTAAACTAACCAATTATTATGGAGAGAACTCTTATCCTTATCAAGCCCAATGCAATTCAGAGAGGCATCATGGGCGACATTATCACTCGTTTTGAGCGTAAAGCATTACGCATAGTAGGTCTCAAGATGATGTTCCTTACCGATGAAATACTCGCTGAGCACTATGCGCACCTTGTAGAACGTCCCTTCTACCCCTATCTGAAGGCATCAATGCAGGCCGGTCCTGTTATGGCATGCTGTCTCGAGGGTGCTGAGGCTGTTGAGACTGTACGTCTTATGGTAGGTGTCACCAACTCACGCAAGGCACAGCCCGGTACAATACGCGGCGATTTTTCAATGAGTGGCGAGCAGAATGTTGTTCACGCATCAGACTCTGTTGAGAATGCTCTTATCGAAATCAAGCGTTTCTTCAAAGAAGAGGAGTTGTTCGACTACGAATCGGCAGTTACACGTTTCGAATATGGTGGTGAGGAGACTCTGAAATTCATGAAGTAAACATTTGAGTCAAATTGAAGAGATTACTTAAAACAATTTTACTTACAATAGGGTTGCAAACAATTGCAACCCCTGTTGTCTATGCGCAGGACCTGTTGGCAGCGCAGTCGCCTCTTGACAAGCAGATGGAACTTGTAGATTCCATCGCCTTGAGGGATATGCTGCTGAACGAGGAGAATATGTTCCCTGCAGATGGCCTATACGAGACATGGACAAATAACAATGTGCGTTTTACGGCCCAGATGCCCGACTCATTCAGAGTCGACCTACGCAAATTTGCTATGCCCACAACGAATACAAAGATAACCGATGTGTTCGGATATCGCCGCCGTCGCGGTCGTGTGCACAACGGTATTGATGTGAAGGTGCAGCGAGGAGATACAATATATGCAGCATTTGACGGAAAGGTGCGCATAACATCGTACCAGCGTCGTGGCTATGGCCATTATGTGGTGATACGCCATAATAACGGTCTTGAGACAGTATATGCGCATTTGTCGAAGAAACTTGTCATAGAAGACCAGAATGTGAAAGCCGGCGATGCTATAGGTCTTGGTGGAAATACCGGACGAAGCACAGGCGCGCACCTGCACTTCGAGACTCTCCTTGCAGGAAAGAATATCAATCCGGCATTGATTTTCGACTTTGAGCGTCAGGATGTGACAGGCGAGTTCTATGTCTATCGCAAGGGCGTATATCAAGAGATTGATAAAAAGACAGGCAAGATAATAGAGAGCACAGAACCGCTCTACCACAAGGTGCGCAAGGGCGAGAGTCTCTCGGTTATTGCACGTAAATGCGGAGTGTCGGTCAACACGTTGTATCGTCTGAATAAGATGAATTCCAAGTCGGTGATAAGGCCGGGACAAAGCATCAGATACAGATAAACTGTTGTGTCATCCTGTTGGCGATATAAACATATCTCCCTTAAAGCATTGCTTTAAGGGAGATATGTTTTATTATGTAAATTGTTTACCGGTATTACATTGCCAGTCTTAAACCGACGATGCAGCCACCGCCACGTGGCGCTCCGAAACTGCGGTCGGCTGGACGGCACAGTGGGGCATCAATAAGCCAGCTGCCTCCTCTTACGACACGGCTGCGTCCCTCTGAAGGTCCTTGGGGGTTTACCTGTGCATCGGCGCTGTAGGTGTCATACCAGTCGTTGCACCACTCCCACATGTTTCCGCTCATGTCGTACAGGCCCAGCTCGTTGGGGCGTTTCATCTTCACAGGCTGCGGACGCTCACCCCCGTTCTCCTTGTACCATCCTACAAGGGAGAGTGTGTCGCTACCGCTATATATGTACCCTTTGGAGTGTTTTCCTCCGCGTGCTGCGTATTCCCACTCGGCCTCTGTGGGCATGCGGAATTTCTCGCCTGTAAGCTCGTTGAGCTTTTCTATGAATGTCTGGCAATCGAACCATGTTACCGACTCAACGGGTAGCTGCGACATGTCTGTGTATCCCGATGGGTTGTTGCCCATAACAGCCTTCCACAGTTCCTGTGTAACCTCGGTCTCGCCAATGCCGAAATTGTCGACTGTTACTATGTGTGCAGGGTATTCATCCTTCTCGGCACCTTCTGCCCCCTCGGCAGAGCCCATGGTGAATGTACCGCCTTCAACTGATACGATATTGAAATCTACTCCGTTGACGCTATATTTCTTGATGTTTGTGCTTTGTGTGCACCCTACAAGGAGTGCCGACAGGCATAATGCGGCTGTTGTGATATGAATCTGTTTCATCATTTATTTATTTGTTTAGTTTTATTCCGTTCAGCATGGTGGCAAAGGTCTCTATTCCTTCTGCTATCTCACTGATATATATGTATTCGTTTGCTGTGTGTGAACGTGACGATTCACCGGGTCCCATTTTGAGCGTGGGTATATTCAGCAGTGCCTGATTCGAGAGGGTGGGCGAGCCAAAAGGCTTTAATCCCATCTCAATGGCCTTTTCTACAAGTGGATGGTCTGTGCTTATTGATGACGAATTCAGGCGCAGCGAGCGTGGCTCTACATTCGATTTTACCCCTTTTCTTATCATTTCAAGGAGTTCCTTGTTGCTGTAGCACTCGTTGCTTCTGACATCAGCCACAAATGTGCAGCTGTCGGGTATCACATTGTGCTGTTTGCCGGCATTTATCTGGGTGACATTGATGTTCACATTACCCAAGAGGGGCGAACTTCTGTCGAACCTGTGGCTGCGTAACCATTCAATGTCTTTCATGGCCTCGTATATTGCATTTACACCATTGTTACGCGCTGCATGTCCTGCAACTCCGCTTGCAGTGCAGTCGAGCACCATGAGTCCCTTCTCGGCTATGGCAGGCTGCATGCCTGTGGGCTCTCCTACTATTGCGCACGATATTGGTGGCAACAGGGGTATGACGGCCTCAATGCCGTTCTTGCCCGATACCTCCTCCTCTGCCGATGCCAAAAAGATTGTGTTGTAGTGCTGTTCGTTCTGGCACAGAATGTAAAAGAGCTGCAACATTGTTACAAGCGAGCCACCGTCATCGTTGCTGCCGAGTCCGGTTATCCTGTCACCGTCTATTGTTGGTGTGAAGGGCTGGTTGCTCCAATTGGAAACGGGCTGTACGGTGTCGATATGTGCGTCAAGCAGCAGTGTGGGACGCGATGCGTCAAAGTTGGGGCTTATGCACCAGACGTTGTTTATATGACGGTGCATATCTACCTTAAACGGGGCACCACGATGAATGAACATCTGCAACCTGTCGGCAGCCTCGCTCTCTTCGCGGCTGAACGACGGGGTGCTGATGAGCAACTGCAACAGCTCAACAGCCTGTTGGATATGTTGTTGGGGTATTTGCATAAGTATGCTTTTGTGATGGTTACGAAGTTACAAAACATTTTCTACATATACGATATTTTGTGTGTAAATGTGCCGAAAGGTTATCCACTGCGACATATTTCTCAAATAAAAATTGTATCTTCGCACCTGTAAATCAGAAGAAAATGAAGATTCTAATTACCGGGGCAAGTGGTTTTATCGGAAGTTTCATTGCCGATAAGGGACTTGAACTTGGATATGAAGTTTGGGCCGGTGTGCGTGGCAGCAGTAGCAGAAAGTATCTCTCCGATTCGAGGATCAAGTTCATTGAACTCTCTTTGGGCGACGAAAAAACATTACAGCAGCAACTCTCGTCTTTTGCTACTTCTTTCGGAAAATGGGACTATGTGATACATGCGGCCGGTGCAACGAAATGTATCGACAAAGAGGATTTTATACGCACCAACTTTGACGGTACAAGGATATTGTGCGATGCGCTTATAAGCCTGAATATGGTACCTCGTCAGTTCATATACCTTAGTTCGCTCAGTGTATATGGTCCTGTCCGTGAGCAGCAGCCCTATACTGCCATACAGGCAAGCGATACCCCTATGCCAAACACTGCGTACGGAAAAAGTAAGCTCATGGCCGAGCGCTATTTGAGCAGCCTCAAGGAATTTCCTTATGTGATACTTCGCCCCACCGGCGTTTATGGTCCGCGCGAAAAGGATTATTTCCAGATGGCAGTAAGCATAAAACAGCACGTCGACTTTGCAGTGGGATATAAACCTCAGATAATTACATTTATATATGTAAAAGACCTTGTAAAGGCAATTTATCTGGCTATTGAGAAGGGAGTGACACAGCGTGCCTATTTTGTGAGTGAACCTCGTGGCTACAACAGCCGTGCTTTCAGTGATTACATTCAGCACGAATTGGGCATCACTCATGTTCTGCATATAAAAGCGCCGCTGTGGGTGCTTAAACTTGTCTCTTTGTGCGCCGAGTATGTCGCCCGGATAATGAAGAAACCGAGTACTCTGAATAGTGATAAATACAATATAATGAAGCAGAGGAACTGGCTTTGCGACACAACAGACATTGAAAAGGATTTAGGATTTACGGCAGACTATGATCTTGAAAGAGGCACTGCTGAAACAATAAAATGGTATATAGACAACAGATGGCTTTGACACTATTCAAACACGAACACGAAGAGCGCCGTTTTCTGGCAATAGAGAAACTAAATCTTCTCTACAACCTCCTTACTACTATTCTCATCATAATTTTCTATGAGAGGCTGCAGTGCCCCCAAACGATGCTTCTGGGGCGCTTTGTTATATTGGCAGGCACTTTTGCCATTATATATCTATACACAAAGTTCCCTTCGGCAGCAATGCGCCTTGTGCGTATAATAGGCCAAATGGCACTCCTTTCGTTTTGGTACCCCGATACGTTTGAATTCAATAGGATATTCCCCAACCTCGATTATTGGTTTGCCGGTATTGAGCAGTCGTTATTCGGATGCCAGCCCTCAATGCTATTCGACCAACTCTGTAACGGATACTGGTGGCGCGAGGCTTTCAATATGGGCTATTGGGCCTATTATCCTATGATAGCTACTGTTATCTTATGGTATTTCTTCAAACGTCCGCAGGAGATAGAGCGATGCACATTTGTCGTAATAGCATCATTCTATATATTCTATCTTATATATATATTCGTTCCTGTGGCCGGTCCGCAGTTCTATTTCCCTGCTATCGGAAATGAACTTGTAGCCAACGGTATCTTCCCCGAGATAGGCAACTATTTCGACCTGCATCCGCTTATTGATATCCCACAGGCCGGAAAGGACGGATTTTTTACTTCGTTGGTGAATATGGCTCAGGCTTCGGGTGAGCGTCCTACTGCGGCTTTCCCCAGTTCGCACATAGGTATTTCTACCGTACTCATGCTGCTTGCACTACGTGGAAACAAGGGATTGGCTGTTGTGCTACTGCCATTCTACGTTCTGCTGTGTTGTGCAACGGTTTATATTAAGGCACACTATCTTATTGATGCCATAGCGGGACTTTTGTCGGGAGTACTATTTTATCTGCTGACAAGTACTGTTTTCGATAAATGTATCATGTCGAAATAGTGTGATTCTTCCGATGGTAAAGCCTAAATGCAGTTAAAAAGGTAAAACTTTGCTTTGAAATTTGTTTTTTCCGAATTTTATTTATAGGTTTATAGCCGTGAGATATTTAAACCAAAATATTAACCTTTTATCAAATGAACTATGACTACATGGATTGTTATACTGAGTATACTTGTCATAGCCTTTATGTATAAGGTTATAAAGGGTATTATGAAAATTCGTCGCAAAGGAACTGAAGGCTACTACATCCCGGAAATGAAAACGAGGAACAAGAGAACAAAATTCTTTAGACGATTCAAGTATCTTGAGGGGCTGGGTGATTAATCGGCCCCTTTTTTTGTGCAGTTTTATAAATGTATTATCAGCATCAGTGCAACGAGCAGTATGAACAGCAGAAATGCTCCTCTGCGGCCGTTTTTAGAAAAATAGAAATATTTTTTCATAATATATCTGAATATATAGTGATAAAAAAACTTTACTGTACTATCTTTACAGAATATTTTATAACTGTGAGATGTTGTGTGCTGCAAATATATTCAACACCGACAACATAAGCAATCGTTGGTATGGCAAATTTGGTAAAAAGAGTTGTAGACAGAATAGGCCGGGTTGTTCATCGCTATCCGTTGTCATTGGTAATTATATTGGCGATAGTTTATCTTTCACTCTTCAAGGTTGCGAATGATAACCTTCCCAAGATTGAGAATCTTGACAAAGTTGCCCATTTCTGCATGTATGCCGGGCTATGCTCAATCCTGTGGTTCGAGTATTTCAAGACACATAAACAGACGAGTCTTCTCAAAATGATTATGGGAGCAGTTGTGGCACCTCTCCTTTTCAGTGGAGCAATGGAGGTTGCTCAGGTGGCACTTACCGATAATCGCAGTGCCGACTGGTATGATTTCCTATTTAATACTCTTGGGGTGGTAGCTGCAATCTTTATCGGTCTGTACGTTATAAGACCTGTCATATTAAAGAAAAGACGCCAATGATGGCGTCTTTGTATTCTGTAATCAGGCAAGTGATATCTTTAAATCACCACTCCTTATAGGGAAAACGTGTGAGGTGTGAGTTGTAGTACCTTACCTGTCCTGTTACCTCTTCGCCTATAAAATCGGGTTTCATGAACTCCTCGTCTTTGCTGCCAAGCTCAATCTCGGCAACAACGAGGCCATGATTGTCGCCAAAGAACTCGTCTACCTCGTATACATGATTGCCATATTTTACGAGATATCGGTTCTTGTCTATTTTCCCGTCATTGCAAAGAGTGAGCAGTTCCTCGGCATCTTGGAGCGGAATTTCGCGCTCCCACTCGTAACGGCTCAGCCCATTGTCGAGTGATGGTCCTTTGATGGTAAGGGTTCCCTTGCCGTCGCGTATTCTCACTCTCACCGAGTTGCCGTTTTCGCGGCACAGGTATCCTTGTACAATGTGGTCGCAACTGAATGCCATTGTACGGTAGCTGTCGTTTGTTACAAGGAACTTCTTCTCTATCTCAATTGCCATGATGTCACTCCTGTGCTCCGAATTCCATCAGATAGGCTTTTATAAAGCCATCAATCTTGCCATCCATGACACCGTTTACGTCTGATGTCTGGTGTCCTGTGCGATGGTCCTTTACTCTTCTGTCGTCAAAGACGTAGCTGCGTATCTGTGAGCCCCACTCAATCTTCTTCTTACCTGCCTCAACCTTGGACTGCTCTTCCATGCGATGCTGCATCTCTTTGTTGTAAAGGATAGAACGCAACTGGCGCATTGCATTCTCCTTGTTCTTTGGCTGGTCGCGAGTCTCGGTATTTTCGATTAGAATCTCCTCCTCGGCACCTGTATAGGGGTCTTTGTATTGATAGCGTAGACGTACACCCGACTCAACCTTGTTCACATTCTGACCTCCTGCGCCACCGCTTCGGAATGTATCCCACGATACGCGTGCAGGCTCAATGACAACTTCTATGCTGTCATCAACCAAAGGTGTTACGAATACCGAACTGAAAGATGTCATACGTTTTCCTTGGGCATTGTAGGGGCTTACACGTACCAAGCGGTGCACGCCGTTCTCGCCCTTCAGATAACCATAGGCATAGGGTCCTTGCAACTCAAGAGTAACGGTCTTGATACCGGCATCCTCGGCCTCCTGCAGGTTGGCTACTGCAACCTTGTAACCGTTGGCCTCGGCCCAGCGCATGTACATACGCATAAGCATGCTTGCCCAGTCCTGCGCCTCGGTACCTCCTGCACCCGAGTTTATCTTAAGCACGCAGTCCATGTCGTCGGCCTCTTGGCGCAACATGTTCTTGAGCTCGAGTTCCTCAACGGCAGTTAGAGCACGTGTGTAGGCATCGTCAACCTCAGATTCCTCGACCAATTCGTCGCGGAAAAGTTCCATAGCCATTTCTACCTCTTCGGCGCGGTTGTTGACCTCTTTGTATCCATCAATCCATGCCTGCAGTGCCTTTACCTTCTTCATTTGCGCCTCGGCAGCTTTTGCGTCGTCCCAAAAACCGGGTGCTTGGGTGCGTAACTGCTCCTCTTCTACCTGTATAATCTTTTCGTCTATGGAAAGATACTGCTTAAGCGCTGCAGTCCTCTCCTTGATATCCTTCAGCTGATCGGATGTTATCATATTCAATATCTTTAGTTTCCGGGCGCGAAGATAGCCATTTTTTTTTAATTATTTTCTTATGTTTGTGAGAATTGGGTACACTTTGACTCTAAATTATAGGATTGTGTATGTTTGGGAATGTAAAGTGACTGCTATTGTGTCTCTTTTCTTTTGTATCACATGCAGTTCCGTTTTTATTTATTAAATTTGTGCTATGGAAAAGATTTTTATGAAAGAGACCGACGAGAAGTACTATGTAAATGGAAGCGATGGCGGTTGTTATGTGTTCAATGTTCTAAGGTTCAATTCTTTGAATTGTGATTTGTCGGCAATTTTTGAAGGTGGATATGCCGGTGTATATATTCTTGCACACGATGCCCAAAGTGAAGAAAAAGGATTGGAGCCGTTGTGCTGTGGTTGTTCGTACGATTTTAAATCGGAATTTTCGGATGTTGAGAAATTCAAACCGCTTTTGGATAGCGGTGCCAATGCCATTTGTTATGCATTTGAACCGTCAGAGGAGCTTCGGAAGGTTATAATAAAGGATATTATTGCTGAATTTGGGCTGGAAGGGTAACTTTTTTGTTGAAATTTTTTCGATTTTTCTTATTATTTCAAATTCATTTCAGAAATGGGTGTAATCTTTGCAGTGTAAATAAATGCAAAGGTATTGGATAATGTTTAATTTTAATAAGAATAAAGTTATGAAAAAGTTTTTATTTGTATCACTTTCAGTGTTGTTCCTCGGAGTTTTGTCGGCAAGTGCAATTGAGCGCGATAAGGTAATATCAAAAGATAAGCTGCCCGCTGCGGCACAGCAATTCATTGCCCAGCACTTCGCGAATCTCAAAGTATCTTTGGTTAAGGAAGACAACGAGCTGTTGTTCAAGAGTTACGAGGTTATCTTTACCGACGGTTCAAAGGTTGAGTTTGCTCGCGATGGTGAATGGAAAGAGGTTGACTGCCGTAAGAATGTTGTTCCTGCATCACTTGTTCCCGAACAGGTAAAGAATTATGTAAATGCCAACTATCCTTCGGTAAATGTTGTGAAGGTTGACCGCGACAGAAGAGATTGCGAGATCAGACTTTCCAACGGCCTTGAACTGACATTCGATAAGGATTTTAACATTGTGGATATAGATGACTAAATAAGCATCGGTAATTTAACAAAAGCATTATAGGGTGGCACATGTGCCACCCTATAATGCTTTTGTTGTGTATAAATTCCGGTACATGGTTGCCCTCTTTATGCCTCCTTTTTAAATCTTCATCGGCCAACTATGAAGAGCACAAGCAGCATCAGGGAAAACAGAAGCATGTTCATTGCGGTTTTTCCAAGTATGGGGTTAAGGGCAGCCCCTTCGGCGCTTGTCATTTTACGCCACAAACGGATGTGTATTCCTATGTATATTAATGGCACTGCGACGGCTGATAAAGGTAACTCTGCCCACACCGGAGTCATTATAGCCATGGCTGATATTCCCGATACCAGATATACGCGCCCCATTACCTTGCGGCCGAATATAACCACTGTGGTGCGCTTGCCAACGCTTCTGTCATCGTCCATGTCGCGGTAATTGTTCACTATAAGTACGTTTGCAGCAAGCAGACCTATTGCTATCGAGGTGGGTAACGATGTCGACAGCCCGTTGAGGCTTCCACTTTGCAGGTAACATGTGAGTGTTACAGGTGCTATTCCGAAAAATATTATAACGGCAACATCGCCAAGGCCATGGTGTGATAGTGGGTAGGGGCCTGTGCTGTATGCAAGGGCGAATATAACAATTGACACTCCAATCGGAATAAGCCACCAATCGCCATAATGGAGTGTCAGGCATCCGGTAACGGCTGCCATGGCAAGGGTTGTGTATGTTGCCCGTTTCATTGTCAGCGGTGTTATGTCACCCTCTGTGACTCCTCGGCGGAATCCCTTCCGTCCCTTTTTGTCCAATCCGTTTGCGTAGTCGTAGTATTCGTTGCCAAAATTAGAGGCTATTTGGGCAAGCGTGGCAAACAACAGGCACAGGAGTGCCGGTATAAGGTTGAATCTATTGTTGAATATGGCACACCCCGTTCCGGCTATAACGCCGGCGATGCTCACCGGAATAGTTCTTGGCCTTATGGCTTCAATCCATTTCTTCAACATACTTGTTGTTTTTTTCCTATGTACATACGGCATATTCCAAAAGTCAGCGATTTATGTCTTATCTCGGAATAACCGCACTCCTTGAGCATTGCCTGAAATTTGTCGGGTGCCGGAAAATGGAGTACCGATGCCGGCAGATATTCATAAGCGCTACGGTCTCCCGATATATAACCGCCTATTGCAGGTAGAATCTTTAAGAAATAGAGTTTATAGCACCAGCGTATGACAGGGTTCGAAGGCACCGACAGTTCAAGTATGACAAGTTTGCCACCGGGTTTCAGTACGCGAAACATCTCCTCCAGTCCTTTCTGCAGATGTTCGAAGTTGCGCACGCCGAAACCTACGGATATGCGGTCGAAACTGTTGTCGGGATATTTGAGTTCCTCGCATTCGCCATATTCCATAGTTGCTTCAACTGCAGCTTTTGCAATCTTTTCCCGTCCTATCTTCATCATCTCTTCCGAGAGGTCTACTCCGGTTACCTCGCTGCCTTCAGCAACTTTTTGCGAAATTTCGATGGTGAAGTCGCCTGTGCCGCATGCCATGTCAAGAACCTTTAACGGTTTGTCTGTATCTACAATCTCGCGTACAGCCTTGCGTCGCCATCCTTTGTCGATGTTGAGTGACAGGATGTGGTTCAGCCTGTCGTAGTCGCTTGCTATATTATCGAACAATTTCTTTGCCTTTTCTCTTTTTGCCATGTTGTATCTGTTTTTTTATATGAATGGTTTAACGCTAAGCGTAACGGAATTTAAATACATATATAAGTAGTATCACATTCATTATGAGTGCATATATAATGGCAGGTATTGCCATTTCGCCGCTGTTGAATATGAAGGGTGATGATGCAATGGCTATTGCCTGTGCCGCATTCTGCATTCCAACCTCTATGACAATGGTTCTGCCGACACTCGGGCTCAGTCGGCCTATGTGTGACAGGCCTCGGCTGCATACCATTGAGATTAAGAGAAGCAGTGTGCATGCAGTGCCTAATGTCGCAATGTTGTCCATAATTTCGCGTGGATACTGCAAAAAGAATGTTGATGCCAGAATCATTAATGCAGGGAATGCGCCCTTGCTTAGAATCTTATTCACTTTTGCCGATTTTGACGGCGAAAAATGCCGGAACACTATTCCGCATATTAGTGGAACAAAGAGTAATGCGATGTTTTGCACCAACAGTTTGCCTATAGGTAAATCTATATCTGTTCCCGATTGGTGCGAAATGAATTGAGTGACAAACTCCATTATTATGGGCAGAGTGAAGAGTGTTATTACACTGCTTAGTGCCGTAAGAGTTACCGATAGTGCAATGTCGCCTTTTGCCAGCATAGAGAATATATTCGATGAACTTCCGCCGGGGCAGCAGGCTATCAGCATTATTCCCATGAAATAAGTGGCAGGCAATTTCAGACTCCATGCAATAAGGAAGGCTATTAAAGGCAACAGAATGATTTGTCCCACCATTCCTAATATTACAGCGCGTGGTGAATGTATGACATTTTTAAATGCTTTTCCATTCAGTTCTGTGCCAAGAAGAAACATGAGCACAATGAGAATGGGCATTACAATCCATATAGTATTCATCTTGTAAAAATATGTGAGTGTGCCTGCAAAAATAGTAATAATGTCTTCTTGTTGAGAAAAGTGAATCAAAAAAAATAAAAAAATGAATTTTGCGGGAAATTTCAAATTCATTTCAGAATCGGGTATAATATTTGCACTGTAAACAATGCGGAAGGCCGCTTGTTATGTAGTAAAAAGAGTATAACCTTAAAATTTTAATATTATGAAAAAGTTTTTATCAATTGCGATTCTGTTTTTGACTTTTGGTGTAGTGGCTGCTAAAGCCGATAATGATAGACTTATTACAAAAGAGAAACTTCCTGCAGCAGCCCAGAATTTTGTATCGGCGCATTTTGCCAATCTTAAGATTTCGTATGTAAAAGAGGAACGTGACCTACTGAGCCGTAACTACGAGGTGGTGTTCACCGATGGCTCCAAGTTGGAGTTCTTGAAAAATGGCGAATGGAAAGAGGTTGATTGCCGCTACAGCGAAGTTCCCTCATTGGTTGTTCCCGACGCAATAAAGAAATATGTTGCCGAGAACTATCCCGGCGAGAAGATTCTGCAAATCGACCGTGACCGTCACGATTACGAGGTGCGATTGTCTAACCGTCTGGAACTTACATTCGACCGCAACTTCAACATTATAGATATAGACGATTGATTACTTTAGAACAATTGAAAGATGAAAAGAGTAATTCCTATACTGTTTGTTGCTCTTGCACTCTTTACCGCATGCGACAAGGATGATGATAATCGTGTGGCTGTGAATGATGCGATAGAGACTTTTATCGAGGCTGAATACCCGGGCTCGTCAATAAGAAAGGCTGAATATGAGGATAACGGTTTGCTCGAGGTTGAGTTTATTCACAACTCTATCCGCAAGGATGCCTACTTCAACTCCAATAATGAGTGGGTATATACAAAATGGGATGTTGCCATTGCGTCATTGCCTCAGAGTGTCGTTGATGCGGCAAGCACCATGTTCCCCAATTACAAAATCGATGATGCCGATTATATTGAGCACCCCGACGGGGAATGCTATAAGCTGGAACTTGAGCGAGGTAATATAGAGCAAGTGCTCTTTGTTACTCCCAACGGCAACGTTCTTGAATCATAAGAAAGTGTAAATAAATTTATAATTTAGTGTTGTTTAGTAATTTGAAGGGGTGCATCCTATTTTGGGTGCATCCCTTGTGTTTTTATGACTTTATATTCGCTATTTTTCAAAAAAAATACTATTTTCGCAAGTTAATACATATAAGGTGTTTTGTGCCGGCTTTATTGTATATGGCAATGGTTGTTGTAAAGGAAGTTGGTTAATGCACAAGTAGCACACTATAGTTGTTGATATGAGAGTTATAGATTGCATAAACAGTTCAGATAAGACGGCATTTTCGTTCGAAGTGCTGCCGCCTGTTAAAGGTACAGGTACTACAAAGTTATTCGGCTCCATCGATAAGTTGATGGAGTTCAATCCCCAATATATCAATATAACAACGCACCATAGCGAGAACATATATGTTGATATGGGAAACGGAATGTTCAAACGTTCGACTATACGTCGACGCCCCGGAACTGTGGCTGTAGCTACTGCGATACACCATAGATACAATATTCCGGTGGTTCCGCATATCCTTTGTAACGGATATACTCTTGAAGAGACCGAGTATGTACTTATCGATTTGCAGCTCTCGGGTATTACAGATATACTGGTGCTGCAGGGCGACAAAATAAAAAGCGACAGGAACTTTGTTCAGGTGCAGAGCGGTCATTCCCATGCAATTGACCTTCAGCGACAGGTTAACCGCTTCAACGAAGGATTCTTCATTGATGGCTCGCAAATGAAAGAGAAGGGCGTACGTTTTTCGTACGGTGTTGCATGTTATCCCGAGAAACACGAGGAGGCGCCAAACCTCGACAGCGATATTGCATGGCTCAAGCAAAAGGTCGATGAAGGGGCCGAGTATGCCGTTACGCAGATGTTCTTCGACAATACAAAGTATTTCGAGTTTGTGAAGCGTGCACGTGAGGCTGGCATCAATGTGCCTATTATCCCCGGCATAAAGCCAATGTATAAATTGTCGCAGCTGAATGTGCTGCCCAAGACATTCCGTGTGGATTTGCCCGAGCCGTTGGTTACCGAGATGCTTAAATGCAAGGATGACTCTGCTGCAATGCAGGTAGGTCAGGAGTGGTGTGTTGCGCAGTGCAAGGAGCTTATCGAACATGGCGTGCCAAGCATACATTTCTATACTGTGAATGCGGTAGACAGCGTTTGTAGAATAGCAAAGGAGATATATTGATAAAATGAGATTTGCAGATATAATAGGACAATTGCCTTTGCAGGCACAGATAAAACGGCTGATTGATGAGAATCGTCTGCCTCATGCCCTGTTGCTGACAGGTCCACAGGGTAACGGCAAGTTGCCGATTGCAGTGGCTTTGGCTCACTATCTGTTGTGCAAGGAGCACATTGGTGGCGATGTATGCGGAAAATGTCCTACATGTGTAAAGGTAAACAAGCTGATACACAGTGATTTGCATTTTGTATTTCCTGTACTTAAGAAAAAGAGTGGTGGGTCGGACAGTGCCCCTGTGAGCGACGATTATATAGCCGAGTGGCGCGAGATGTTTCTTGCAAACCCCTATTTTACATATACCGACTGGCTTGCCAAGATGGGTGTAGAGAATCAGCAACCGATGATTTATGAGCGCGAGAGCAGTGAGATTCTGCATAAGTTCTCAATGCAGTCGCGTGAAGGCGGGTGGAAGATAATGATTATATGGCTGCCCGAGAAGATGAATGCCATATGCTCCAACAAGCTTCTTAAGATAATTGAGGAGCCGCCTAAGGATACGCTTTTTATTTTGGTATCAGAAGAGCCGGAGCAGATAATTCCTACAATATTGAGCCGTGCGCAGCGCATTGAGATACCCAGACTTTCTGATTCCGACATTGAAACAGCTATGCAGCAGCGCTATGGTCTCACATTCGAGGATGCACAGCGTGTGGCGCGCCAAAGTGCAGGCAATTGGAACAAAGCCGAGGAGCAGTTGTGTGTAGATGCAGACAAGGAACTATATCTCGAACTCTTCATGCAGCTTATGCGCACCGCTTATGCACGCAATATACGCGAAATGAAGAAATGGAGCGAACAGGTTGCTGCCTTGGGTCGTGAGCGACAGAAACGTCTGCTCGAGTATTGCCAGCACATGATACGCGAGAACTTTATTATGAATTTCAGATGTGACGAGATGCTCTCT
>CAJGCJ010000017.1 GCA_904501775.1 uncultured Bacteroidaceae bacterium | reverse complement strand
TTTGCATGGGCGCGCGAGGTGGAAGAGCGCGGGGCCGGTGAAATACTGCTCACATCGATGGACCACGATGGTACGCGCAACGGATATCCGTGCGATCTGTTTGCGGAACTATCGCAACGGCTCTCGATTCCAATTATTGCATCGGGCGGTGCCGGCTCGGTAGATGATATTGCACTGGTACTTACAAACGGCTGTGCCGATGCTGCGCTTGCTGCAAGCATATTCCACTATGGCGAGATAACGGTGGGTGAGCTTAAACGGCAACTGCATAACAAAGGGATAAAGGTAAGATTATAATAAAGACAATATAAAACAACATACAATATGAATTTTTCCGATTTTGATTTATCCAAGAATAGCGATGCTCTTTTGCCCGTGGTGGTGCAGGATAGTTCAACCTTGAAAGTTCTTATGGTTGCATACATGAACGAAGAGGCTTTTGAAAAGACCAAAGCAACCAAACTGGCTACCTTCTATAGCCGTTCGCGCAACGCATTGTGGGTAAAAGGCGAGACAAGCGGTAACTACATCGAGGTTGAGGCTATGTATGCCGATTGTGACAATGATACATTGCTTCTTATGGGAAAGCCGCATGGCCCTGTTTGTCACAGAGGTACAAAGAGCTGTTTCGATACAAAGGAGAACGAGGGCTTTATAAGAAAACTACAAGCGGTGGTTCAGCAGCGTCATGCCGATATGCCCAAGGAATCGTATACTACATATCTTTATAATAAAGGCGTCAACAAGATAGCACAGAAGGTGGGCGAAGAGGCTGTGGAAACTGTTATAGAGGCTGTTGCCGGCAATAAGGAACGCTATCTCTACGAGGCGAGCGACCTTATATATCATCTTCTGGTGTTGAACGAACAGATGGGTGTCACATTAGAGGATATCGAGAAAGAATTGGCTTCGAGACACAAGTAAATGCCGATGCAGGAAATTGCCGATAGGGTGAAAATTTTTGCAGTTGAAAAAAATATTTTCCCTTCTGAAATTTTTTTATTCCATGTATACAATCGTGTGAATTTTCTTTTTTATCTTTGTACGTTCTATTGCAGTGATGCTGTGATGTGGCATAATAAGATGTTGTTTTAAAATTTATATATTGTGGCTGATACTAAGTATATTTTCGTGACCGGAGGCGTAGCCTCTTCACTTGGTAAGGGAGTTATTTCTTCCTCTATAGGCAAGCTTCTACAAGCTCGCGGGTACAAAATAACAATCCAAAAGTTTGACCCCTACATAAATGTAGACCCCGGAACTTTGAATCCTAATGAGCATGGCGAATGCTATGTTACAATTGACGGCCGCGAAACTGACCTCGATTTGGGACACTACGAGCGTTTTACAGATATTAAGACAACACGTTGGAATACATTTACTACAGGTAGAATCTATCGCGAGGTTATAGAGAAAGAGCGTCGTGGCGATTATATGGGCAAGACTGTTCAAGTTGTACCTCACATTACAGACGAGATCAAGCGCAGCATGTTGCTGGTAAGCAAAAAAGAAGAGCTCGATTTTGTGATAACCGAGATTGGCGGTACTGTCGGTGATATCGAAGGCTTGCCCTATCTTGAGGCTATCCGTCAGTTGAAATGGGAACTCGGAAGACGTGCCGTTTGTGTGCACTTGACATTTGTTCCTTATCTGTCGGCTGCAGGCGAACTCAAGACAAAACCTACACAGCACAGCGTTAAGCAGTTGCAAAGCTTGGGTATTCAGCCCGATGTTCTTGTGTTGCGTGCTGAGCACGACCTTGATACAGCATTGATGCGCAAGGTTGCAAGTTTCTGTAACGTGATGCCCGACTGCGTGGTACATAGTCCGGACGTTCCTTCTATATATGAAGTTCCTATCAGAATGCAGGAGCAGGGTCTCGACTCGGCAATCCTTCGCCTTATGGGTATGGAGGTTGGCGAAACTCCGGGACTTCTTCCTTGGCGCAACTTCATCGAGCGCAGAAACAATGCTCAGCGTGTGGTTAACATCGGCTTTGTCGGTAAATACGATCTTCGTGACGCATACAAGAGTCTCTATGAGAGCCTCTCACAGTCGGGAGTTTATCACGACAGCAAAGTAAAATGCCACTTTATCAACTGCGAAGAGATCAACGATGCCAATGTAGCGGAAAAGCTTGCAGGCATGGACGGATATATCATTTGCCCCGGTTTCGGCCAGCGTGGTTTGGATGGCAAGATAGCAGCCGTTAAATATTGCCGCGAGAATAACCTTGTGACTTTGGGTATCTGTTTGGGTATGCATGTCATGGCAATTGAGTTTGCACGCAATGTACTTGGTTATGCCGATGCAAACAGCTCTGATATCGATCCCAAGACAACACATCCCGTAGTTGACATGATGGAAGAGAAGAAGGCTATAAGCAACAATGGCGACCTTATGCGTTTGGGCGGTTACGAATGTGTGCTTACTCCCGGAAGTAAGGCTCATGCTGCATATAACACAGATAAGATAGTAGAGCGTCATCGTCATCGTTACGAGTTTAATGATGCTTATACAGCTGAGTTTGAGAAGGCAGGAATGGTTTGCACCGGTGTCAATCCCGAAACAACTCTTGTTGAGGTTATGGAGATTCCTTCTCTCGACTGGTTCATCGGAGTAGAGTACCATCCCGAGTATACAAGCACTGTTCTGCATCCGAGTCCATTGATTATGGATTTCCTTAAGACTGTTGTTGAGAAGAAAGCATAATTTTAATAGCGCGTAGCGCAAATATGTAAAGATTAGCAGGTCAAACATATCGTTTGACCTGCTAATCTTTTGTGATAATACTTTTAGTGAGTGAATTTTTTGTTGTTTATCAACCAAATAAAAAATTATCTAGTAAAAATTTGCGTATAACTAAAAAATATAGTTTATTTGCGATGTAACTAATAAAAATAGTTGAACAACTATTCTTTTTGTTTTTACATAACATATCTGAATAATTATGAAGTCACTTACAAAACGAGAAGAGGAGGTAATGAATATATTTTGGGCTAATGGTCCGTTATTCGTTAAGGAGATGCTACAATTTTTCGATGAACCAAAGCCGCATTTCAATACAGTTTCGACTATTGTTCGCGGGCTCGAAGAGAAGGGATTTGTCGCTCATAAGTCTTATGGCCCCACATATTGCTATCATGCGGCAATTACCAAAGAGGAGTACGGAACGCGAAGTCTCAGGAATGTAGTGGGACGTTACTTTAAAAACTCCTATCTGAATGCGGTATCTTCGTTGGTCGAGGAAGAGCAAATCTCATTAGACGAGTTGAGAGAACTTATTGAGAAAGTGCAAAATAAATAGTATTTATTCGATACAAGGTGTTTATAATGGACATTCTTCTCATATATCTTATAAAATCGGCTCTGTTTTTGTCGGTGAGCGTGGCACTCTTTATGTTATTGATGTGTTACGAGACTTTTCATCGTTTTAACAGATGCTTGTTGCTTTTTGTGCTTGCAACGTCGATGATTCTCCCGGCTGTTAACTTTGCGGTTGATTCGCCAATGTCCCGTTTTACTCAGATAATAGAGATGTTGGTAAATGGCGGTTACGAATATGGCGATGCGAACAATTTTTCTGCATTTGCAGAGTATACGATGAGTGGTGTTTCTGTAGTGAACGATGAAACGGCCTCTTTTGTGGAATCAACAGCTTTTGGGGTAGTGGAGTCTGTGGCTATTCTTTATTTTGTTGTGGCGTTTATTATGTTGTTGCGCCTTATATATATGTATGTTCAGGTAACTTTGATATTGCAGAAAGGGCAGCGGCACAACTCATTGCTTTATGTCCCGTTCTCTACACGACTGAAAGTACATTCCGACGATTATAAACCTTTCAGCTGGTTTGGCTGGATTTCGATTTCGGAGAAGGATATAGCAGATGGCGGACACGAGATTCTAACCCATGAGTATGCTCATGTTAAAAACAGACACTCTTGGGATATATTGTTTATCGACCTGCTCATAATAGTACAGTGGTTCAACCCTATGGTGTGGGTTGCGAAACGTATGATTAAAGATATTCATGAATATGAAGCTGATAGTGCGGTGTTGGCTGCCGGCGTCGACGATAAACAGTATCAGTTGCTTATTATAAAAAAAGCCGTTGGCGCAAGGCTCTATTCTATTGCCAACAGCTTTAATCACAGTTTAACTAAAAAACGTATCACTATGATGTGTAAAGAAAAATCAAGTTTGTGGAGTTGTACAAAAGCTTTGTACATCCTTCCATTGGCGGTTGTGGCCGCATGTACATTCTCGTCGCCTAAGAGTGATGAACCGAGTGCCAAAGTTAATGAAAATGTTGCAGATGTGGAAATGTCTGCTGCAAAATCAGAATCTCTCTCTGCAGAGGTTAAGAGTGAAAAAAGTAACGAGGCTGTTGTTCCCACCGCAGTTCCCGAGAAAAACGCGCAGTTTAAGGGCGGTCCTAATGCTATGATGAGTTACATTGCTCAGAATACAAAATATCCGCAGCAGTGCGTGGATGAATCGGTAGAGGGCCGAGTTCTTATTAATTTTATTATCACAAAAGAGGGATTGGTGAAAGATGCCGCGGTTATGAAATCTTCAGGTAATAAACTGCTCGACGACGAAGCTCTGCGTGTCGTTAGCGGAATGCCTGCTTTTATTCCTGCTGTCGACAAAGATGGAAACAATGTTCAGGTGAATTTTGCGTTGCCTGTAGTGTTTAAGTTAAACAAATAATCCTATGAGGATCTAAAAAGGCTCTTTTTATTCAACCTCCAAACAATATGTGGGCAACCCAAAAGTGATTGGGCTGCCCACATTATAGTTCGTCGAAATCAAACTCCTCAAAGTCGTTGTCGTATCCGCTTTCTATGAAGGTGTCTATTTCGCGACGCTCCTTCTTGGTGGGTCGTCCTGTACCTCGCATACGGTCGACAAAGCCACTTATCTTGCTCATCTCAAGAATCTCGTACTGCTCCTGAGGTGTGATGTTTTCCATCAGTTCGGGAACAAGTTTCGCACCTACACGGTTTTCGGCAGCCTTAAGAACGCGGAACGAGTAGGTAATGGGGCTTTTCTTCACATTTACAATGTCGCCTACACGCACCATGTGTGCAGGCTTTACACTTCTCTCGCCAATTGAGATGTGGCCCTTCTTGCATGCTTCTGCTGCTATACTGCGTGTCTTGTATATGCGTACAGCCCATAGCCATTTGTCTATTCTTGCCTGTTCGCTCATTCCTTGTTGTTTGCTCCTGTGCCTTTCTTGTTGAATTGGTTCATTGTGCGTGCAAGACCTGCGAAGCAGAAACTCTTTATTATTTCGCCAACGGTCTCGGCCTGTTTTTCTACTATAGCCTGTTCTTCGCTGTCAAAACTGCCAAGAACAAAGTCAACCTGATGCCCTTTTCCGAAATCATTGCCTATTCCAAAGCGCAGGCGTGCATAATTGGTTGTTCCCAATGTTGCAGCAATGTGCTTCAGTCCGTTGTGGCCGCCGTCGCTACCTTGTCCTTTAAGGCGTAATGCTCCTACAGGCAGTGCAAGGTCGTCGACAATTACAAGTACATTCTCCAAGGGCACTTTCTCCTGCTGCATCCAGTAGCGTACTGCATTGCCGCTCAGGTTCATGTATGTCGATGGCTTTAGCAGAATGAGTTTTCGTCCGCGGCATGATGTCTCGGCTACAAAGCCGTAACGCTTGTCTGCAAAAACAGTATTGGATGCTTTTGCAAAAGCATCCAATACTGTAAATCCTATATTGTGGCGGGTTCCCTCGTATTCACTGCCGATGTTACCCAAACCGACAATCAAATATTTCATCTTACGATTCTAATTATTTCTTAGCTGCTGCAGCTGCTGCCTGTGAAGCACGTGTTGTCTTAACTGCGCATACAAGAGCCTCTTTTACAGTAACGAGCTCGAGGTTCTCGAATGAGAGGTCGCCAACCTTGATTGACTTACCCAAGCCAAGTGATGATACGTTGATGAAAAGCTTCTCGGGGATGAGGCTGTAAGCTGCCTTAACCTTGAGAGTACGCTGCAACTGAACGAGCTTACCACCGGCGCGTACACCCTCTGCAAGACCTTCGAGCTTAACGGGAACTGCCATAACGATGGGCTTGGTCTCTGTTACCTCGTAGAAGTCTACGTGAAGGATGTTGTCCTTTACGGGGTGGAACTGGATATCTTTCATGACAGCCTTAACTGTAACGCCGTCGATTGTAAGATCAACAACATGGATGTCGGGTGAATAAACGAGTTTGCGAAGGCTCTCTACTGTTACGCTGAAAGCTTTGCTTACGGGGTTGCCATTCTCGTCCTTAGCCTCGCCATAGATACAGCAAGGTACCAAACCTTGGTGACGGAGTGCGTTGGTTGACTTCTTGCCAACCTCGGTTCTTGAAGAACCGCTGATGCTCAATGATTTCATTTTTGTAAAATTTTGTGTTACTCTAAATTAAGTTTTGTTCTCTTTTGCTTAATTCGCCATCACACGATGTCTTTAAAGCGGGCACAAAGGTACGCTTTAATACGGTAATATGCAAATTTGCAACCGATTATTTAATCTGTTTTTATAATATCAGTTGAAATGCTCTCTTTAAAAGCCGCTATGCTCTTAAAAATCGATATCTATTTTAAGGTCATTGTCGCTTTTGTTGGTTTTCTCGGCCATGTGTTCGCTGTTGCGGGGCTGGTACTCTCCTTGCTGTTCAACTACAAAGTCAATAGCCTTATTGAGGCTTGTTGCGAATTTTTCAAAATCCTCGCGATAAAGGAATATCTTGTGCTTCTCGAATGATACTAAAGCCTCTTCACCCTCTCCGTTTACAATCTTCTTGCTTTCGGTAATTGAAAGGTACATTTCCTCTTTTCTGTTCTTCTTGACGTCGATGTAGTAGATTCTCTTGCCTGCTTTGATCGACTGGGAAAAAACTATCTCCTTCTCGCTCTCGTTGTACTTCTTGTACTCTTCCATACTTGTTTCTTTATCTGTGTTTGTGAATAATTTTCCAAATTTGGGTAAAAAAAATCAAAAATCAATGAAAATGTCTGAAAAAGTGTATGCCGATACACATATTTGCCTGAAATATGTATTTTTTATAACTTTGTGCCTGTTCCGATTAAGTGATTATATGCAGTATATTGTAAGAATGTGTGATGGCGTTGCCCGTAATGCCGATGTCTGTTTCAAAGAGCCTCTGAACCTCTCTGTTGCAGTGGGCGAGAATGTCGCTTTTGTGGGTGAGAATGGTTCGGGAAAGAGTCTGCTCGTAGATACTCTGCTTGGGCGATATCCCTTGCGCAGCGGCTCGGTAGAGTATGGTTTCAGCGTTTCGCAGTCCGATAATGTGGTATATAAGAATGTGCAATATATCTCGTTCCGTGATATCTACGGCTCGTCCGAAGCTGATTATTGTTATCAGCTGCGCTGGAATGTCCATGAGCAGGAGGGCATCCCTTCTGTGCGCGATGTGCTTGAGCTGTCGGATGGTGGCAGTGGGACCGCGAATGAGCTGCTTGCGCTTTTTGGCCTCGATAGCCGGCTCGATGAACTTGTGGTCGCGTTGAGCAGTGGCGAGTTGCGTAAATTGCAGATAGTGAAGGCTCTGTTGCATTATCCTCGTCTTCTTGTTCTCGATAATCCTTTTATAGGACTGGACGCGCCCTCGCGTCAGCTGCTCTCCGATTTGCTCAAGAAGATTGTCTCGAACGGCTCTTTGCAGATATTTCTGTTGCTTCCCTCTACTAAGGATATCCCCGAGGTGGTCGATTCTATCTTCTTGGTAAAAGATATGGCTGTTGGTATAAAGATGACAAGGGAGGAGTATATGGGATGTTCGGCAGGTGCTGCTGTCGATGAGAATGATGCGCTACAGCAGAAGGTGCTCTCTTTGCCTGCTGTTGATGCCTATGATGTGGCTGATGAAGTGCTCTCTTTTAATAATGTTACGGTGAAGTATGGCGCATGTACTATTCTGAACGATATCACATGGCGCGTCAACAGTGGCGATGTGTGGCTGCTGAAAGGTGCCAACGGCTCGGGTAAATCGACCCTGCTCAGCCTTGTCTGTGCCGATAATCTGCAATCCTATGCCTGCGATATTACTCTCTTCGGACGCAAGAGAGGTACGGGCGAGAGTATCTGGGATATTAAGAGACGCATAGGCTATGTCAGCCCCGAGATGCACCGCTCCTATCTGCGCAATATTCCGGTCAAAGATATTGTTGCATCGGGGCTTTTTGACACTATAGGGCTTTACAGGCGTCCTTCTGAAGAGCAGGTGAAGGCTTGCTCTGTGTGGATGGAACTTTTTGGAATATCACATATTGCCGAAAAATCATTCCTGCGTGTATCGAGTGGAGAGCAACGTCTTGCTCTTCTGGCGCGCGCGTTTGTGAAAGACCCTTCGCTGCTCATCCTCGATGAACCGATGCATGGCTTGGATAGTGGGCGGCGAGCGATGGTAAAAGGTATAATAGAGGCCTTTTCAAAGCGTAAAGGAAAAACCATCATATTCGTTTCGCATTACGAAGAGGATGCTCCTTCCACTGTGTCGCACAGGCTCGAGCTTGTAAAGCCTATCGGCAACATGTGAAAATCGGTGTAAAAAGAGTTACTCGTTATAATAATTTATAAAAAAGAAACAGCATTTTTCTTGTTTGTGTCGCGATAAAGTGCGACCTTTGCAAACAGATTCTCCGAATAGCGCCTATTGCGATGTGTAATTATCTGTTTTGACGGCTTGCAGGCGCGTTGGTCGGAATCTATAAAATAAATCACAAACAGCGTTTTATGATTAACAGAGTTCTTATCCGTCTTAAGGTAGTGCAGATAGTGTATGCATACTATAAAAATAGTGGTAAAAGTTTGAAAGCTGCCGAAGACGAGGTTTTTTTCAGTTTGTCGAAGGCATATGACCTATACCTTCATTTGTTATCGCTAATGCCGGCTATAACACACTATGCAGCCGACCGCATAGCATTCAACAGTACTAAATTGCGTCCTACTGAGAGTGATCTTAATCCTAATCTGAAATTTGTAAACAACAGCTTCATAGCGCAGTTGCAGGTAAACGAGCAACTTGTGAAGTTTATGAGCAAAAGCAAATTCAATTGGGTCGACCATTCCGACTTTCTGCGTCGTATGCTCGACAAGATAGAGGCAAGCGAAGTGTATAAGGAGTACATGCTCGCCGAGGGTGCCTCTTATGCCGAGGACCGTGAATTGTGGCGTAAACTCTACAAGATATTTATATTCGATAACGAAGAGCTCGATATGTTGCTCGAAGAGGTGAGCCTTTATTGGAACGATGATAAACCAATTGTCGATACATTTGTTTTAAAGACAATAAAGCGTTTCGAAGAGGAGAACGGTGCCTGCCAGCAGCTCCTTCCCGAGTATAAAGACCTTGATGACATGGATTATGCCCGTAAGCTTATGCGTGCCACTATCGTTAATGCCGAGGAGTATCGTGCTCTCATGAGTGGCAGTACAAAGAATTGGGATATTTCCCGTTTGGCA
Organism: uncultured Bacteroidaceae bacterium; assembly: GCA_904501775.1. Classification (GTDB taxonomy): domain Bacteria; phylum Bacteroidota; class Bacteroidia; order Bacteroidales; family Bacteroidaceae; genus HGM04593. Next base: position 16,002 of record CAJGCJ010000017.1, on the reverse strand, counting down.
TTCATGGATGTGATAATCATGCAGGCTGCGTTGGCCGAGATGCTCACATTCGATGATATCCCCACAAGCGTGACACTTAATGAATATGTCGAAATTGCCAAGTATTACAGCACTCAAAAAAGCAGCTCGTTCGTGAACGGTATGCTCGATAATATTGTAAAGCGATTGCGCGAAGAGGGACGTTTAGCATAAAATAATTTATAAACAAATAATATTTCTAATTATGAATATCTTACTTAACTCAGCGGTAGCCGGTTTCTTGGGCAGCCCCATCTTTATGTTCATTCTGATTATTGCTATCATGTACTTTATGATGATACGCCCCCAAAGAAAACGTCAGAAGGAACTTGATAATTTCCGTAATGGTTTGCAGGCCGGTCAAGAGGTCGTGACAAGCGGTGGTATGTACGGAAAAGTTAAGAGGGTTGAAGGCAATATCGTAAATGTAGAGGTTGCTCATGGTGTAGTTCTCCGCATTGATAAGTCGGCAGTATTCGCTAACCCTACAGCGGCTCAGCAATAAGGTAGGCATTACATTTATTTACCGGATTGCGTTTTGGCGGAATCCAGATAAAACCGGACAGTTTTGAATAGGTTTAATCTCAAATTCTTTACAGGAAGTGAATTTCTTCTCTTCCTGTTTTTCCTGTTGGTATCATGTTGTCTTTGGTTGATGCTTACGCTCAATCAGGACTATGAAACCGAGATACAACTTTCCCTGCATGTCAAGGATGTTCCCGAGAATGTAGGCTTTTCAACTTCGGATGCTGAAACCGTGACATTCAGGGTGCGTGACCGGGGGGCCACTCTCATGAACTATAAATTCTCATCTTTTATACCTGTCAGTGTAAGTTATAAGGAGTTCTATAACGACAGAGGCAGGCTTACACTTCCGGTTAATGTTCTTAAAAGACGTTTCGAGGGGCAGTTGCAATCGTCGACAACCCTGCTTTCGGTTTACCCCGATACATTGGTCTATTATACACGTGAAAGCGCTTTGCGCCTTCCGGTGCGCATAAACGGCAATTACAAGACAGCCCGACAGTATGTAGCAGATGCTCCATTGTCGTTTCCCGATTCGGTGTGGGTGTATGCTCCGCGTCGCATAGCAGAGAGTCTCAGCTACATAGAGACCGAGTCTTTTGAACTGAGCGAATTGCGTGATACAACCGAACTTGAGGTGGCGCTTATCCTTCCCGAGAATGTCACCTGCAACAGCCACAATGCAAAGATAATAATACCTGTGTCGCCCTATACCGAGAAGAGTTTCGAAGTGCCGGTGTATGGCATCGGTCTGCCCGAGAACCACAGAATAAAGACATTCCCTGCGCGGGTTAAACTTGTTATGAATGTGAATATGGCCCAATATGATGATTTGACTGCCGATGATTTTGAGGTAGCTGTCGATTATGCCGATATTGCCGATGGAACAAGTGTCAGGGCAAAGTTGCACATGGTAAATATGCCCGAGGGTGTACGCAACATTCGTATAATACCCGAAGAGGTAGAGTTTCTTATCGAAAAATAATGACAACATTAAGAGTAGCGGTTACAGGTGGTATTGGTAGTGGAAAATCGGTCGTCTCGCGATTGCTTTCCATTATGGGTGTGCCTGTGTACAATTGTGATACCCGTGCTAAAGAACTGATGGAGAGTGATATCCTCATACGTCAGGGTTTGGTGCGTATGTTTGGTGAAGAGTGCTACGATGCAGTGGGTAGGCTGAACCGTAAATGGCTTGCATCGCGTATCTTCGTAGATAAAAGTGCCATTGAGCGTGTAAATGAGCTGGTGCATCCGCGAGTGAAGGCCGATTTTACAAATTGGGCCGAGCAGCAACAACAGCCTATTGTTGCCGTTGAGACAGCCATTCTCTTCGAGTCGGGTTTGAACGAGGTGGTAGACCGCGTGTTGCTCGTATGGGCCGATGCCGAGACGTGTATATCGCGTGTCGAAGGTCGTGACGGAATGAGCCGTCATGGAGTGATAAGCCGCATGAACAATCAGATGCCACTTGACGATTTGTTGCTGTTGTGCGATTATGCTGTGCATAACGACGGTGTGGAGCCGGTGATTCCGCAGGTAAAGGAATTTATAGAATCGTTGCAAAAAACGATTGATAAATGTGCAGATAAATGATTGTCGGGTTTTGATTTTATCAAAGTTTAAATTATCTTCGCAAGCAACTTTTTTAGCAGATTATACTGATAGAAATAATAGAATAATAATTTAATTACCAATTTTAATATGTTTGAAAGAATAATAACCGTTTCGGGCAAGCCCGGTCTTTATCGTTTGATTTCAAGTGGTCGTAACATGTTTGTTGTAGAGGCAATTGATGCGACACACAAGCGTATGCCTGTATATAACAGTGATAAAATTGTCATGCTCGACGATATCGCTATCTACACCGATACCGAGGAGGTTCCTTTGCGTTCGGTATTCGCTGCAATCTATGAGAAAGAGAATGCCGTATTGCCCTTTGACTTGAAGATGTCTACACCCGAGGAACTTGTTGCCTATTTCGAGTCAGTGATGCCCGACTACGACCGTGAGCGCGTATACCTTACACACATCAAGAAGATGTACACATGGTATAATATACTCGTTGAGAACTGCGTTACCGATTTTACGCTCCCCGAAGAGGCCGAGGAGGTAAAAGAGGCTGAATAATATATAATTATCCTAAGGAGCAGATAATCTGTTTCGTTTAATACAATAAGAATCGAATACTATGAAAAAGATAATATTGGCCATTTCAATGCTTCTCCTTGTATCGACTGCGTCGGCGCAGGGTCTTTCGGGCTTTTTGGGCGGTCTGTTCGGTAAGAAGGGTGATAAGACCGAGAATACAGAGAAAACCGAGTCTTCATCTTCGACAAGCGACCTTTTGTCAAGCGTGCTTGGCTCTATTCTGGGTGGTGCAATGCCTCTCTCAGAAGGAACATTGGAGGGTACATGGAACTACACCGGTACTGCATGTGTTCTTGAGAGCGAAGCGGCTCTTGCAAATATCGGTGGTACTGTTGTAACCGACAAGATAGAGGAAAAGTTGGATGGTTACCTTGCCAAGGTAGGTCTTAAAGAGGGTACCTGTACCTTTGCATTTATCGGCAGCGACAGTTGCGTTGTAAAAATCGGTCCAAAGGAACTTGCCGGTAATTATGAACTTAATGCCGAAGAGAAGAAAATAAATTTCAATTTCTACGGATATCTGAATTTTACAACACATGTTGCATATAATGTGACATCTATGGATATAGTATTTAATGCCGACAAGTTGTTGGCGCTTATTCAGGGTGTGACATCGAAGTTGTCCTCTACATCAGCGTCTGCATCTGAAACTACAGAGGAGAGCAGTGCAGGTGGTCTCTCATCGTTGCTTGGTTCAAGCAGCTCTACGTTCTCTACAATATCGGCTCTGCTTTCGAATTACGATGGCATGATGTTGGGTGTAGAACTTAAGAAGTAAACAAGATTGAGTACCTGATATAAACAAAAAGAAGAGAACCTTTTGCGTTCTCTTCTTTTTTGTTTTATGTTCTCTTTTATTCTTTTCCTTCCGACAAGTTGCGGAACTCAAGGCCCTCTCCTTCGGACTCCACTTTTATTGTGGCATCCTTTGTAACATTGCCGGCAAGAATCTGTTTCGAGAGGTCATTCAACAGGTATCTCTGTATGGCGCGTTTGATGGGGCGTGCTCCGAACTCGGGGTCAAACCCTGCTTTGGAAATGAACTTTATAGCCTCTTCGGTTATGATCAGATTGATGTCGTTCTCCTTCAGCGTCTTTGTTACTGCACTTGTATGCAGGCGTACAATCTGCTCAATCTCCTTTTCGTCAAGCGGTGTGAACATTATCGTCTCGTCGATACGGTTCAGGAACTCGGGGCGTATGTTTTTCTTCAGCATCTCCATTATCTGCTCTTTGGTCTCCTCAATGACATCCTCTCTGTTGCTTGGTGTTATCTTTGAGAATTGTTCCTGTATGTAGGCACTTCCCATGTTGCTTGTCATTATGATAATGGTGTTCTTGAAATTCACTATACGTCCTTTGTTGTCGGTAAGTCGGCCGTCGTCCAGCACCTGAAGCAGAATATTGAACACATCGGGGTGTGCCTTCTCAATCTCGTCGAACAGTACAACAGAGTAGGGCTTGCGTCTTACAGCTTCGGTGAGTTGTCCTCCCTCGTCGTAGCCTACATATCCCGGAGGCGCACCGATAAGACGCGATACCGAGAACTTCTCCTGATACTCGCTCATGTCTATTCTTGTCATCAGCGACTCGTCGTTGAACAGATAGGCGGCAAGTGCTTTTGCCAATTCTGTCTTTCCTACACCTGTTGTGCCAAGGAAAATGAACGAGCCGATAGGACGGCGTGGATCCTGCAGGCCGGCGCGGCTGCGTCTCACTGCGTCGCTCACTGCTGTTATCGCTTCGTTCTGTCCTATTACACGCTTGTGCAGCTCGTCTTCAAGAGTCAATAGCTTCTCGCGCTCGCTTTGCAGCATTTTGCTGACGGGTATTCCTGTCCAGCGCGATACTACATCGGCTATATCTTCAGCCGTTACCTCCTCCTTAATCATGGCGTTGTTGCCCTGTGCCTCGTGCAGTTTGTTGCCGGCTTCGGCAATCTTGTCGTTAAGAGCCTTTATCTTGCCGTAACGTATTTCGGCAACACGTCCGTAGTCTCCATTTCGCTCAGCCTTTTCGGCTTCGTGCTTAAGCTGCTCAATCTCTAACTTTGCGTTCTGTATGGTGTTCACGAATTCGCGTTCGTGCTGCCACTGTGCGCGAAGGTCGCTCTCCTGTTCCTTTAGTGTCGATATGGCACGGTTCAAATGCTCCAGCTTCTCGCTATCCTTTTCGCGCTTGATGGCCTCGCGTTCAATCTCCAGCTGTTTTATGTGACGTGTGATTTCGTCGAGTTCCTCGGGCAGTGAGTCGCGCTCCATACGCAGCTTTGCTGCAGCCTCGTCTATAAGGTCAATCGCCTTGTCGGGCAGGAAACGCTCGGTTATGTAGCGGTCGCTCAGGGTTACAGCCGCAATTATGGCATTGTCCTGTATGCGCACTTTGTGGTGGTTCTCGTATCGCTCTTTCAAACCACGCAGAATAGATATGGTGCTCATTGTGTCGGGTTGCTCCACAAGTACGCTCTGGAAACGACGCTCCAATGCCTTGTCCTTCTCGAAATATTTCTGATATTCGTCAAGGGTGGTGGCACCGATGGAACGCAACTCGCCACGTGCAAGTGCAGGCTTCAGTATGTTTGCGGCATCCATTGCACCCTCGCTCTTGCCTGCTCCCACGAGAGTGTGTATCTCGTCGATGAAGAGTATTATGTTGCCCTCCGATTTCAGCACTTCGTTTATTACCGCTTTAAGGCGCTCTTCGAACTCTCCCTTATATTTCGCTCCTGCAATAAGAGCTCCCATGTCCAATGAGTATATCTCTTTGTTGCGCAGGTTCTCGGGTACGTCTCCTCGGACAATGCGATGTGCAAGTCCCTCTACGATGGCGGTTTTTCCTGTTCCCGGCTCGCCTATAAGAATAGGATTGTTCTTTGTTCTGCGGCTCAGAATCTGCAATATTCTTCGTATCTCGTCATCGCGTCCTATTACGGGGTCGAGTTTGCCGCTCTGCGCGGCATCGTTCAGGTTTATTGCATATTTTGACAGTGCCTGATAGCTCTCTTCGGCCGATTGTGATTTTACACTCTCGCCCTTGCGGAGTTCGCTTATTGCAGCGCTTAGTGTCTGCTCATCAACGCCGGCATTGTGCAACAGGGCAGATGCGCTGCTCTTTACCCTTACAAGGGCAAGCAGAATGGGTTCAATCGATACGAACTCGTCGCCCATTTTCTGTGCAATCTCTGTCGCTGTAGTCAGTACTTCGTTGCTTGTGCGGCTCAGATAGGGCTCGCCGCCGCTTACCTTCGGGAGCTTTTTCTCTTCTCGCTCAACCTCCTGTGCTATCTGCTGTATGTTCGCTCCGTTCTTTTGTAACAGGAACGATGCTATCCGGTCGCCTACCTTTAGTATGCTGCCCAGCAGATGAATAGGCTCTATTGCCTGCTGTCCCAATGACTGAACTCTATTGACAGCCTCTTGGACAGCTTCTTGACCCTTAATGGTAAATTTGTTGAAATTCATGTTCTCTGTTTTTTAAGTTAATAAAATTGTTTTCACATGTTATTCAACAAATTTTGAGCCATTGCTGTTTGTAAGACAAAATGACACCCTGAGGTGTCATTTTGTCTTATAGGTTTTCACATTCTTCTATCCATAATCTGTAGCTTGCATCTGAGGGCATTCGCCAGTCTCCTCTTGGGCTCAGGCTGCAACAGCAAACCTTTGGGCCGTCGGGCATGCACGAACGTTTGAACTGTTGTGTGAAGAAACGTCTGATGAATGTGGTGAGCCATTTCTTTATGGTTGCGTCATCATATTTCCCACAGAAGGCGTTCTTTGCAATGAAGTAGAGCTTGCGGGGGGTATAGCCGTTGTTCATGAAATGGTACAGGAAGAAGTCGTGCAGTTCGTATGGTCCTACGAGGTCTTCGGTCTTCTGTTTTATTGTGCCATTCTCGTTGGCCGGAATCAGTTCGGGCGAGATGGGGGTGTCTACAATGTCGAGCAGGGTAGTGCACACTCTTTCGCTTGCGATGTTGTTGGCATACCAGCGCACAATGTGTTTTACGAGTGTCTTGGGGACTGATGCGTTTACTCCATACATGCTCATGTGGTCGCCGTTGTAGGTTGCCCATCCGAGAGCAAGCTCTGAAAGGTCGCCGGTTCCTACCACAAATCCGCCCTCTCTGTTCGAAATATCCATCAGCAGCTGTGTGCGTTCACGTGCCTGTGAGTTCTCGTATGTGGTGTCGTGTATTCCGATGTCGTGTCCTATGTCCTTGAAGTGCTGTATGCATGCATCCTTTATTGATACCTCGCGCATTGTTATGCCAAGTTCCTGCATCAGCGTGAGAGCGTTCTGATAGGTGCGGTCGGTTGTTCCGAATCCGGGCATTGTTACGCCTATTATTGATTTGCGGTCCAAACTAAGAAGGTCAGCTGCATGTGTTGCGACAAGCAGTGCAAGTGTCGAATCCAATCCACCCGAAATTCCTATAACGATGCTCTTTGCTCCGGTGTGCTGTATGCGTTTTGCCAGTCCGGCAGTCTGAATTGAGAACATCTCTTCGCATTGTTCGCCAAGTTTCTCAATTGAAGGAATAAAGGGGTTCTCTATGAACTTACGTGTCAGCTCCTCCGACTCGTACCTTTTCTGTTGAATATATGTTACCGTAACCTTACGGCTCAGGTAGTCGTTGCGTGTAGCAGCGAATGTGGTGTTCTCCATGCGGCAGTGGCGCAGATAATCGACATCTATCTCCGAGCTCATAAGCTGGCTGTTCATGCAAAAACGTTTGCTTTTTGCAAGTATGTTGCCATTCTCTATTATAATGGCATTGCCTGCAAATACAAGGTCGGTTGTTGATTCTCCGAATCCGCAGCTTGAATAGACATATCCTGATATGCATCTTCTACTATGCTGGCAGCACATCTCTACAAGGCTGTTGTGTTTGCCCGCAAGCTCGTTGCTTGCCGACAGGTTGAAGATTATTTCGGCGCCCTGCAATGCAAGCTGTGTTCCGGGAGGGTTGGGGCCCCATACATCTTCACAAATCTCAATGCCGAATGTGCATGCGGGTGTGCGGAACAGTTGTAGCTGATGCATCTCAATATCCTCTCCGCATATTGTCACCTTTGTTCCTTCGGCAATATCCTTGCCCGATGTGAACCAGCGTTCCTCGTTGAATTCATTGTATCCCGGCAGATAGCTCTTGGGTACAGCTCCTGTTATTTTGCCGTTATGGATTACTATGGCACAGTTCAACAGTGTACCTGCAACGGGTATCGGCATTCCCGCTATTATAATAATGTTATATTGTCGGGTCGCTTCGAGCAGATGTGCCATGCTCTTTTCGGCCTGTTCCAGTAGCAGGTGCTGCTGAAACAGATCACCGCAACTGTATGAGGTTATTCCCAATTCGGGGAAGGTTAGAATCTCTACACCCTTCTCTTCGGCCTCCTTAATAATAGGAAGCATCTGCTCTACATTGTATTTGCAATCGGCAACCCTTACTGATGGAATTGCCGATGCTACTTTTACAAAACCAAAGTTCATATGATATGTTTAAGTTCTATTTCCAACTTCAAATGTATTCATAAATTTCAAAACAGAAAAATAATCGCCTTTTAAATATTATGGTGCAAAAATGGAGTAAATTGTAATGTGTTGATTATTAATGTGGTATTAAAAAAGAACAATACCTGACTGCTCAACTGAAGATTTTTTTAAAAAAAAATATAAAAATAACCTCTAAAAATTTGCACAGTAATAAAAACTGTTATACATTTGCAATGAAATCAGAATTGAAGTAATTACAAAAACGAAGTAATTAAGATGTTGACAAGGGCTGAACTTAAAAATGAATTGACAGAGGCGGGTATAAGACCTTCGGTACAAAGGCTTGCGATTTATGAATATGTAAAAAACAGTCGCATGCATCCAACAGCCGAAACGGTGTACGAGGCGCTTCGCGAGGATTTGGGTTCGTTGTCGCTGACAACAGTATACAGTACTTTGAAACTGTTTGTCGATGCAGGTCTTGTTCTTATGTTGCATGTAGATGAAAATTTTCTGAGATATGATGGCGATACTTCGGTTCACGCACATTTCAAATGTAACAGGTGCGGTGCGGTGATTGACCTTCCGGTGAGTGGCGACTACAATAGTTGGCTCGGTGGTGCCGGAGCTTTGGAGATAACAGATGCACAACTCTATTTGAAAGGTGTTTGCGGAGATTGCCGAAATTAAGAAAAGAATTAATAGGTATAATAAGATAACAAATTAAAAAATTACGACTATGAAAAGATTTATTTGCTCAGTATGTGGTTATGTTCATGATGGTGATTCAGCTCCCGAAAGATGTCCTATGTGTAAGGTTCCTGCCGAGAAGTTTAACGAGGTAGTAGAGGGTAAGCTCGAGTTTGTACAGGAACATGTGATTGGTGTTGCAAAAGGTTGCGACGATGAGATGATAAAGGACTTGAACGCACACTTCATTGGCGAGTGCACCGAGGTTGGTATGTATCTTGCAATGAGCCGTCAGGCCGACCGCGAGGGTTATCCCGAGGTTGCAGAGGCTTTCAAGCGTTACGCATGGGAAGAGGCTGAGCACGCTGCAAAGTTCGCAGAGCTTTTGGGTGATGTTGTTTGGGATACCAAGACAAACCTCGACAAGAGAATGAACGCAGAGTCAGGTGCATGCTCAGATAAGTACAGAATCGCTAAGCGCGCTAAGGAACTTAATCTCGATGCAATCCACGATACTGTTCACGAAATGGCTAAGGACGAGGCTCGTCACGGTAAAGGTTTCGAAGGCTTGTACAACCGCTATTTCAAGTAAGAATAGACATAATGTTGATTTGAAGTTAAATATTGGTTTGAATTTAAATGTTTCGGGAGCACCAAGGTGCTCCCGAAATCCTTTTTTATAAGTCGTCAGTTCTGTTTGACCACATCGGCAGGGTTCTCGCATGCGGCACTCCATGAACGCAGGCTCACAAGGGCTGTGGTAATTATTGTCACAGCAACCGGTACGGCAATAAATACCCACCAAGGGAAGGGTACACGGTTGGCAAACTGCTTGAACCATTCCATTATTATGTACAACGCTATCGGTGCTGCTACGATATAACAAACGATGATTATCCACAGATATTGCCTGTTGAGCATGTTGAGAATGTTCAGGGTTGTTGCGCCATAGACCTTGCGAACGGCAATCTCCGATCGGCGGTGCTGTGTCTCGAACATCACGATGCCGAAGACTCCCATCAGGGCGATTATGATAGCCAGCCCCGCAAATAGTCCGATAAGTACCATATCATTTTTGGTCTGTGCGTAGAGGCTCTCTACCCAATCCTCCAAGAAGTAGAGTTCGGCCTCCTCGGCAGCAGGTGCAAGCTCCTTTGAAAGACGAGCCACATAGTCTGCAAACGCCTCGACATCGGCACCTGCACGCAAGCGGATGTAGAAATGACTCATTCGAGCATCACCCTTAGAGCAATAGAAAGCATAGTGCTCATCTTCCTGAGCAAGTGATGTAAGGCGCACATCTTTGATGATGCCCACATAGGGGTACTTATTACCCTCTTTATATCCAAGCGGGATGCCTATTTCGCGGTGCATACGGCTCATCATCACAATTTCATCACGCTCGCCCGATGATTGGGTAAAGCCGTTGCCATCAACCACATTAAACCCAAAGAAATCGAGGAAGTTCCAACGCACGGGATTGGCACGCACAACATACTCCTTACCCTCGTACTCGCGCCCCCACATCTGGTTGCAGCGGAACAGATTTACAGCCGAGGCGGTTACATCCACTGCGTCGGGGTGCTGCTGCAATCGCTCCACGACAGTCTCAGAGCGTGTGCCCAAATCCCACGAGGCAAATGTTACGACATTTTCGCGGTCAAAGCCCAAATCGTATTTAATCATATAGCGATATTGCAACCAGAACGTAGCCGTTACGATGATGAGAATCATAGCTACCGAGAACTGCACACCCACCATCACCGAGCGCAGTCGACGGCCTGTAGCCGACTGTGCAAAGCCACCCTTGACACCCAACGAAGCATTGAAACGTGTGATGTAGAACGCAGGATACATTGCAGCCACAACAGCGAGCATTACCATCAGCACGACCATCATAATAATAACTGCGATATTATCTCCAAGAGCCAACGAGCAGATAGAATAGTTGGTGATATAGCTATCTTGGATAGCAATCATCAGGTAGAAGGTCAGAGCTGTCGATAGTAATACCAAGCCGATAGCCTCGAAGAGGAAGTTCCAGCGCAATGTACCCTGACTTGCACCAAATACTTTGCAGATATTTACCGAACGCATACGCACAGGGACAAGGGCAAAGAAGAAGTTTACAAAGTTGATAAAGGCAATCAGCACGATGATAAAGGCAATACTACCAAGAATAATTGGGGTGTGTTTCTTACCCGTCCGGAAGTTGCCCGAATCGTAAAACTCGGTGTAGTATAGTTTGTTAAGTGGTACCAAGCGAGTTTCCAGCACCTGTGCTCCGCTATCCAACTCCTCCTGAGCCATCTCCTTCTCTTCGGGATCATCGGTCATCGTCATCCACTCCTGCACCATTCCGAGGAACCAATCGGCATAACCCTTCTTAAAGATTTCGATATAGGTGTCGAGGTCGGCATCCTCGCGCATACGCACAAAATTCGAGTAGTTCCAATTGTTATTCCCCTCGGTATAGACACCTTCGTCATTTTGCATAATACCCCAGTGGCTGAACATACAGTTCTTGGGCATATCCTCGTAGATAGCCACGATGGTCTGCTGAATGGTCGGCTTGCCGTCATCGTGCAGGCGGCCACCCTCGAAATAGATTACATCGCCCACACCAACGCCCAATTTCTCCGCCTTGGAACGAGACACAGCCACTGTGTTTGGCTCTTTGAGTTGCGAGAAGTCGCCCGCTAAGCACTCGAAACCAAAGAATGTTGGTACATTAGCAGTTCCTTGATATACATATTCGTTCAAGGGGTCGAAAGTGTATTCATTGCGCTTTATCCAGATGCGGCTAATGCGTGGGTAAGGCATCGTAGAGACCACCTCCTCGGCGTCGGGGAACTGCTCGGCAGCGGTATAGGCCAAGTTACCGGGTGAGTTGGTGCTCCACTTGAGCTCACCGTCGTTACCTCCTCCAAAGTCGGGTGAGATGAGATAGATGCGGTCGGCATTGGGGAATTGTCCGTTGTAGGTGAGCGTGTACCACACCTGAGATGCAATGATATAGAATGCTACAAAGGCGAGGGTAAGGCCCAGAACATTAAGCAATGAAGCAACCTTGTAATGCTTGAGCGTCATCAAGAAATTTTTTAAAGCAATTTTCATATAGTGTGTGTGTTTTATTATTCAACTTTTATCATCTCTACAGGGTTGGCATTGGCAGTATTCCAAGTGCGGATAACCAAAGTCACATAAACGATTACTGCGACTATTGCTACACCGAGAGCAAATATCCACCACGCCAAAGGCTCGCATACGGTTTCAAGCAGCTCAAGGTATTTCATTCCGCCCCAAACTGCACCTGCAACACCTGCTATAATGGCGGGGATAACCACCCACGAGATGTTAAGACTCATAAGGCTCAATACCTGTGTTGTTGTTGCACCATTGACCTTGCGGATAGCAATCTCCTTACGGCGACGAGCCATCTCATTGCCGAGGTAGCCGACAAGGCCAATCAGTGAGATAAGAAGCGTGGCAAGCGAAACTATAAGAACATTATTACGCATACTTGCTCGGTAGCTGAAACGATCTTTTACTCGGTCGGTGTAGGTAACGAGCTGATACTCCCACTCGGAGTGGTAGTTTTCGGCAATAACCTTATCCAATGCCTTGATATTCTCGGGTGTAAGTTCGGTCAGACGAATGCTCATTTGCAAAGGGAGTGGTTTATCAGGCTCCTCTAAGCAGTCGGTGCGATAGACCGTGAGCGGCATAATAAAGCCACCGGCCTGCTGATAGTCACGCATTACGCCAACCACCTCGCGCCAACCACCATTCTGGAAGTACTGTTTGCCAACAGCCTCTTCTATCGTCCAACCGTGTCGGCGCACAAACTCCTCATTTACAAGTGTCTTCGTAAGAGCATCTTGTTTGGTAAAGTTGCGGCCGGCGACAATTTCCATACCCATAGTTTCCATGTATGCCTCATCGAAGTATTCAAATCGGCACGAGAAAAGAATCTCCTTCTTCTCGATATCGAAGATTGGGTTGCCGAAATATCCCCAAACAGGGTACTGCAATGAGTGCCCCACGCTCTCGACAAAGGGTAGGCGTCGGAGCTCATCGACCATCACCGAACGCTGTGAGGAGGTAGCCGGGAGGTTCATCGTAATCACTCTGTCATATTTATATCCGAGGTCTGCCTTCAAAACATATTCCGACTGCTGAGCAGTGGTGAGCAGAAAGCAGACTACCCCCGTCGTACAAGCTATTTGCACAAAGAGCAATATTCGTTTCCACCAACTGCGGTTGTCGCTGCCTCGGCGAAATGCATAACTCATACTTACTCGTGAGTAGAGAGCCGCAGGGATAAGAGCTGCCACAAGGAACGATACCACACACACCAAAGCAGGTATCCAGATGCGTTCCCACGCAAAGAGTTCTGATAGATGGTAGCCGAGCAGCTGATAAATCTCTTGGTGCAGACACGCAAGAATAAAGGCTGCAACAGCGATGGCTGCCACAATCATAATCAGTGTTTCAGACAACAACATACGGAAGATATCCCATCGTGAAGCTCCGTTGCAACGCAACATGGCCACTGTACGACTACGATGCGCAAGCGACGATAGGGTCAAAAGCACATAATTGAGCGTAGCTACAAGCAGTGCCAAGAGTGCCAAGATGCCGTAGATGGTCTGGGTTGCTTTCATATTATTATCCACATAGTAGGCCTCCTCGATAGGTACAAAGAAGAACTCCGCCTCCCACATCTTGACCATAAGACTCAATATTTCGTTGCCGGCAATGAATTTGGCAACCTCTTGTTCAACCTCCTCAATTGTTGCGCCCTTGCGCAATTTTAAATAAGAGGGATAGCTGTCATCGCCATTCCAATTTGCAGTAGCGGGGTCAAATGGCAGATAGTCAACTATATCGAAATCATCCAAAGGGTTCGTTACAGGCGGTGTGCGGAATACGCCTGCAATAACATACTCTTTACCGGATGTTGTCGTAAGGATTTTACCCAGCGCCTCCTCCTTGCCAAAAAGTGTTGTTGCCAAACGCTCGGAAATCATCACCTCGTTGTTGGCAAGACCCTCGTTGGAGAGTATGCGTTTAGGGTTGCCGCTAATCACACCGAAATCCAACACGGTAAAGAAATCGCTACCGACATTCAAATAGCGGTAATCTACCGGAATATCTCCCACTTTAATCTGCATCAGGCGGTCGAAATGGTGTGTCGCAGCCTCAATCTGCGGAATGTTTTCTGCAAGTGTCGGTGCCATAGGTTGCAGCATCGCTCCAGTGATGCCGAATGTTGCGGACTTCTCAAATATTTTGTAAACTCGTTCCCGGTCGGGAAAGAAACGGCCATACGAGAGGTTCAGTCCTACATAGGAGCATATTAGCAATGCAACGATAAGTCCTAATGCAAGTGAAATAAGGCGTGTTATGGAGTTGCCTCGATTTTTAAGCAAATAGCGCAGTGAATAATTAAAGTTCATCATATATGTGTTTTTTTCTTTGTGATGTGGGAGGCGGCCAAGCCAATCCCACACCTGTGAACGCATGTTTGCTTTATGCGTTTACAATTAATAGCTTAAATAGCGATTGTAAAAAAGGCACATGCCTTTATAAATTCATTCTTAGAGTGCTATTTCCTATATGAATATTTACAATCTTGATTTTACATCTGTCACAATCTTGCCGTCGAACAAGCAAATCGTGCGGCTTGCATATGTGGCATCGTGTTGCGAGTGAGTTACCATAATAATGGTGGTTCCTTCACGGTTTAGTTCCTGTAGCAGCAACATCACATCCTGACTGTTCTTTGAATCGAGGTTTCCTGTAGGCTCGTCGGCAAGTATCAGTTTGGGATTAGATACCAATGCACGGGCTATGGCTACACGCTGCTGCTGACCACCCGATAGCTGTTGAGGAAAGTGTGATGCGCGGTGCGATATATTCATTCGCTCGAGTATGTTCTTTACACGTTTTTTGCGCTCAGACGAGCTTACGCCCATGTAGATAAGCGGCAGTTCTACATTTTCGAATACCGACAATTCGTCTATGAGGTTGAATGATTGGAATACAAAACCGATATTTCCTTTGCGGAAAGCAGTGCGCTCTTTCTCTTTAAGGTTAGCAACCTCGTGTCCGATGAGGCTGTATGAACCGCTTGTAGGGTTGTCGAGAAGGCCAAGGATATTGAGCAATGTGGATTTTCCGCAACCCGAAGGTCCCATTATTGCTACGAACTCTCCCTCTTTTACCTCGAATGATACTCCGTTTAGGGCAATGGTTTCAATCTCCTCTGTAAAGAAACTCTTTTGTAAATTTTCTACTTTTAACATAGCTTTAAGATTTTATTTGTATTAATATTTTATCGGTTTATGGAATCTGTCGGGTTTTCATTTGCCGCACTCCACGAGCAAAGCGAAACGGTAACGATGGTAGTAATCAGGATAATACCCACTGCCACCGCATATATCCACCACGACATAGGCGTGCGATAGACATACTGCTGCATCCATTGGTCGATGATATAGTAGCTCACAGGTATTGCCACAGCCGAGCAGATAGCCACGATGTAGATATACTTGCGGTTGAAAAGGCTCAATATGCCTCGTACCGATGCACCGTGCACTCGGCGAATACCAATCTCACGACGGCGATACTGCGTCTCGAACAACACCAAGCCAAAGACTCCGATAATAGAAATCACAATCGAGAGGAACGAGAACAGGGTAACGAGTGTCGAGAGCTTATCCTCGCGCTGATAGATAAATTCAATCTCGTCGTCAAAGAATCTTACATTGATTTTTTCAGGTCTAATGTTAGGCGCAAAATCAATAATTGTTTGGTGGATATACTCTCTTACTTTCGATATATCAGCACCTGCAACTGTGCGAATGTAGGCGCGGCGAGGTAAATCCCAACCATACTGACCAAAAACGACAAATGTGTATGGCTTAATAGTATTTTGTGCCGATTCGAAATCAAAATCTTTGCAGATGCCGACTACTTGTGTCTGCATATTGCCGATATGAGCTTGGATTTTACTCTCTGTTGTAAGATTCATATCCTTTGCAGCCTTCTCGTTAAATATCAATGCACCTGTCATCACCTCATTATCTGAGGGGAGGAAATTACGCCCTTCAA
>CAJGCJ010000016.1 GCA_904501775.1 uncultured Bacteroidaceae bacterium | reverse complement strand
GGTAGACAAGAAATATGCTCCTGCAAGAGTACTTGAGGTACTTAAGGAGAAACCCACTAAGCTACCCGCATGGGACCCCATGTTCACACCCGAAGAATAATACATAATATATTGACAAGAAGAGCAATCAATTACACAACCAAATAGGTTTTGAACTCATATAAGAATAACGGATAACCTTAATTTAAGGTTATCCGTTATTCTTATGATTATGTCTGTACAACTGATAAGTATTTACGATATTGTGCCATAGGCTGTAGAATCCGCCGGCAATAGCTGTGACCGGTGTCATAAACGTATAGGCCAACCATATTGCAAAGACTGTGTTCTTTTGTCCTAAAGCCTGTCCACCTGTTACCATTTCGCCATAGCGAGCACCGACATAGCGACCGACAGCAAACTGCACAATACAACAAATGAACGAGACGGCAGCTATTCCAAGCAGCACCGATAAAGGCAATGTAGTATGTGCTATTGCGCGCGTAGTGACAGCGATAGCAAGTGCCAATGCCACAAGCCACAGATAGAATGGCCAGTTGCGTCCACGCTCAACGATGAGAGCATGCAGACAGGGGAACATATATCTCAAAATCTCGGCAAAGGCCAACGGACAGAGCAACAAGGGGAATACCTTGCCCGAAATGAGCATAAACGACTCCATAAACGAACCGCCCCCGGCTGTGCGGATAAATGTAAGCGAACATGGAACGGCCACAGCTACAGCCAAGTTCACAAGCATTGTGTATGAGATAAGCGACGAGGCACTGCCACCAAGTTTGGCTGTGATTACGGCTGCTGCAGTAGCTGTAGGGCAGATGAGACAGAGTATAGCAGCCTCAACAAGCACCGACCATTCGTGTGGCATAGATGGTGAAAACACCAACAGAGAAGATAATATTACGAGGGCAAACAACTGAAAGGCAAGCAGCCACAGATGCCATCGCTTAACCCTCAAATCGGTTACACGCACCTTACAGAAGCTTATAAAGAGCATCAGAAAGATAAGTGTCGGCTGAATGACCGCAATGACATCGGGGACAGCAGCTCTGAAAGCGGCAGGCAATGGCACTCTAACATAGATCATATATGCAAGCACGCCTGTCAGCATTGTTATGGGCAAAGACCAATCCTTAAAGAAACGATAGACTCTCATTCTCAAAAATCACTATTCCAATATTGCAAATCTTTCTCAAGCGACAACCATGCAGACGGAAGAGCCTCAACAATATCCCCGGCAATCATAGAACGCATGCCCTTAGCTGCAGCAGCCTCATTGCCGGCCTTCCCATGTATGTACACCGCAAGACGAGCCGCATCGTAGGCAGTGTGTCCCTGTGCCAACAGCGCAAGGAGAATACCTGTAAGAACATCCCCGCTGCCACCTGTTGCCATTCCGGCATTACCGCAGTGGTTGAAACTGCAGTCGCCATTTGGCGAGATAACGGCCGTATATGCACCTTTAAGCACCACGCACACCTTGTATCTTTCTGCAAAGTCGCGCGCCCGCTGCAGAGCCTCATAGCCACCTGTGGCACAACCTGTAAGACGGGCGAACTCGCCCGGATGCGGTGTAATCACACTGCCGGCAGGTATCTTATATAACCAATCGGGGTGCATGGAGAGAATATTCAAGGCATCGGCATCCATTACCACAGGAACATTGCAGTCCATCAGTTGGAGCAGTGCTACAGCTGTCGATTCATCGGTACCGAGCCCGGGCCCCACTGCGACAGCATTAAACCTGCCTACAGACGGCAAAGAAGTTATATGTGTATCGCAAATATCGAGGCTTGTCATAGCCTCGGGGAGTGTAGTCTGAACTATTGTGTTGTTGCATCGTGGCACATGCAGTGTCAGAAGCCCCACACCCGAACGCATTGCAGCCCTTGCGGCAAGCACCGAAGCACCGGCCATTCCAAGCGAGCCTGCAACCAGCAAGGCACGTCCATAGTCACCTTTATGCGAATGACGCCGGCGTGCGGTGAGGAGTGGCAACAGGTCTTCGCGTTCAATAGTGCAGACAATAGGCTCAGTCTCATTCATCGCACGTTTGCTAAGACCGATGTCAAGCACACGCAACCTGCCTACAAAACGCTCGTTGTCAGCAAAGAGCATAGCGAGCTTAGGGAACTGCAAGGTGAATGTGACATCGGCACACACAACATTCTGCTCGTTAGCATGCGCATTCTCCTCGCCCATAAGTCCCGAAGGGACATCGACCGCAGCAACCTTGCATGGCGATAAATTGATATCCCTGACGATAGAGGCATATTGATCCTCCAACGGCCTGCTTAGTCCGCTTCCGAAGAGTGCATCTATTATGACAATATCGTCAGAAAGGAGCGGAAAGCCCTCTGACGATATATTATGTATTATAATATCTCTTTCTTCGATCAGTTTCTCATAAGCATCGGCACAGCAGGCCGAAAGACGCGCCGAAGAGTCATACATATAGACATCGACCATGCAGCCCTTTTCAATGAGCAGACGTGCCATTACAAGGCCATCGCCGCCATTATTTCCTGTGCCGGCAAAAATTGCAAAGTGCCTGCAGGCAGGGAAGAACTCGACAACAGCCCGGACAAGCACACACGATGCCCTCTCCATAAGTTCAAACGGAGTTATAGGCTCATATTGCACAGTAAGCGCGTCTACTGTTTTTACAGCCGAAGTGGAAAAAATCCTCATGCCTTATGCACCCAACATGCTGCGCAGGAACAAGATACCTTCGCGATAGCCCTCGAAACCATGTCCGCTAATGGTCTTATGAGCATATAGAGATACATAAGAGAAACGACGGAATTCCTCGCGCTCAGCTATATCGGTAAGATGCACCTCTACTGTAGGCAACGCAACAGCCTTAAGCGCATCAAGAATAGCTATACTTGTGTGTGTATATGCTGCAGGATTTATAAGAATGCCATCGAACCAGCCATAAGCAGCCTGTATCTTGTCTACTATTTCGCCCTCATGGTTCGACTGATAGAACTCGACCTGCACACCGGCTTCAGCCGCACTCTCGCAAATAAATTCTCTTAATGTAGCGTAGTTTCTCTCGCCATACATTGTTGGCTCACGCAAGCCCAAAAGGTTAATGTTTGGACCATTGATTACAAGAATCTTTTTCATAGCCTTATAGTTTTTACGACTGCATCTGCAGTCTGTTATTATATTATCTCGGCATAGGTACCGAAGTATTTGAATTGCTCTCCACTCTCGTGCAGCTCGTACATCAAGGTAAGGAACTCCTCGCTATAAACCGAAGCCTCGATGTCGAAGTAGAAGCGGTACTCGAACTCGCGCTCGGGAATCTGACGGCTCTCGAGCTTCACAAGGTTGACACCCGTTGCATTGAAACGCGACATTACGCGGTAGAGTGTTCCGGGACGGTTGGGGATAACCATCATGAGGCTTGTGCGGTCGGCACCCGAATAAATCTGCGGATCTTTGGCAATACAGATAAAACGTGTGTAGTTATTATCGCGATTCTGGACAGCACTCTTCAGGGGTTGCAGATGATAGAGCTCGGCACACAGACGCGATGAAAGCGAAGCCTTTGTGCGGTCGCCCGACTGTGCTATCATTCTTGCCGCCTCGGCAGTATTCTCAACAGGAATAATGCGTACATTCTTCAATGTAGAGAGGAAATTCGAGCATTGGTTGATTGCCTGCTGGTGCGAATATATCTCGCGGATATCCTCGAGCTTTGTTCCGGGATGTGCAAGCAGTGAATGGTCAACCTTCAGGCGTACACTGCGCACGATGTTTACATTGTATTCCGATAGCAGGTCGTATATGTCATTAACAGAACCGGCCAAAGAGTTCTCGATAGGCAGCACACCGAACTGGCACAAACCGCTGCTCACAGCCTTGAACACACCGTCGAAGTTGCTCATGTACATTATCTCAGGAAGGTCGAGCAGACGCTCCGATGCCAAGTGCGCATAAGAGCCCTCGCATCCGGCACATGCCACAGTGGCACGTTTAGGGAAAGGCTTGGGAGGCTCCGATACCATCTTCTTCAAACCGTCGAAGAAGGTCGAATCTTCTGACAGCACACGTGTCTGATACGACTCGCTGAGTGCAAACAGCGTGTGGTATAAGGTACGGCCATACCCCTCGAGCTCGGGGCCAAGACGCTTCGATACATTATGCAGCACGTTGCGCGCACGCGAAGGGTGGTACACAACCATGTTGTTCTCTTTCTTGTATCGTGCAATGTCGGTCACAACCTGCATACGACGCGCAAACAGGTCGCACATACTATTGTCAATCTCATCTATTTGCTTACGCAATTCATTCAAGTCCATATATCTCTATTTTTTAATTTCATCATAAAACCACTCCGCCCAATGAGGCAAAATCGTCGAAGAAAGATGGATACGACTTTGCCACACATCCGGCATCACGAATAAGGGTATCACCGTCGGCAAGCGTAGCAAGCACTGCTGCTGACATGGCAATACGATGGTCGCCAAAGCTATCCACCTCTGCTGCTGCCGACACCTTGCCACCATGTACCCTCAACGTATCCTCGCCAATTTCAGACTGGATACCAAATGCGGCAAGCGTACTCTTCATTGCTGCAAGACGGTCGCTCTCCTTGTATCTGAGACGGCCTACATTAGTGAACAGCGTATCGCCATCGGCCACGGCAGCAGCCACCGAGAGAATGGGAACAAGGTCGGGGGTATCCATGCAGTCGAGTTCGCAACCGAAAAGATGTGACGGCATTGCCACAAAGCCATCCTCGCACTCTTCGATGAAAGCACCCATGCTGCGCAAGTGCTCCACAATATATCTGTCGCCCTGTATCGAACTGCTGTTCATGCCACACACCTTTATAGGATGCTTGCCCGTTACACCGGCAACCAGCCAAAAAGCAGCCGACGACCAGTCGCCCTCGACAGTCACACTCTGCGGAAGAGCATATCCCTGCCCTCCCTCTATCTTGAACAGTTTTCCTCTATTTTCAATCCTAATGCCGGCACTGCGCACCGCATCAAGCGTCATCTCTATATATGATTGGCTTGTCACATCGCCCTGCAGCTCTATCACACTATCGTGACCGGCAAGCGGAAGGGCGAAGAGCAATCCGGTAAGATATTGCGACGACAACGCCCCCTGCAACGTATAATTGCCACCCTGTAGCACTCCGCTGCATGTGAGAGGCAGTTCAAGCGATTCGTTGTGACGCTCGCAAACAACACCATGCGCATTAAGCACATCGAGCAGTGCCCCGTTGGGGCGTTGAGGCAATTTCCCTTTACCTACAAATGTAGCATCGGCTCCAAGCACAGCTGCAACCGACAATAGGAAACGCAGCGTTGAGCCGCTCTCGCCACAGTCGAGCACCCCGTTCTTCTTGAGCACAACAGGGGTAACCGAGAAGCAGCCGTCTTTATATTCAATATTGGCACCTAAAGAGTTCAGGCAGTTCATCGTTGCAACAAGGTCGTCGTTAAGGGCACTGCATGCCACACGACAATCCCTGCTGCCCAACGCTGCACATATAAGCAGACGATGGGCCTGCGACTTTGATGGTGGCGGAGCCACCACACCTGCCAAACTTCCTCTCACTCTTACGTCCATCTTATCCCAATATCTGTTTCAGTTTTTCATACAGTTTGTCAACCGTAAGGGTCACAAGCGCACAATCACCTATGCTACGCGGAAGAACAACTGTTATATTATCGCCGCGACGTTTCTTGTCGCTCAATATCGCATCGAACAAATCATCTGCACTATAGTCGCACGAGAGGTCGAAGCCATAGGCCAAAAGCAACTCTTTCAATTCATCGGCAGCATCGCACAAACCGCACAAGGGGGCCATGCGTGCCGCTATCAACATTCCCTTGGCCACTGCCGAGCCATGCGACACACCGAAGTTGCTCATTTTCTCTATCGCATGACCGAATGTGTGGCCGAAATTCAACAGTCCACGCACTCCGTTGTCGAACTCATCCTGCTGCACCACATCGCGCTTGATCTCGACACAACGCGCCACAACACTCTCGCGGTCGAAAGGAATCTTCTTTACCTTGTCATACAACTGCCCATCGAGGATTACGCCATATTTTATAACCTCGGCGCAACCGTCACGATACACCTCGGGGGCAAGCGTATCCATAAGAGCCGTGTCGCAGCACACCAGTGAGGGCTGATAGAAAGCACCTACAAGATTCTTTCCGGCAGGGATATCTATCGCAGTCTTTCCACCTACCGAGCTATCCACAGCTGCCAACAGCGTAGTGGGCACCTGCACATATTTCACTCCGCGCAGATAGAGCGATGCTGCCAATCCGGCCATATCACCTACAACACCACCGCCGAATGCAACAACCGCATCGCTGCGTGTTATCTTGCAGTCGGCCATAAAATTGAGGAATTCCAGCAGGTTATCGGCACATTTCGAAGCCTCACCCGCAGGAATAACAAATTTATCCACAGCATAACCCGACGATGAGAGATATTCAACAATCCTATCGCCATAGAGCTCGTCGACATTGCTGTCGGTAAGCATAGCCAGACGGCATTTTCCCAAGAGAGGAGCTATGAGGTTTCCTATCTCGGACAATACGCCTGCACCGATAATTATATCGTAGCTGCGTGACGCTGCAACATTTATAGTTCTATAACTCATACAAAAATAATACTATACCAATATCACAAATCGGTTTTTGCCTTGGCCTTGCAACCCTCCTTGAAGAGGTTGTACAACTGCCCGGCATCTCCTTGGGCAATTGCGTCGCGAAACTCGCCAAGCGATTTCATGATACAATCAAGTTCTTTCAAAACATTCTCGCTGTTCTCGAGACACAGTTCGGTCCACATAGCCTCGTTAAGACGCGCCACACGAGTGAGGTCGCGAAAACTGCCGGCACTGTAGCCACGATGCGACAATGCCGAAGGGCTCTTTACGAATGCGTTAGACACAATGTGGCACATCTGCGAGGTGTAAGCTATCATGCTGTCATGATGCGCAGCATCGGTAACAACAAACTTCTTGAACCCCAATGGCTGCAACATACGCTTGGCTTCATCGAGCAACGATATGTCATCGTGCACAGGGGGCACTATTATCAAAGAGGCACCGTTGAACAGGTTCTCACGCGAATATTTATATCCCGAATATTGCAGGCCTGCCATTGGGTGCGCACCTATAAAGGTAAAACCATATTTCTTGGACAAAGCAAAGCCTTCGTCGCAGACAAGCCTTTTTGTGCCACAAAAATCCATCACAAGGGTGTTGCGCGAGAACTTGTCGGCATTCTCCCTCAGATAACCTATCACAGCCCGCGGCGTTGCCGTCAACAGCAGAATATCACACAGAGCCAATGCCTCGTCATCGAGCATGCCGTCGAGCACCCCCTCAAGAAGAGCATATTCAACAATGCTGCAGTTTATATCACATGCATACACAATATTTCCGGCGGCCTTGTATGCTTTGGCCGCCGAACCGCCTATAAGGCCCAGACCTACTATTCCAACCCTCATAGATAATATTTATAATCAGTGCATTATGCTGCGTATCTCGTTGACACGTTGTGCAACCTCGGTAAACAGCTCGGGAGTGAGAGACTGCGCACCGTCACAAAGCGCGTGTACGGGGTCGTTGTGCACCTCGATGATGAGACCGTCGGCACCGGCAGCTGTTGCCGCGCATGCCATAGGACGCACCAGACGCGAAACACCGGTTGCATGGCTGGGGTCTACAATGACCGGAAGGTGAGTAAGACCCTTAAGCACGGGAACAGCCGCAAGGTCGAGCACATTGCGCGTGTAGCTGTCGTAGCTGCGTATTCCACGTTCACAGAGAATCACATTCTCGTTACCCTCGGACATGATATACTCGGCACTCATAAGCAGCTCCTTCAATGTTGCCGACATACCGCGCTTCAGGAGAATGGGCTTGTCGCAACGGCCAAGCTCTTTCAGCAGCTCAAAGTTCTGCATGTTACGCGCACCAACCTGAATGATATCCACATCGGCAAACAGGTCAAGATGCGAAGCGCTCATAATCTCGGTAACAAAAGGCAAGCCGGTTGCCTCGCGGGCCTTCATTAACAGCTGCAATCCCTCGGCACGCAATCCTTGGAAATCGTAGGGCGAAGTACGGGGTTTGAAAGCACCACCGCGCAACATATTCGCGCCCGATGCCTTCACCGCGTGTGCCACTGCAAGAATCTGTTCCTCTGACTCTACCGAGCAGGGACCTGCCATAATACAGAAGTTGCCGCCACCTATTTTCACTACGTTCTCGCCGCAGCCAACCTCTACAACCGTATCATCGGGGTGGAAGCTACGGTTCGCGCTTTTGAACGGGTCGCTCACGCGGGTAACACTCGCCACAATATCGAGACCCGAAAGCAAATCCAAATCAATATTGCTTGTATCGCCTATAAGACCGAGAACAGTCTGCAGTTCTCCTTCTGAAATATGCACTCTAACATGCTGCGACTCAAGCCATTTCACAAGATTGTCGCGCTGAGTCTTTGTAACTCCGTTTTTAAGTACTGCTATCATAATTATACTCTTTTTATTTTCAATTATCCGATTTACAAAAATACAAATAAAGTTACATATTCCTATATTTTTTCCAAAAATCTATCATTTTTTATTGATTTTCATTCAGAATTGTCGATTTTGAAGATAAAAATAACAGAAGAGGGAAACAAACTGCTTCCCTCTGTATCATTATTCTATCTTGATATCCCCTATCCATTTGCCATAGAAGATTTTATGGTCTGGTTTAAAAAGCACTCCATACCCCTGCCTGTAGCCGTTGGAGTATTCGCCATACCAAAAGTCACCATTTGCCCAGTAATAGACTCCGTACCCATGACGTTTGCCACAGTAAGTCTCTCCACAATAGACATCACCGTTTGAATAGGTTATCTTATGAAAGCCGTACAGAGGCTTTCCGTCTCGCTTTTCGGTATAACATGCAGGAATATCCACATTTCCTTCCACTGTGTGCACACGCACAATCTCACCCGAAGCAAGGTCGTACTCAGTATAGTGCTCATTAGAGCCCACGCGCACGATATCATCTGTTATCATAATTCCGAACATATGCTTTCCCTTACGGAACTGCCCAAATGTCTGCGCTCCATTATTTGCAAGATAATATCCCCAGCCATATATGACATGGTCTATCAACTGTCCCACATACTGCCCATATTTCGAAGAGATATATCTTGTCTCGGCCTCGGACGACACATAATCGCAATAGACCTGCTGCAGCACATCGCTCATATAAGGATATTTCATCACCTCGTGCTGTGCATCAACTTTTGCAGCCGACACGACTATCATAAACAACAGTATAAATATTCTCATATATAAAGTCTATTATCTTTAATAAAGTCTACCACCTTTTGAGGGACAAAGGGCGATATATCCTCTCCGTTTGCCACCATCGAACGCACCCGCGTAGAGCTTATATCATGCAGTTGCGCATCGAGCCACCTCACTCCATCGGGCAACTGCGGCACATCTTCCTTATCGCGCGGATAGACAACAAGACCATATCGCCCGACTATCTCGTCGCCCTTGTACCAAAGGTCGAATTTTTCCCAGTTGTCGGCACCCACAAGAAGAGTAAACTCCCTGTCGGGGAAGGCCTCGGATAGCTTGTTCAAGGTATTGAGCGTATATGACGGACGTGGCAAATGAAACTCGAAATCGGATGCGCGCATGCCTGTCTCGTTCTCAAGTGCAAGCTGCACCATCTCGTAACGCAACTGCTCGTCGGTAAGGTTCACATCCATCTTCAAAGGATTGCGTGGCGATACCATAAACCACACCTCACCCGCAAGGCCGCAACGCAGCACCTCGCGTGCAAGCGACAGATGCCCAATGTGCACAGGGTCGAAACTGCCGCCAAAAACAATTGTACGGATTCTATCCATCTACCGAAGAACAGGAATTACAGCGACAGGAAATTGTTAACAATTTTCAACAATTCCGACTTAGCCTTTTCAAGATCATCGTTCACAATAACTCTATCGGCATACTGCGAGAATGTCATCTCAAATTCGGCCTTAGCAATGCGCTTTTCAATCTCCTCGGGAGCTGTGTCGCCACGCCCTACAAGACGCTCGCGCAGCACCTCGACAGAGGGAGCCTGCACAAAGATAAAAAGGGCTCTCTCGCCATAATATTCCTTAAGGTTACGGCCACCCACAACATCTACATCAAAGACCACATTCTGCCTTTCGAGTTGCTCCTCAACCTGTGATTTAAGAGTTCCGTAATAACGACCGGGATAAACCTCTTCGTACTCGACAAACTCATCAGCTTCAATTTTCGCACGGAACTCCTCGGGGGTAAAGAAGAAATATTCATTACCATGTTTCTCGCTACCGCGGGGTGGACGGCTTGTTGCCGAAATTGAAAACGCCAGAGACGAATCCTGCCCCATAAGATAATTCACCAAGGTCGATTTTCCCGAGCCCGAAGGAGCCGAGAATATTATCAGCTTACCGTTCATTTGTAAAATATATTTTAATTACATTACGTTAAGAACCTGCTCTTTTATCTGTTCAAGCTCATCTTTCATTTTCACCACAATGTTCTGCATCTCGGCATGATTGCTCTTGCTGCCGAGAGTATTTATCTCGCGACCCATCTCCTGCGCAATGAAACCAAGTTTCTTTCCCTGTCCGGGAGCGCAGTTCATAGTCTCTACAAAATAGGCGAGATGATTTGTCAGTCGCTGCTTCTCCTCGTTCACATCCAATTTCTCGATGTAGTAGATAAGTTCCTGCTCCAGACGGTTACGGTCATAATCCACACCTATGTTCTTTTCAAGATTATCGACGATACGCGCCTTTATCTTCTCGACACGCTCTTTCTCGTATGGTTCAACCGAGGCAAGCAGATTGGTCAGACTGTCAATATTCGACATGAAGCGTTTTGAGAGAGCCTCACCCTCTTGTTTGCGGAAGAGCAGCAGCTCGTCGATAGCCCTATTCACAGCCTCGAGTGTCACAGCCCACTCCTCTTCACTCACTTCGTAGACCTCTTTGCGCGAAATAACCTCGGGCAGACGCAACAGCGTCTCCATCATATTTTGTGGCATTGCAATACCTGTCGACTCAGATATTGCCTGCAACTGTTGTGCATAGCACTCCATAACAGCCACATTTACCGAAGGTGTTTCGGCCTTCTCGTTCTGCTCTACCCAAAGTGAAAAATCGACCTTTCCGCGCTCGAGTCTTGCAGATATCAAAGTCCTGATATCCATTTCATGCCCTTTGTATTGCGGAGCCATACGGGTAGACAAGTCCATCGCCTTGCCATTGAGCGAGCGTAGCTCGACACATATTTTCTTACCCTCATACAATGCCACAGCCTTGCCGTAGCCCGTCATTGAATATATCATAAAAGATTTATATTAGCTTGTTTACCTTGCGAAGGTAGCAAATAATTACAATAACGGCAAACTTGCAAATTATTTTAATGTACAGCCCCGCAAATTAAATGCCGCAGAGAGGAAGTTATCCAAAATGGTTATAATAATATAAATAATTATTATTTATAATCAATGTCTTGATATTTATTCGTACTTTTGTGGGATAATTATACCTTTGGCAGAATAGCCGCATAAAAAAATAACAGAAAATGGCAGTATTATTACATATTGAGGCTTCAACCGAGTGTTGCTCAGTTGCGCTGAGCGAGGATGGTGAAGTATTTTTTGAGAAGAGAAACAGCGAAGAGCGTTCACATGCAAAGGTGCTTGCTCCCTTTGTGGAAGAGGCCATAGACCATGCCGACAGCAGAGGTAAGCGCATCGAAGCCGTATCGCTCAGCAGCGGCCCCGGCTCATACACAAGCCTGCGCATAGCATCATCCACGGCAAAGGGCGTGTGCTACGGACGCAACATCCCGCTCATCGCATTACCCACCACAGCCATAATGTGCGTGCCGGTACTTTTCCGCGACGACCTTCCCGAGGAGGCACTCCTGTGCCCTATGATTGACGCACGACGCACCGAGGTGTACACAACTGTTTACGACAGGGCATTAAACCCCGTTGTCCCCACATCGGCAGTTGTCGTAACCCCCGAGAGCTTTGCCGAACAGCTTGACAAGCCCCCCGTCTATTTCTTTGGCAACGGTGCAGCAAAGTGCAAAGAGATTATCACACACCCCAACGCACGTTTCCTCGACGAACACCGTTCGCCGCAGGCCAAATGGATGATGCCGCTTGCCGAGCGCGCATTTCTTGAGGAACGATTCGAAGAGATTGCATACTTCGAACCATTCTACCTGAAAGACTTTATTGCTACAAAACCCAAGAACCTTCTATAAAGACCACATACGACCATGATGGAATATAATACCAAACAAAAGAGGCTGCCCTTGCCCGAATATGGACGTTCGGTGCAGAAGATGGTAGACCATGCACTGACCATAGAAGATAGAGCCGAGCGACAGAAATGTGCCGAGACCATAATAGCAATAATGGAGAGCATGTTCCCGAATCTGAAGAACGAGCTCCCCGACTACAAGCGCAAGCTGTGGGACCATCTTGCCATAATGTCCGATTTCGCGCTCGACATCGACTATCCCGTCGAAATAATCAAGAAGGAGACCTTCACACAACCCCCAACAAAGATAGAATATCAGAAGGGCGAGATTAGGAACAGGCACTACGGCCGCATAGTCGAAGAGATGATAGCCCACGCCTGCACAATGGAAGAGGGTGAAGAGCGCAACCAGCTCGTGGAGCTCATTCTTGTGCAGATGAAGAAGAACTACATCGCATGGAACAAAGACGGTGTCGAGGACAAGCGCATCTGCGACGACCTGCTATACTACTCTGACGGCAAGTTGCAGGTTCCCGACGGAAAGATAAGACTATCGTTCCAGTCGAACATGGCACAAAAGAACCATCAGAAGCGCAAAAAGATTTTCAAGAAGAAGTTTTAAACAGAAACAGAACACTATGGCATCATTTATAATTGAGGGAGGACACAGACTCAACGGCAGCATAACACCGCAGGGCGCAAAGAACGAGGTGCTGCAGGAGATATGCGCCACATTGCTCACCGAAGAGGAGGTGACAATAGAAAACATACCCGACATAGCCGATGTAAACAACCTTATACAGCAGCTCATGAACATGGGTGTAACCGTATCCAAGAATGGAGCTGGCTGCTACACATTCCAAGCAAAGAGCATCAACCTCGAATACCTTGAGAGCGACGAATACATCAATGGCTGTGCACAGCTGCGTGGCTCGGTGATGTTCATAGGCCCATTGCTGGCGCGCTTCGGAAAGGCTACACTGTCGACACCCGGAGGCGACAAGATAGGACGCCGCCGAGTTGACACACACCTGCTTGGATTGCAGAAGCTGGGAGCCGAGTTCTGCCACGACGAGGCACGAGGCATATACAGCATGAAAGCCGACAGATTGAAAGGATGCTACATGCTGCTCGACGAGGCATCGGTAACAGGAACAGCCAACATCATAATGGCAGCCACAATGGCCGAGGGAAGAACCGTCATATACAACGCGGCATGCGAGCCCTACATACAGCAGCTGTGCAGAATGTTGTGCAAGATGGGCGCCAAGATAACAGGCATAGCAAGCAACCTGCTCACCATTGACGGTGTGAAGGAACTTGGCGGTTGCCGCCACAGAGCACTCCCCGACATGATTGAGGTTGGCAGCTTCATAGGTATGGCTGCAATGACACAGAGCGAACTCACCATAAAGGATGTCTCTTTCGAGAACCTTGGAATAATTCCCGAGAGCTTTCGCCGTTTAGGTGTGCACTTTGAGCAAAAAGGCGACGACATATACATACCGTCACAAAGCCACTACGAGATTGAGTCGTTCCTCGACGGCTCAATAATGAGCATCAGCGATGCTCCATGGCCCGGACTTACCCCGGACCTTCTGAGTGTGATGCTTGTAACGGCTATTCAGGCAAAAGGAAGCGTTCTGATACACCAGAAGATGTTCGAGAGCCGCCTATTCTTTGTCGACAAACTCATTGACATGGGAGCACAGATTCTTCTTTGCGACCCCCACCGCGCCATTGTGATAGGACACGACCACCAGTTCACACTGCGTCCACGTTCCATGAGTTCACCCGACATACGCGCAGGAATCGCACTGCTCATAGCAGCAATGAGCGCCGATGGAACAAGCCGCATCGACAACATCGACCAGATAGACCGCGGTTATCAGAACCTTGAACAGCGTCTGAACCAATTGGGCGCAAAAATAACACGTTCGTAAAAGACTTGGGAAAATGCTTAAGAAAGAGGATTTCATATACTTCGGAAAATTTCTTCGTCCACACGGCACAAAAGGCGAAATCACCCTTATGGGCGACAATATGACCTTAGGCGATGACTGCGACTTTGTAGCGGCCGACATTGACGGAATTCTTGTACCGTTCTTCTTTGAGTACAAGAAATCGAAGAACAACGACACTATGATTGTGAAGATAGAGCGCATGAACAGTGCCGAGGAGGTGCGCCAACTAACCAACCGCACCACTTACATACCGCGCGAATGGACCGAAGAGAGTGACGAATATACATGGGGCTATTTCAGAGGATTCAAAGCCGAAGACACCACACACGGCTATCTTGGGGAAATTGCCGATGTCGACGACAGCACCATAAACACGCTATTTGTGATAGAGAATGGTGACGACGAACTGCTGATACCAGCACAGGAGGAGTTCATTGAAGCCATCGACCACGACGGCCGCCGCATACTCTTCAACATACCCGAGGGACTTATATCACTATAAAAACAGCAGAAATGAAGAAAGAGAAAAGCCTTCGCCACCGGCTGATGCGAAAATATCGCCTGACAATACACAACGAGAACAAGCTCGACAACGTACTTGGATTCTACGTCTCACCCCTTGGGGTTATAATGTCGCTGTTCATCTCGTTGCTGCTTGTCGCAGGCACCGTATATCTGATATTCGCATTCACCCCGGTTGCCGAGTATCTTCCGGGGCATGTAAGCGACAGAACACGCGAAAGGCTTATAAACTATGCTCTGACGATAGACTCCCTGAAAGACGAGGTGAACAAGCACGAGCGCTACCTGAGCAACATAAGGAACATATTCGAAGGAAACATCGAATACGGCGATACGGCATCGGCACTCGACACCATACCGTCGCTCCACGACTACCCCATTGAGAGAAGCGAGACAGAACAGCTGTTTGTCGAGGGCTACGAGGAGCGCGAGAAATACAACCTCACTTCACAGGCAACCAATGTGGGCGCGCTGCAGGGCATAAACTTCTACCGCCCCACACAGGGACTCGTCACAAGAGGATTCGCGCCCAAGGAGGGACACTACGGCATTGACATTGCCGGGAATCCCGGCGAGAGCATCGTTGCAATATGGGACGGTACAGTGATTATGAGCGACTACACAGCCAACGACGGCTATACGCTCATTATACAGCACAGCGAAGATCTTGTATCGATATACCGCAACTGCCACTACCTGCTAAAAGGCATTGGCGACAAGGTAGTAGCAGGCGAGGCCATAGCAACGGCAGACGGCACCGGCGAGGAGGATAAAGAGAATGTAAAGCCCTATCTGCATCTGGAGCTGTGGCACAGAGGATTGCCACTCGACCCCAACATTTACATTGCATTTTAAAACCGACACTATACAAACCATTATGAATAGCGAAAACAAAAGAGTCATTGCCATCTTAGGTTCAACCGGCTCAATAGGAACACAGACACTGCAGGTTGTCGAGGAGCACCCCGAATGTTTCGAGGTATATGCCATCACAGCTAATCAGCGAGTTGACGACCTTATAGCACAGGCACGAAAATTCAAACCCGAGGCAGTTGTAATTGCCGATGAAACAAAATACACACAACTGAAAGAGGCTCTTGCCGACCTTCCAATCAAAGTGTATGCCGGTTACGAGGCCATATGCCAGATTGTAACATCAGCGCCCATTGACATTGTGGTGACAGCAATGGTGGGATTCGCCGGACTGCGCCCCACAATAGAAGCCATCAAGGCAGGCAAAGCCATTGCTCTTGCCAACAAAGAGACTATGGTGGTTGCCGGTGAGCTTATAACAAACCTTGCCAACAGATACAGAGTACCCATTCTTCCTGTCGACTCGGAGCATTCGGCCATCTTCCAATGCCTTGCAGGCGAGAGCAACAACCGCATCGAGAAGCTCATACTCACAGCCTCGGGCGGTCCTTTCCGCACATACACAGCCGAGCAGCTCGAAGGTGTAACCAAGGCGCAGGCACTGCGTCATCCTAACTGGAGCATGGGTGCAAAGATAACCATCGACTCGGCAACCATGATGAACAAGGGATTCGAGGTCATAGAAGCAAAATGGCTCTTTGGCATAGAAGGAAAAGACATCGAGGTGGTTGTACATCCGCAATCGGTGATACACTCCATGGTACAATTTGCCGACGGCTCGGTAAAGGCACAGCTTGGCACACCCGACATGCGCCTGCCTATCATGTATGCCCTGTCATATCCCTCGCGCCTCGACTCGTCATTCCCCCGCCTCGACTTCGGCAAGCTTCAGCAGCTCACTTTCGAAAGCCCCAATTTCGACACATTCCCCTGCCTGCGCTTTGCCTACGACGCCTTGGCTATGGGAGGTAACATGCCGTGCGTTGTGAATGCAGCCAACGAGATATGTGTTGCAGCATTCCTGCGCGAGAAGATAAAGTTCACCGACATGAGCCGCATAATAGAGAGAGCGATGCAGAGTGCCAATTTCAAGATCAACCCCACGCTCGACGACTATCTTGCAACCGATGCCGAGATAAGAAAAATGGCCGAAGGCTGGATTTAAAACCACAAAACAAGAAACATATTCTAAGAATAAACATTTATAATACATGGAAATATTTTTTATACGCGCACTGCAGCTCATCATGTCATTGAGCTTATTGGTGCTTATTCACGAGTTCGGACATTTTATATTCTCCAAGTTGTTCAAGGTGAGAGTTGAGAAGTTCTACCTTTTCTTCGACTGGGGCATATCACTCTTCATGATTCCTTCGAAGAACAGCAACAGCAAAGACAAGGCATTGATAAAGTTGCCCGCCACAAAAAGCGAAACCGAGTATGGAGTGGGATGGATTCCATTGGGCGGTTACTGCAAGATATCGGGCATGATAGACGAGTCGATGGATACCGAGCAGATGCAACAGCCTGCACAGCCCTACGAGTTCCGCTCGAAGCCGGCATGGCAGCGCCTGTTGATTATGGTGGGCGGTGTCATGTTCAACCTTATACTTGCCTTCTTCATATATTCGATGGTACTTTTTACATGGGGCGAGAACTATTGGGACATGCACAAGGCCACCTATGGAATGGAGTACAACCAAGTTGCCGAGAGCATGGGATTCGTTGATGGAGATATTATGCTGAAGGTTGATGGAGAGGATGTTCACCGCCGCAATGCCGACCTTTTGCGTGCCATTGCCGACAGCCGCGAGGTTACAGTGCTTCGCAACGGAGTAGAGAAGAGTATCGCAATTCCCGAGGAGTTCGGCCTCTTGGATATGGGCGACGACGAACCTTTCGTTCAGTTCCTTCTACCTGCTGTAATAGACAGCATAGCACCCGGAAGCGCAGCAGAGAATGCAGGCATACAGAAGGGCGACAGAATCATAGGATTCGGCAACGCACAGTTCGCATCATGGCAAGGAATGACAAACGCATTGGCTTCGCTCAAGGAGAGCAACAAAAGGGAGTTCGGTATAACAATCGAGCGCGACACAATAATGACACTTACAGCCAACGTCGACAGCACATTCACACTTGGAGTGATGCCACGCGCACTTGACTACCCTGTTGAGACCCACACATACACCCTGCTCGAATCGTTCCCCGCCGGAATAGCATATGGCTGGAATGTACTCAAAGGATATGTGAGCGACTTCAAGTATGTATTCTCGAAAGAGGGCGCAAAGTCGGTTGGCATGTTCGGCACAATAGGCAGCATGTTCCCTGCAACATGGGATTGGTACCAGTTCTGGAAGATGACCGCGATGCTGTCGCTCATATTGGCATTCATGAACATTCTGCCTATTCCCGCACTCGATGGCGGACATGTGCTCTTCCTGCTTGCCGAAGTTATCACAGGCCGCAAGCCCAGCGACAAGTTCCTTGAACGTGCTCAGGTTATCGGTATGATAATACTCCTTGGATTGTTCATCCTTGCATTCTACAACGACCTTGACAAATTCGTATTCTAACAGACATAAACAAACAATATGAAAAGAGGACTATGCACAAGCCTGCTGCTGTTGATTATAGCAATGGCAGCCGTGGCACAGAACCCCAAATATGTATTCTATTTCATTGGAGACGGAATGGGACCTTCGCATGTATTGGGAACAGAGCTGTACATAAACGAGCTACAGGGCAACATCGGACGCAACGAAAAATTGAGCTTCACCCAATTTCCGCACACAGCCTTTGTAACCACGTTCTCGGCAAGCAACGGTGTTACCGACTCGGCAGCATCGGGAACAGCGCTCGCCACAGGAAACAAGACATACAACGGGGCAATAGGCATGACAGCCGACGGTACACCATGCAGCAGCGTTGCCCAATGGGCCAAGGATGCAGGCTATGCAGTAGGAATATCTACCACAGTCCCCATAAACCATGCTACACCGGCAGCATTCTATGCACACCAGAAGAGCCGCAATAACTACGACGAGATAGCGCAAGAGATGCACCTCTACAGCTTTGATTTCTTTGCCGGAGGCGATCCCGTCTACAACGGAGACCGAAATGAGCTGTACAAACGCTACAGAAAGAGCGACTACGCCATAGCACGTGGCATAAAGCAGTTCGATGCAATGTGCGACAATGCCGACAGAATGATGCTTTTCCAGAGCGAAGTGCTCACACAGCTCCCCTATTCAATTGACCAAAGCAACGACGACCTCAACCTTGCACAGATAACAAAGGCCGGAATAGAGTTCCTTACCGAAAAGAGCGACAAGGGATTTTTCTTTATGATAGAGGGCGGTAAGATAGACTACGCATCGCACAGCAACGATGCTGCCACAATGATAAAGGAGGTACAGGACTTTGACGCAGCAATAAAGGTTGCACTCGACTTTTACAATGAGCACAGCGACGAGACGCTTATCGTTGTCACAGCCGACCACGAGACCGGCGGCTTTGTCCTTGGCTACTTTGGCAACTACACCCTAAACCTTGATGCAATGAAAGGACAGAAGTGCAGCGAAGATGTACTTGCAGGCACCCTGCAGACATTGTACAAGGAGGGCAAGATAAATAGCTGTGAAGCACTTACAGAGGTGTTACAAACCAAATTGGGCATCACCCCCGACGAAGGACAGATGAAACATCTGAATGGGCTTTACAGAAAGGTTGCAGAGGGCAACAAGGAGCAGAGCGACAAGCATCTGAGCCGCATAGCCGACTATGCGATAGGCATAGTATCGCAGCAGTCTGCAATATCATGGGCAAGCGGGAACCACTCGGGCACTTTCGTTCCTCTTTTCGCAATTGGAAAAGGCGCCGAGAAGTTCCACGGCATAATAGACAACACCGATGTCCCCAAGACAATAAGCAATATTGCCGGGTACAGATAAGAGATCGATAAGCAACAAAAGAATCCGTCTGACAACGCATTTGCATTGTCAGACGGATTCTTTATACAGCCTACCGGAATCAACTGCCTATCTTGAAACCGATGAAGAATGTACGGGGTGCAGTGGGGCCATAGAAGTAACCCGAATCGCGGAACTCACCCTTGTCGAGGTCGCTCTGGAAACTGTCGAATATATTCTGCACACCGGCATTAAACTGCAACGATAAGTGGTCGCGCAGGATAAATGTATAGTCGAACTTGACTCCCAAATCGAAGAACGAAGGGGTCTTCTCCATGCGGTCGCTCTGTATATATCCGGCATAGTGGGGTACTATCATCTCGCCTGTGTATGTACCCGAAAGTGACATATTGAAATTGGTGAAGAGCTGCGACCCCAGCGTGAAGTAGCCATAGAAATCGGGAGTACGCGGCATTCTTCGTGTAGTAAGTTCCACGCCATCCACCTCGGTCCACACCTCGGGATTGTTGTAACGGCTCTGCTGTGCTGTTATACCCATCTGCAACGACACATCCTTGCCGTGAGCAATCTTAGCCTCGATATTAGCACCATATACGCGGGCTCCGCTACCGTTACGGCGCTCCTTCATCATGAAGCCCTCGCTGTTGGCACCGATATCCTCGAGCACAAAGACATCGTTGAGAGCAGTATAGAAACCCTCAAGCAGAATGTTTGTCTGCCAGTGTCCAAGCATCGTAGTCCAGTCGACCGAGCCGCTAAAACTGTTCGAACGTTCCTCTTTAAGGTTATCGGCAAGCGAAATCTGCACACCTTCGCCACCTACCGCTGTAACGTGCAAATCCTCGTCATAGGCCTGCGGCGCACGGAAACCCGTTGAATAGGTAAGACGCGCCTGAAAAGCGGTAGAAGGCTTATATAGAAGGTTGACACGCGGACTCACAATGGGATTGTCTATAAGGTTATGCTTGTCGACACGTGCACCCACCAGCAATGCGAACAGGCGCATATCCCACTCGTTCTGTACATAGGCACTCGCGATGCGTACATTCTGTCTCATATCGCGGTTATAGCCCGTCATTATATCGTGCAGACGATTCTCTTGGAACTCGACACCGCCGGTGAATGTGGCAGGCGCAAAAAGGCACTCGTTCATCATTGCCATGTATGTAGCACCGGTCACCCATGTAATGTCGTCGGTCTTGCCATAAGCGTTAGGGTCGCGCTGGGCACCGTAGTAGCTCTCGCGGTCGATGTGCTGCACCGATGCAAAGAACGAGAGACGGTTGCGGAACTCGTTCCACGAGATATCGTACGACGCACCACCACTGTTTATGATATGCTTTGTCTGCTCGGTAATGTCAGCCTCGTGGGGCTGGAATTCGAACCTGTTGCCACCCCTGCGTGTCTCATTTGTTGTGTGGTACTCGAGGTTGATGCGCCGATTCGAAGTGGGACGGTAATAGGTGCGCAGACCAAAGGTGTTTATATTAATCTTACCCAACTCCGAAAAACCGTCTCCGTCGTGGTCGTAGGGATTTCTGTTGCGATAACTCTCGTACACCGCTATGCCGTACGAGTGGTCTTTAGAGACCAGCGAAGCATTAGCACCCATATACTGCTCCCAACTCTTTCCGCTGTAGTTGTTGAAATTACCCGATACTTGGAACGAGTTGTCTACAGGGTCTTTTGTTATGATGTTTATTGTACCGCCTACTGCATTTGCACCGAAAAGCGCTGAGCCGCCACCACGAACGACCTCTACCCTCTCAATCATATTTACAGGAATCTGCTCAAGCCCATACACACCGCTCAACGCGCTTATTATGGGACGGCTGTTTATAAGCACCTGCGAATAGGGACCCTCGAGACCGTTTATTCTCACCTGAGGGAAACCACAGTTCTGACAGTTGTTCTCGACACGCAACCCCGGAACATAGTTAAGGCTCTTCGACAGGTCGGTCGAGTTCACCTGCTCGAACAGTCTCGGACTTATCACATTCACCACAACGGGGGCATCCTGTCGACGCACCTCATTTCTGTTGGCCGACACCACCACCTCGTTTATGAACATAGCCTCCTCTTTCATCTTGAAATGGACAACAGCCACATAATCCTTGCTCACTACAACCTCTTTCGTCTGTGTGATATAACCAACAGCCGACACGCGCAGAGAGTACTTTCCCGGCTTTATGTTACGGAATTCAAACTGTCCATTCTCGTTACTGCTCACACCATCGCCGGTCTCAAGGATAAGGACAGATGCGAAAGGTATATCTTCTTCGGTATCGGCCTCAATAACATGACCCGAAATCATATTACCCTCCCTGATTACAAAGCTGTTGGCAAAGAGAGTAACTGAAAACAATAAAAACAAATGTGTTAAAAATAATCTCATATCAGACCAAATATTTTTTCGGATGCAAAAATACATTAACAAACAGAGATACACAATTACAATTTTTTGTTAAAAACACTGAATTACATAGTCGGATATTGTGGTTCACAGGTAGCATATACACAAAAAAACAGGGTAGCACACTAAAGCGCGACCCTGTTATACATTATATATAAGATATATCAAATCTTAGACTTAAGCCACTTGTCAAACTTCTCATCAACCTCCTTATTGGCACTCGCAATATCGTTGGAAAGCTCGATATTAGCCTCTTTCAACTTGCCGAACTCGGGGCGTTCAAAAATCTCAATCAACATATTCAGCTCCTCGATACCCACGCTCTCCTGCATGGCAATACACATCATAACGGGAGTTGCACTGCCCAGATACTCGAAGAAATTATCAGCAAACACCTGACTCTCTGAAGCCTCTTGGCTAATCATCTCCTTAACCGAAGAGAAACGCTTCTCGGTAATGATTCTGCGACCCGAGATATCGTAGAAACGCTCCATTGCCGGGAGATAGCCCTCGGCAACATCCTCGGGCAATGAGGGCATCATAGGAGTCTCGCCATTCATTATATCAGCAACAGCCGAGCTTATACCCACGTTAACGATACCCGAGAACTCGCGTTGCATCACGGCGTCAATCTTTCTCATTATAGCCAAAGGAGCCTCATCCTTTATAGCGGCATTTATCTTCTTGAATTCTACCACCGACAGACGTTCCTCGAAGAAAGGATACACCACATCGGCGAGGTCGGTATAGAAACTGTTGGCGCAATACTCCTGAGCAAGTTTCTCGGCAACGGCATCGCGCTCGGTAGCGGCAGCATAGGGACAATTCTCCATTGCCTCCATGTAGACAAGAACCTTTGATTTAAAATGTGCAAATGAATAATTGTCGGCAAGACGGCTCCACTCCGACTGATAATACTTGGTCAGCTCATTCTTAAGACCCGCTTGCGAACACGAAACAGAATATAAAACAAGGCATAGCACAGATATTGCCGATACCATGGCAGTGAGTGACTTCTTCATAGCTGTAATATTTAGAGGTTTTATAATATACAAGCACACTCTCACCCTCACAAATCGTCTCAACTGCAAATATAGCGGTTTACATAAAAAAGCAAAATTTTTACCGGGAAATTTTACCGGCCGACACAAAATAACAGAAAAAAAAAGAAACAGAAACCCTACAGCACCGCAACGGCACCACTTATGAACAGCATCGCATAGACAATCTTCTTTAGCAGAGGTGCGCTTATGTGTTCAAATAATCTTGTGCCCGCGAAGGTGCCGACAACAGCGCCAAACATACCCAAGCCCCATAGAAAAATAGTGTTGTCAGTGAGGAAGCCCACGCGCGCCCTCAGCAGTGCATAAAACAGATTAAGCAGCACAGAAAAGGCCTGCAGCGTCGCCACATACTCATATTTGTTCTTAATGTGCGACACGCAATAGAGAACCAGAGCAGGGCCCGGCATAGCAAACATACCACCCATCACACCGCTCAATGCACCCAGCGCACCCTTAGACCACCACACATCAGGCACCCTTGCCTTGCCGTCGAAGAAATAGAAGTAGAGCGCAATGAGGATAAACATCACACCAAAGCAACGCTTCAACGAGTCGTTGCTCAACGACGCCATAAACTCAATAGCAACAACAGAGACCACCACATTGACCAGAAGCAGAGGCCACACTACACCCCAACGAATGCGTCGCCACATACGCACAGCAATGAGCAATGCCGACGAACCGGCAAGCAACCCCGACAACGCAGTAGCCTCACCATAGGACGAGAGCAGATAGGGGAGAAATATCATCACGAAGATACCGAACCCAAAGCCACTCACCCGCTGGATGAAAGCCCCTCCCATAGCCAATAGGAATATCAAAAAATATGTTAGCACCTGCCCAATCATTTATATACAGGCA
This sequence comes from uncultured Bacteroidaceae bacterium, assembly GCA_904501775.1. Classification (GTDB taxonomy): domain Bacteria; phylum Bacteroidota; class Bacteroidia; order Bacteroidales; family Bacteroidaceae; genus HGM04593. Next base: position 1,895 of record CAJGCJ010000016.1, on the reverse strand, counting down.
CAAAGTTACTCAATTAACACAAGAGGCAAAGGCAAAAAAACAAAAATTGCACCGAAGACCGCACAGCTCTATTGAAGAGCAATCAAATAATCTTTACATCATATAACACAAATACAAAATTATAATACAATTGCATTGTAACCCTTAAAGAATAAGTATCATAAACAATTACCCAATCAACGGGAATCAGAAATATATCGACCTTATAAAAAGCAATTGCATCCGACAGGCCATCAAAGAGTATAAAGATAATAAGAACTGCTGCCTTTCAGAGGCAAAAGAATACATCGACAATCAATAGCGACAATATACCCTGAAAGGAAGAAACAGCCAAAGAAAGGGGGCTGCAACAACAATCTCACAATCCGCCTTATCATACTCGCTGCCATAGGACTCTCTTTCTTGTACAAACTATTTGCATAATGCTTTGTCGAAGAGGGGATTATAGTAAAGAAGACAAGCTTACAATAAGATTATACGCTTATTTTCAAGCAATTATAAAAATGAAAAAAAAAAGAGGGTGATCCAAAAGTCATTTTACTAAGAGAACAACCCCTGCCAGAGTGTATTCTGACAGGGGTTGCTTGTTCTAAAAGTGGGCTTTGGGTCAACCCCCTTGTGTCGACTTCTCTTATAAATTATCAAACAAGTTTATAGAGGACTTTGAGCGCATTATGGACTTTGTAGAGTATAAGCATATTGCCTTATAGTCCACTATTCCTCAAAATAATCTCTATCAACTTGCTTTATTTCGTACGTTTGGCGAGTAGACACTCCTAAATTGTATTCAATCATATATTTGCATAATTGCTCACCATCAATCAAAACAATTTTTGTTGATTTTGCATCTTTTACGCATTTCTTAGCACCTTCAGTAAATGATGATGTGGTTATGAACACGCCCTTTGATGCATGATACTTCATATCTAATGCGCCAGCAAAAGCTTGTATCTCTTTACTTCCAACAGGACCCTTATCCCATCGCTTTGCTTGAATATATATAGTGTCAAGCCCTAATTTATCTTCTTTTATAAAACCGTCGATTCCTTCATCTCGTGAGTATTGAGTAACGCCTGCTGCATCCTCAAAACTACCTCCATATCCCATCTTTACAAGTAATTCAACCACTAATTTCTCAAAAAACACAGGCGACATCTCCAAAACCTTTGCTAATAAATCTTTTGCTAAATTATTGTTTATCTGAGAATAAGCATTGTCAATAAGGTCTGTTGGAGTTCCGTCAGTGAATGACTCGTTCTTGCTTTCAGTAGATAATGTTTTCTTCGCGTTTCTGTCTTTATTACCAGCCGCAAATGAGGAGAATGCAGGTATGGTTAATAAGTCTGCCTTATTGAAACCAATTTTATGTTCAGATAAAAATTTTCTTCCAAAATCATTTATTTGATATCTTCCTCTTTGTGGTGAATCTATTAACTTTGCTTGTTGAAAATATGACACAGTCCAACTTGTCTTATCAGAAACTTGTGTTTTCTTTCCGCTTTTGATAAGGGTGTTTATATCAGTTTCTGATAATTGAAAATAATCAATAACGTAATTCCTTAATGTCTCTTGAGTGTGAACATTGCCATCACTTAAGCATTTAAGACATGGATAGAAGAATTCCTCAAATTTTGGTACCATATTTCTGTGAATTTGTTTTTCAAAAGTAGATATTTATTTACTAAAATGCAAACTGAGTAATATCTATTGCTAAGAACTGCAAAAATTAGTGTTTCCAAGTGGAATTTTGCTGAACAAGGAAAATGGCAATTATCGAACAATTTCGTTAAGCCAAACGAACAAAGTCAAATTTATTTGAACTTTGTCGTGGCGAGAAATTGAAGGCAAAGCCAACAGAAAGCGAGAATGAACGATTAGTGCTTATATCTTTGTTT
>CAJGCJ010000015.1 GCA_904501775.1 uncultured Bacteroidaceae bacterium | reverse complement strand
TTACCTCTCTTTTTTGTAGCGAGAGTGGGTCACGATCCCACGACCTCCGGATTATGAATCCGACGCTCTAACCAGCTGAGCTATCTCGCCATCACTTTTGCGGTGCAAATATACGGCGATATTTTTTAATTCACAAATATTTTAAGGAAAAGAATGGAAAAAAATATAAAAAGGCACTCTAATGCTTTTTTCTTATATTGTTAATAATCCTATTTCTTCGGCCGATGTTGTATTGTCAGCATAATTCTCTTTTTTTTGCCAGATACTTGGGAAGATTCATTCCTATCATCTCGAAAAGTTCATTTAACAGGGGAAAATATTTCATGAGTCCTGATACGAAATCATCTTTATAACTTTTTATATGATCCGACCATCGGGTTTACCGATTATAAAAGTTCTGAAGATTATCTATATAAGTAAACTAAATATATTTTTTTTTGTTATTATAAATAATAATAATTAACTTGCGTGCACAGCTAAAAACAACTGATAATAAAATATTTCCAATATTGTTTATGACTAAAAAGGAGAAATTTCAGATAGAATATCCCATGAAAGGAAGTGCACCAATGATTTGGCAATATATTGGTACCGAACATGGATTGTCTACATGGTTTGCCGATAATATTGAAATGAACGGCAAAACATTCAATTTCTATTGGGGAAAAGAGGAAAAGAGAACTGCAACACTTATTGCACAACGCAACGGTGTGTATGTTCGTTTAAGATGGGAAGATGAGAATGTAAATACTTTCTTCGAATTAAGAATCACATATAACGAAATCACCAGACAACATTCTCTGGTGATAAGCGACTTTGCCGAGCCGTCTGAAATAAACGACCAAAAAGATTTGTGGGATTCACAAATTGAATATCTCAAACGTCATTCGGGAATGTAATGCTCCCCTACTCATATTTTCCTTAAAAAGAAGAGTAATATCACACATTTTATGCTAACTTTGCACTTATGATAAAGCAAGCATTGTTGGCATAATTTTTTTAGGCCACAAATAGAAAATAAAACCGTAAAAAATAGAGTTACCGAGATTTCTATGAAATTCCCTCATTTTCTTCATATAAAGAAATTAGACCTTTTTATCATTAAAAGTTTCAGCCTTATGTTGGCAGGAACATTCTTTATATGTCTCTTCATCTTTATTGTGCAGCTTCTATGGAGATGGGTTGATGAATTTGTAGGAAAAGGACTCGACATAGAAGTATTGGCACAATTCTTCTATCTTGGTTCACTCACACTCGTAGGACAGGCACTCCCGCTTGCAATATTGCTTGCAGCACTTATCACATTCGGTAATTTCGGAGAGCGACTCGAGCTTTTGGCAATGAAGGCAGCCGGAATACCTCTGCTGCGTATAATGGCACCATTGGCAGTTGAATGTCTGCTGTTGGGCTGTGTATCTTTCTATTTCCAGAACGTGATAGGCCCCAATGCACAGGTGAAGCTCTATACCGTACTGTACTCAATCAAACAGACATCGCCCGAAGTAGAAATTCCCGAAGGTGTATTCTACGATAAAATAGAAGGATTCAATCTCTTTGTAAAAAACAAGAACAAAGAGACAGGCATGCTTTATAATGTGATGATATACGATTTACGCGAAGGATTCGACCAATCGCGTATTCTGGTAGCCGACTCAGGAAAGATGGAGACAAGTGCCGACCAGAAAAACATGACTCTGAAGCTATATAGCGGTGAATTGTTCGAAAATCTGCAAATGGACAAAAAGGACAATCGCAAAAACAAGAATGTGCCTTACAGACGCGAAACCTACCGCGAAAAGATAGTGATGATAGAACTTGATGGCGGTTTCAGCATGAAGGACGGTTCATTCCTAAAGACTCAGGCAGCAAGTAAAAATATGATTCAGCTGCAACATTCTATCGACTCGCTAACACGTCATAACGACAGCATAGGCCACAATAACTGGAAGAATGCAATGCGGAATTCCTACCAGATGAAAACACAAATAAGCAGCGAGGATTCAGCATCCATGTCTAAAGACGGTATATACTATCTTAATGTCGACAGCATATTCAACACTGCCAGCAAAGCCGAAAAACTTAGGTGGAAGAAAAACGAACTCAACAAACTGCAGCAGATAAAGACAGAATATGAGATTAAAAAGAATATAATGCGCGGTCTTGACAAAGACCTCAACAAACACCATCTCATATGGTGGGAAAAGATTACATTGTCGTTGGGATGCATAGTATTCTTCTTTATTGGTGCCCCGCTTGGAGCAATTGTGCGAAAAGGAGGACTTGGATACCCTGTTCTCATTTCAGTGGCATTGTTTGTTCTTTATTACATATTTAACACATCGGGTTATAAGATGGCCCGTGAAGGCGAATGGTATATATGGATAGGCAGTTGGTTGAGCACACTTGTACTTGTACCGTTGGGAGTAATATTGACATACCAATCGAATCGTGACTCTACCATTCTTAACATGGATGCCTATAAAGAGTTCTTCCGCAAACTGTTTGGAATAAAGGAGAAACGTAACATCACCTTGAAAGAGGTTATTATAGAAGATCCCGACTATGCGGCAGATTATAAGAAGCTTGATGAAATAGCACACATATCACATAAATTCCGCAAAGACAATAAACTCAAGAAACTGCCCTCACTAAAGAGAATATTCTTTAGAGAAGGAAACGAAAGCGTTATTGTAAATATGAGCGAGGAACTTGATATGCTGGCCGAAGAGATGGGCAACAGCAAAAGCAAGAAAGTTATCATATATATCAACGAGCTGCCCATAATAGAGGCCAAGGCTATTACATCACCAATAGATAACAAATGGCTCAATATACTTGCAATAATAGTATTCCCAATAGGAACTGCAATATACATAAGAGCCTGCATATACAGACTCAGACTGTTGCGCGACCTTATAAAGCTCGAGCAGACATCTAAAAAATTAATTGAAATACTCGTAAAAGAAAAACTTGTATAAAACAATACTACACATATGGAAAATTTCAAATTAAGCACAATAGAAGAAGCCATTGAAGATTTCCGCAAAGGAGAATTCATTATAGTTGTAGACGACGAAGATCGTGAAAACGAGGGCGACTTCATAATAGCAGCCGAAAAGATAACACCCGAGAAGGTAAACTTCATGCTCAAGAACGGACGTGGAGTACTATGTGTTCCCATCACATTATCACGTTGTAAAGAGCTTCAGCTCGACCCTCAGGTAAGTTCTAATACAAGCCTTTTGGGAACACCCTTTACAGTAACAGTAGACAAGATAGAGGGATGCTCTACAGGAGTTTCAACCGAAGATCGTGCAGCAACAATCAAGGCACTTGCTGACCCCAACAGCAAACCCGAGACATTTGCCCGTCCGGGACACATAAATCCTTTATATGCACAAGACAAAGGAGTTCTTCGCCGTGCAGGACACACCGAGGCTGGAATAGACATGGCACGCCTTGCCGGACTTAATCCCTGTGCAGCCCTCATAGAAATAATGAACGAGGATGGAACAATGGCACGTATGCCACAGCTTATTAAGATAGCAAAGGAGCATAATCTTAAGATAATATGCATACGCGACCTTATAGAATACCGTCTGCGCCAAGAATCACTTGTAGAACGTGGCGAAGAGGTAGACATGCCCACAGAATGGGGTCATTTCCGCCTTATACCTTTCAAACAGAAATCGAACGGACTCGAGCATATAGCACTCATTAAAGGCGAGTGGAAAGAGGACGAGAATATACTTGTACGTGTACACTCATCATGTATGACAGGTGATATCTTTGGCTCGCACCGTTGCGACTGCGGCGCACAACTTCACCGTGCAATGGAACTTATAGAGAAAGAGGGTAAAGGTGTAATAGTTTATCTTAATCAGGAGGGCCGCGGAATTGGTCTTATGAATAAGATGAAAGCCTATAAACTGCAGGAGGAGGGAATGGATACAGTAGATGCCAACCTTTGCTTGGGCTTCAAAGCTGATGAAAGAGACTATGGTGTAGGAGCCGAAATCCTGCGTCAGGTAGGAGTACATAAAATGCGCCTCATAACTAATAATCCTGTCAAACGTATAGGATTGGAGAGTTATGGATTGGAAATAGTAGAAAATGTAGCATGTGAAATAGAACCAAACAGACACAATTCACGCTATCTGCACACTAAAGCAGAACGAATGGGCCATACTTTACATTTAGATGATTAATTACAGATAAATAAAAAAAAAACTCTAAACTTATAAAACTATGAACAAATTGGCAGACCGTCTTAACAGACTTTCAACATCGGCTACACTTGCGATGTCACAAAAGAGTCAGGAACTGAAGGCACAAGGTGTCGATGTTATTAATATGAGTGTCGGTGAACCCGATTTCAACACTCCCGATAATATAAAAGAGGCTGCTAAAAAGGCAGTAGATGACAACTGGTCGCGTTATTCACCTGTTCCCGGATATCCTTCTTTGCGCAAAGCTATTGTAGAGAAACTTAAACGCGAAAATGGACTCGAATTTACCGAAGCACAGATTTCTGTTTCAAACGGAGCAAAGCAGGCTGTATGCAATGCTATTATGGCACTTGTAAATCCCGACGATGAGGTAATTATACCTGCTCCCTACTGGGTAAGTTACCCCGAAATGGTAAAACTCGCCGATGGTACACCTGTAATAGTAGGCGCCGGTATTGAGCAGAACTTCAAAATTACAGGAGCACAATTGGAGGCTGCCATTACACCTAAGACAAAGATGCTTATCCTATGTTCACCTTCGAACCCCACAGGCTCGGTTTATACACAGGAAGAACTTAAGGAACTTGCCGATGTACTTGCAAAATATCCCAATATTTTCATTGTTGCCGATGAGATTTATGAACACATCAATTACATAGGCAAGCACCAGAGCATAGCTCAGTTCCCCGAAATTAGTGATCGCGTCATTATTGTGAACGGTGTATCAAAGGCTTATGCTATGACCGGATGGCGTATCGGTTATCTTGCAGCTGCAGAATGGATTGTAAAGGGCTGTAACAAGCTTCAGGGACAATATACAAGCGGACCATGTTCAGTATCGCAGATTGCATCATTAGAGGCTTATGCAGGCTCACAGCAGGCTGTTGAAGATATGCGTGTAGCATTCGAGCGTCGTCGTGACCTTATAGTAAAGTTGGCTAAAGAGATTCCCGGCCTTGAAGTAAACGTTCCCGAGGGTGCTTTCTATCTATTCCCCAAGTGCAGTTCATACTATGGCAAAAGCTACGGAGAAACTACTATCAACAACAGTGACGATCTTGCAATGTACCTTTTGACCGAGGCTCATGTAGCAACAGTAGGCGGAGCATCTTTCGGCTCGCCTGAATGTTTCAGAATGAGCTACGCTACAAGTGACGAGAACATCATCGAAGCTATACGTCGTATTAAAGAGGCTCTTGCTAAACTTAAATAAAAACTCTTTATAAATACATCTTATAAATATCTGATTCTTATAAAGAGTCGGATATTTATTTATATACCCCACTATAAACTTTGTATAAGGTATATGTGTTAAAAAGCTGTTGAAAACTTATTAATAAGTAGAACATAAAAAACGGGTTTTAAATTTGATTATTCCCATTTTAGATATATACACACTGTAATTTTCACAATCCTAATTATAACCCCTTTATTTTACAATTAGTTTTTCATTTCTTCTTAACAGCAATTTTCCTGTTAATTAAGAACTATTTCTTAACACACGCATAATTTGAACAGCTGTTAATAAGTAGGCTGTAGCATTAGTTATCAATTATTTAGATTGTTAATTAAATAGTAATAACTGAAACTCTTCAACTAATAAACATTAATACAAACTTTTCTTAAAATAGTTTTCTACACTATCAACAGGCTTTATTTTTGTTCTTATTTATTTTCTTTTTAAAAAGGATAATATATATATAAATATCTGGTGAAAATGTGGAAAACATAAACGGATGTATTCTATATCACGACATGTGACTAAACAAATATAAAAATAATATTCCGTAGAACTTGTAAAGTTACTACGGAATATATGAACAATAGGTATTAAGATATAAGAACTCTATCTCATAAACAGTATTTTAGTGGCTACTCCTTCGTTTCCTGCTTCGTCGTATGCAAGAACATAATATACACCTGTCCCTACCCTTTCGCCTCTTTTGTTTTTGCCATCCCAGACGAATGTTCCTCCATTAGATTTACCTTCGTTGATTAATGTACCGGCCGTGTCGACGATTTTTACATTACAGTCGAATGTAAGTCCTACTATAGAAATATCTCCTTTGTAATCGCTTCTCACAGGATTAGGATAGGCATATACACTATTTTCATCAAGTTTTTCCGATGCTTCGGTGGCATCACCCATAAAGCTCGCTATTCCATTGTCGGTACCTATGAATACTTCGCCGTTTTTGCCATTTACAGCCACGCTGACGACGTTATTTGAAGGTAATGGACTGTTGTAGGTTGTGAAGTTTTTTATAGTCTCTTGACCGTCCTCAGAGATTAGGAAGACTCCATTATGTTTTGTACCTATCCATTTACGGTTGGCACCGTCTACATGTATACACTGTATATATACACCGTTTAAAAGATAGTCGGCAAGTCCGGTTCCATCGTTGCGTGGAATTTTTATCTGGGTGAATATACCATCTTTAAAGAATTTGTTAGGATTCTCTATAACGAATAGTCCTGTATCAGTTCCCACCCATATTTTTCCGTTCTTATCCTCGGCAAATCCGTATATTTGATAGATGTTGTAGCTTAAGCCATCCTGATTAGTGAAAATATCGAACCACCCTTTCGTCTCATCATCATCGGGTGTAATGGTATTATTTGTCTTTGCACAGAATAATCCCGAGCTCATTCTTAACGATACTACCCACATCCATCCGCGTGAGTCGAAATGTATTTCTGATGGCGTCTGCATCTTTTCTATTTCGCTGTAATATACATTTTGCCAGCTGCCATCGTTCATCAATATTTTAATGGGGCTTTTTGTTTCGCTGTTAAGTATCCACAGATTACCCTCCTTGTCGAATTTTACTTTTGAAATACGTACATATCTGGGTGCGCTTGCGCTTTGCAGTACACTTTCGAGCGGTGAATTTGTCAATGTATAATTCTTGATAAACTCCTTGTCTTTAAATTCATATATTCCTGTACCGTATGTGCCTGCAAAAATATGTCCTTTATGTAGTGGATTCTCATCTACGGTACATACATTATTGTATGGTGTTGTAATGGCACTCTTTACACTCTCTTCGGGATAGTTGAACCAATCGTAATAGTCCATATTCATTTCCATAAGGGTAGGTTCATAGAATACGGTACCAAGAAAGTTGATATTTCCACCGGCAACCAACAGTTTGTCGTCCGAAATAATCAGATTCTCGCAATGGTTTCTTACAGGACTGTTGGGAATAATGCCGTTACTGCTGTCAATAAGGCTGTTTTTTTCCAATTTGGCTTTTACCAATCCTTCGTAGCCTTTACAATTCCACAAGTTATCTCCTTTTACACGTATGAAATTGCTTTTATTGCTTTCCGAAACATATTTGCTGATGTTGTTAGCAGCATCAATAGTATATAGAGTATTATTTGTACCCGATACGAGTTTGCCATTATCGCTGTACATATACAGCAGATTATCGTCAGATGATAGAATCTTTGTGAAATTATTGTTCTCTATTACGAATATATCTTTCGAGTTTATAGTACAATAGAGCTTGTTGTTGTATTCGGCAAAGTAATTTGCCTTATAGCTTTTTATGGTTTGCCATTTGTTCTTGTCGAGCAGGTTCTCTGATATGTTGCCACAAATTATACCATCGTCTGCAGCTGCATATATAGAGTTATTGTAATAACATGCAGCATATATGTTTTTATCGATTGAATATGTATTTGTAAACTCTTTCTTTATGAGGTCGAGTTCTACAATGCCGAACGATGTTGAAAGAAGTGCCTTATCCTCTTTAATGTATATGTTGTTAATTACCTTATTTGTAATTGTCTTATTCATGAAATCGGGTATGTTATATACCGATTCATCACTATACATAATGTCTATATTGGCATTCTTATATACAATTACAATGGCATCAATATGTTTTGAATATGATATAAGAGATATATTGAAATCACTTAGATGTGACAATTTATCGTATGTATTTATCTCTTCAGTATCTTCGCTGTAAGAGTATAGTGCTCCCGAAGCAAGCACATATACCCTGTTGTTCATTATCTCGCAATGTATTGCATTATGATAGGATAGATGAAGAGACCAATTTTCTGTTTCAGCCTTAACTGTTGTAAAACACAAAAATGTAAATAACGATAATAATATTTTCTTTATCATAAACTATTTATAAGATAATCGCATAGTTGTTTTGTTGCACGGTAGCGATGGCTTATACTGTTTTTTGTATCGCTATCCATTTGGGCAAAACTTTCGCTGTATCCTTCGGGAACGAATATAGGGTCGTAACCGAATCCTGAATCACCTTTTTTCTCTTCAGTAATAGTTCCTTTTACAATACCGTCGAAAAGTTTTTCCTCTCCATTTATAATTAACGCGATAACTGTACGAAATTGTGCATTACGGTTATTTTTTCCTGTTAAATTTTGTAATAGTTTATTCATATTTGCCTGTGAATCGTTCGATTCTCCTGCATATCGTGCAGAATATACACCCGGAGCACCATTCAGAGCTTCCACTTCAAGGCCGGTATCATCGGCAAAACAGTTTACGCCATATTTGTTATATATGTGACGTGCTTTTATGAGTGCATTGCCTTGTAATGTTTCGGCTGTTTCGGGTATATCGTCGTTGCAGTTTATATCGCCGAGCGAAAGAACCTCTACCCTATTTCCTAAAATGGCTCTTACCTCTTCGAGCTTATGCTTGTTGTTTGTGGCAAATACTAATTTCATTCTGCGTTGTTTTTACGTTCAATTTCTTTGGGTTCGTTCTCGTCGTATTTTACCTTTTTAGATTTGGCCTTTATCTTGTCAAATCCATTACCATATACAGCCATTACCTTTGACTGTGATATGAGCGCATTAGGATCTATTTGCTTGATGGCACTGAAAAGTTGGTTCGATTGGCTTGCACGTGCCAATGTGGTAACAACTTTTCCCTCTTTACCCGAGTAATAACCTACTGAATCGAGCAGTGTTACACCACGTTTGAGGTGTCGTGTAATATAATATCCTATCTCATCATATTTGCTCGAGAATATAAAGAATTGTACTGTCTGCAGGTTACTGTTGACAATGTAATCAAGCGATACATTCACTATGACAAGTGATATGTAGCCATAGAATACCTTTTGAAGGCTCATGGCAATGTCGTTACTTGGAATAATGAAGAAACTGCTTGTGATTATACATATATCGACATATAGCATTGCACGTCCGAAACTTACATCCTTATATTTGTTTATAATGGCAGCTATGATATCTACACCACCTGTACTTCCGTTATTTATGAAGCACAGTGCAATACCCATTCCTGTGAATATTGAACCTGCAATACACGATTCCAACTTTTTATCGGGACCGAGTATTTCATATGCATTTGGGTATATGCTGAACAGGTATTGGGTAAACTCAAGGAATAGTGTAAGTGTTATAATTGCATATATGGTCTTTATACAAAATTTAAGACCCAATTGCCATATTGCAATTATAATCAATACTACATTTATCAAAAAATAGGTGTATTGCATAGGTACTTCTGTGGTATACTGTACAATGGCACCGATACCGGTTATACCACCTACCACAAACTTGTAGGGCGACATGAAGAAGTTCCATGCAAGAGAATATACCATTAAACCGAATGTAATTACAAGATAGTTCTTAATCTCACTCATTACAGTGGGTCTGGGAATCAAACGTTTAGGCATAATTTTTTAAATTATTGTATTAACTATAATTGCAATATGTAATTTTCAAAAAGTAATTGTATTTGTCATCAGATAACGATGTTCACAATTTTCTTGGGTACTATAATAACTTTCTTTATAGGTTTGTTGTCAATATACTTTTTACTGTTCTCATTTTCGAGCACGCACTTTTCAATTTCGGCATTTGTTGCATCTGCTGCAAAGTCTATAGTGAAGCGTGCCTTACCGTTGAATGAGATTGTATACTTTATGGTATCCTCTTTAAGATAGTCCTCGTTGTATTGTGGCCATTCTGCATCGCATACCGATGTACTGTGACCTAATGCCTCCCATAGTTCTTCGCAAATATGAGGTGCAAAGGGTGCAAGTACAATAATAAAGTTCTCAAGTATTGCACGTTTGTTGCATTTCAAAGAACCAAGTTCATTGGCACATATCATGAATGCACTTACAGTTGTGTTATATGAGAATGCATTTATATCCTCGGTTGCTTTTTTAATCAGTTTGTGGATAGATTTCAACTCCTCTTTTGCGGGCTCTTCATTATTTACGATAAAATTATCGTCCTTGTCGTAGAAGAAATTCCACAATTTACGCAAGAAACGGTGACAACCGTCAATACCATTTGTATCCCATGGTTTAGACTGTTCCAAAGGTCCTAAGAACATCTCGTACATACGCAGTGTGTCGGCACCATATTTCTCAACTATGATATCGGGATTTACAACGTTGTGCATAGATTTACTCATCTTTTCTATGCTCCATCCGCATATATATTTTCCATCTTCAAGAATAAACTCGGCATCAGCAAACTCGGGTCTCCATGCGCGGAATGCTTCAATATCAAGAATATCGTTCGAAACAATGTTTACATCTACATGCAACGGTGTTACATCATAATCTTTCTTAAGGTTTAGCGATACAAATTTGTTTGTATCCTTTATACGATAAACAAAGTTGCTTCGTCCCTGTATCATACCTTGGTTAACGAGCTTCTGGAAAGGTTCTTCCTTTATGCTTGCACCTATGTCGAAGAGGAACATATTCCAGAATCTTGAGTATATAAGGTGACCTGTTGCATGCTCGGCACCACCAAGATAAAGATCTACATTTTGCCAATATTTATCTGACTTTTCTGATACCAATGCCTCGTGATTGCGAGGATCCATATAACGCAGATAATATGCGCTTGAACCGGCAAAACCGGGCATTGTATTCAATTCGAGAGGGAATATTGTTTCGTTATTTATGTTTGCCTTGTCGGTTATGCAGTTGTTTGCTGTATCCCATGCCCATACTTTTGCATGTCCCAATGGAGGCTCTCCGCTCTCAGTGGGAAGGAATTTTTCAACCTCGGGCAATTCAATAGGTAGGCACTCTTCGGGTACTGTATAAGGTACTCCGTTCTTATAGTATACGGGGAAAGGTTCGCCCCAATAACGTTGACGACTGAATATAGCATCGCGCAGACGATAGTTAACCTTTACTCGTCCCAATTTATTTTCTGTTACAAATTTTTTTGTTGCTGCAATAGCCTCTTTTACGGTCTTTCCGTTAAGATTGAGCTTGCAATCTGAAAAGGCTGCTGTAGGCGAATTTGTCATTATACCCTCTTTTGCATCAAAACTCTCTTCGCTCACATCACATCCCTCAATCAAGGGTCGTATCTCTATTCCAAAATGTTTAGCAAAGGCATAGTCACGACTGTCGTGAGCAGGAACAGCCATGATGGCTCCTGTTCCATAACCCGAAAGCACATAGTCGCTTATCCATACGGGAATCTCTTCTCCTGTTATGGGGTTAATAGCGTAAGAACCTGTAAATACACCTGTTACATTGCGGTCAATCATACGTTCACGCTCAGTACGTTTCTTTGTGTGGTCTAAATAAGCTTCAACTTCGGCTTTTTGTGCTTCTGTAGTTAATTGCTTCACAAGTTCGCTCTCGGGTGCAAGTACCATAAATGTCACACCAAAAATTGTGTCGGCACGTGTGGTGAATATAGTAAATTCAATATCACTGTCTTTAATGTGGAATTTCATTTCGGTACCCTCACTACGACCTATCCAGTTCTTTTGTGTCTCTTTGATAGAGTCGCTCCACTCTATTTTGTCGAGTCCGTCGAGTAGGCGTTGTGCAAATGCAGATACACGCAGACACCACTGTTTCATCTTCTTTTGAACAACAGGATAACCGCCACGCTCCGATACACCATCTACAACCTCGTCGTTGGCAAGTACGGTACCCAACATGGGACACCAGTTGACCATTGTTTCATTGAGGAATGCTATACGCCAGTTCATCAGCAACTCCTGTTGCTCTTTATCGCTCATAGCGTTCCACTGTTCTGCTGTTATATCAATCTCTTCGGTGCAGGCAGCATCGATACCGGCACTACCCTCTTTCGATAAAATATCAATAAGTTCGCTAATAGGCTTGCTGCATTTAGCCTTATTGTCATAGTAGTGGTTGAACATCTTTATGAATGCCCACTGTGTCCACTGATAGTACTCGGGGTCGCAAGTCTTTATCTCTCTGTCCCAATCGAAACAGAAGCCTATTTTGTCTAACTGTTCGCGATATCGGTTTATATTTTGCTGTGTTGTTATCGCAGGGTGCTGTCCTGTCTGAATGGCATATTGTTCGGCAGGAAGTCCGTATGCATCGTAACCCATAGGGTTAAGGACATTATATCCGCAAAGACGTTTGTAACGTGCAAAAATATCTGAAGCAATGTAACCCAATGGGTGTCCTACATGCAATCCGGCTCCCGACGGATAAGGGAACATATTGAGTACATAGTATTTTTCTTTTTCATTGTTTTCGGTAACGCGATATGTGTTGTTCTCTTTCCATCGCTGTTGCCATTTTTTCTCAATTTCGTTAAAATTATATGCCATAGTATATGTAATTTTTATTATATTTAATCCAAGGTGCTTATACGTAGTATAAGTGCATGCAAAAGTATATAAAAAAGTAATACAATAGATATAGTTGCATTTAATTGTTAACTAAAAATTATGTGTGGCTGTAAATATGTTACTTTCTCCTATGCATTGATACTCTAATACGAAAAAATACACTATCTTCGCGCTTTATAAAGTTTATCATTTTAAATATTTTCCGATGGCAGACAAAGAGATAGCATTGACCCCGATGATGAAGCAATTCTATGATCTTAAAGCTAAGCATCCCGATGCTATTATGCTTTTCCGTTGTGGAGACTTCTATGAAACATATTGTTCGGATGCAGTTCTGGCATCGGAAATATTGGGTATTACGCTCACAAGGCGTTCCAATGGAAAGGGCGAGGCATCTGCACCTATCGAAATGGCAGGTTTCCCATTCCATGCACTCGATACATATTTGCCCAAGCTCATTCGTGCCGGTAAACGTGTAGCCATTTGCGACCAGTTGGAAGACCCGAAACTTACCAAGAAACTTGTAAAACGTGGAATAACAGAACTTGTCACTCCCGGTGTTTCCATAAACGACAATGTGCTCGACTATAAAGAGAATAATTTCCTTGCGGCGGTACATTTCGGAAAACCGATGTGTGGAGTTGCCTTTCTTGATATCTCTACAGGTGAATTCCTTACAGCCGAGGGTACATTCGATTATATAGACAAATTGCTCATAAATTTCCAGCCTAAAGAGGTTCTTTTCGAACGTGGACAAAGAAAACGCTTCGAGGAGTGTTTCGGTGCAAAGTATACGGTCTTTGAACTCGACGACTGGGTATTTACCGATGAATTCGCGAATGAAAAGCTTACAAAGCATTTCGAAACGAAGAATATGAAGGGATTTGGTATTTCGCATCTGAGAAGCGGAATAATAGCTTCGGGAGCCATATTGCATTATCTGAATGTTACGTTACACACACAAATTGCACATATCCGCAATATCTCACGAATTGAAGAGGAAAGATATGTGCGTCTCGATAAATTTACTATCCGAAGTCTCGAACTTCTGAGTAGCATGCACGAGGGAGGCTCGCCGCTGCTTTCCGTTATCGACAAAACTGTGACAGCAATGGGTGCCCGTCTACTGAAGCGTTGGATGGTATTTCCTTTAAAGGATAAGAAACCTATTGAAGAGCGTCTCGATGTGGTGGAATACTATTTCCGTGAGCCTGAATTCCGCGATGTTATATACGAGAATCTGCGTCTTATAGGCGATTTGGAGCGTATTATATCAAAAGTGGCGGCAGGACGTGTCTCTCCGCGCGAACTGGTCCAATTGAAAATAGCGCTTCAGGCAATTGAACCTATAAAAAAGGCTTGTGAAGCATCGTCAGATGCTGTGCTCAAAAACATTGGTGCGCAGCTCGATTGTTGTGCCGATATACGCGACAGAATAGCCAATGAAATAGTTCCAAACCCGCCGTTGTTGTTAAATAAAGGCAATGTGATATGCGATGGCATAAACGAGCAACTCGATGAACTGCGTGCCATAGCATACCATGGCAAGGATTATCTCATACAGCTACAGCAGCGCGAGAGTGAGCGTACAGGTATCCCAAGCCTGAAAATATCGTTTAATAATGTCTTCGGATATTATATAGAAGTACGAAACACTTATAAAGACAACGTTCCTCAGGAGTGGATACGCAAGCAGACCCTTGTGAATGCCGAGCGTTATATAACTCAGGAACTGAAAGAATATGAAGAGAAAATTCTTGGAGCCGAAGAGAAGATCCTTGCTCTCGAAACCTCTCTTTATTCCGATTTGGTTTCGTCACTTACAAGCTACATACCATCCATTCAATTGAATGCCATGCATCTGGCACGTCTTGATGTGTTGTTATCGTTTGCAAATGTATCGCGTGCACATAAATACATACGTCCTGTAATATGTGACGAGGATGTTCTGGATATAAAACAGGGACGTCATCCTGTTATTGAGCGTCAGATGGGAGTAGGGGAGTCGTATGTTCCAAACGACCTCTATCTCGACAGTGAAAAGCAGCAGATAATAATAGTTACAGGTCCTAATATGGCAGGTAAGTCGGCATTGCTGCGCCAGACTGCACTTATAACATTGCTTGCACAGATTGGCTGCTTTGTTCCAGCCGACAGTGCAACAATAGGTATTGTAGACAAGATTTTTACAAGAGTAGGAGCAAGTGACAACATTTCGGCAGGAGAATCTACCTTTATGGTAGAGATGACCGAGGCTGCAAATATCCTCAACAATATTTCGGCACACAGTCTTGTACTGTTCGATGAGCTTGGCCGCGGTACATCTACTTATGACGGAATGTCTATTGCATGGGCTATTGTAGAGCATATACACGAGACAGCAAAGGGTAGGGCGCGAACACTATTTGCCACCCATTACCACGAACTTAATGAGATGGAGAAGAGTTTCTCGCGAATAAAGAATTTCAATGTATCGGTTAAGGAGATTGACGGCAGGGTAATATTCCTGCGCAAACTTATGCCCGGTGGAAGTGAGCACTCATTCGGAATTCATGTAGCAAAGCTTGCCGGCATGCCCAAGAGTATAGTGAAACGCTCCGAGCAGATACTCGAGAAACTTGAATCATCGAACAACAGAGGTGAGATAAAAAGTGCTCCGACTGTTGAAATATCAAATAGTCGCGAAGGTATGCAATTGAGTTTCTTCCAGCTCGATGACCCTGTTCTGTCGCAGGTGCGCGACGAGATTTTAGGAATTGATGTAAACAATCTCACACCTTTGGAGGCACTCAATAAACTGAATGATATAAAGCGTATTGTAAAGGGTAAATAAAAGATATTAACCTTTAAACAAAAAAGAAATAACAGGTGTTAAGAGTTAGTTCTTAATACCTGTTTTTATGAAAAAGAAGATTATAACCAACGAGGTTGGTGCCCCTGTTGCCGACAATACAAATTCTCTTACGGCGGGCAAACGTGGACCTGTTTTATTAGAAGACAACTGGTTAATAGAGAAACTTGCACACTTCGATAGAGAAGTTATCCCTGAGCGTCGTATGCACGCAAAGGGTAGTGGAGCATTCGGTACATTCACAGTTACTCAAGATGTTACACAATATACTTGTGCATCAATATTTTCGAAAGTAGGTAAAAAGACCGACCTTTTTGTACGTTTTTCGACAGTGGCAGGCGAGCGTGGTGCTGCCGATGCCGAGCGCGATATAAGAGGTTTTGCTGTGAAGTTCTATACCGAAGAGGGTAATTGGGACCTTGTAGGAAACAATACACCGGTGTTTTTCTTGCGCGATCCGCTGCAATTCCCCGATCTTAACCATGCCATAAAACGTGATCCTAAAACAAATCTGCGTTCGCCACAAAGTAATTGGGATTTTTGGACAATGTTGCCCGAGGCTCTTCATCAAGTTACAATTGTAATGTCCGATAGAGGAATACCTGCTTCGTACCGTCATATGCACGGGTTCGGGTCGCACACATACAGCCTTATAAACGCTGATAGTAAAAGGGTATGGGTGAAATTCCATTTTCGAACCCAGCAAGGCATAAAGAACCTTACAAACGACGAAGCAGCAAACATAATAGCCTGTGACAGAGAAAGTCACGGACGCGATTTGTTCAATGCAATAGAACGTGGAGATTATCCACGCTGGACATTATATTTCCAGATAATGACCGAGGAGCAGGCTTGTTCATATAAAGAGAACCCTTTTGATGTAACAAAAGTATGGAGCCATAAAGATTTTCCATTGATAGAAGTAGGTGTATTGGAGCTTAATCGCAATCCTGATAACTATTTTGCCGATGTTGAACAGGCTGCATTCAATCCTGCGCATATAGTACCGGGAATAGGACTGTCACCCGATAAATTATTACAAGGAAGACTTTTTTCATACGGCGATGCCCAACGTTATCGTTTGGGTGTAAATCATGATCAAATACCTGTAAACCGGGCACATTGTGAGATACATAGTTTTCATCGTGACGGAGCGATGCGTGTCGACGGAAATTGTGGTGCAACAAAAGGTTATTCTCCAAATAGCATAGGGGAGTGGGGTGTAGGCACTGCAAAATATATGTATTCTGCTTGCGATGGAGTATCTGATCGTTACAACCAGTACGATGATGTTACGGACGACTGTTTTTATCAACCCGGTAACCTGTATCGTCTTATGAGTGAGGATAAGCGCAAATTACTTATAGAAAATACAGTCTCGGACATGAAAACAGTGACAGACAATATAAAATATCGTCATGCATCACATTGTTATTTGGCCGACAAAGATTATGGTATGCGATTAGCATTGGCGATGGGACTTGATATTGGTAAAATTGAAGAACTATCTTTGATGAAAGAGCAGGATAGGCTCGAATCTACAAAAGAGGGCACGTTTTAATAGAAAAAAGGCAGATTACTCTGCCTTTTTTCTATTGCTATATATCATACTTCCCACTCCAATAATGATGAATGGAATACTTAACCATTGTCCCATGTTAAGAGCCATTCCCTGCTCAAAATCAACCTGCACCTCTTTCACAAATTCTACAAAGAAACGGAATGTGAAGATTGTGGCAAGGCAATATCCGAAGTAGAACAGAGTACCCACTTTCTGCGGGAATTTCTTATACAACAGCCATCCTCCTATAAAGAAAATGAAGTAGGCAACTGCTTCGTAAAGCTGTGCCGGATGACGTGCTATATTATCTACTTTTGTAAATATAATTCCAAGAGGACCATCTGTTGCGCGTCCAAGGATTTCGCTGTTCATGAAATTGCCTAAACGAATCATTCCTGCTACAACAGGTGTTGTAATGGCAATATTATCAAGTACCCAAGCAAATTTGAGCTTTGTATTACGGCAGTAGAGCCACAATGCAGTAAAAAGACCTATTGTTCCTCCATGACTTGCCAATCCCTGATAACCAATGAATTTCCAGCCATCAGCTGTCTGCTTCATCGGTAAAACTATCTCCAGTATATTGTTCAAGTAATATTCGGGCTCATAGAACAAGCAATGTCCCAATCGTGCTCCTATTAATATTCCAAAGAAACAATACATGAACAAAGGCTCAAAAAGAGAATCTTCTTTCTTTTGAGTTTTGTAAAGATATTTCATTATGTAATATCCTGCAAGCAGGCCAATTATCCAGCATATTGAATAATAGCGGATTTCGAATCCGAAAATAGAGAACGGACTCATATCGGGATTCCATACAATAGAGCAGGGGAGTGTACTCATTCTTTTCTTTTTTATACGTTAAAACGGAAATGCATTATATCGCCATCCTGCACCACGTACTCTTTTCCTTCAACACCCATTTTTCCGGCCTCTTTAACAGCTGACTCGGAGCCATACTTTATATAATCGTCGTATTTTATTACCTCGGCGCGTATGAAACCCTTTTCGAAATCAGTGTGTATGACACCTGCACACTGGGGAGCCTTCCAACCTTTACGGAAGGTCCATGCCTTTACCTCCATCTCACCAGCTGTAATGAATGTCTGAAGGTTGAGCAAACTGTAGATAGCCTTGATAAGACGGTCGCATCCCGACTCGCTCAATCCCATATCCTCGAGGAACATCTGCTTCTCTTCGTAGCTCTCGAGTTCTGCTATATCCGACTCTGTCTGTGCCGAGATAATGAGCAGTTCGGCATTCTCGTCCTTAACAGCCTCGCGTACGGCCTCTACATATTTGTTTCCGTTTGCAGCAGAAGTATCATCTACGTTACATACATAAAGCACAGGCTTCGATGTGAGCAAGAAAAGGTTCTTTGCTGCCTGTTGCTCGTCCTCGGTATCGAAAACCACTGTACGGGCCGATTTTCCGGCTTCAAGGACCTCTTTATAACGCATGAGCACATCGAATTCGAGCTTAGCCTGCTTGTCACCACCTACACGCGCCTGTTTCTCAACACGTTTGATACGGTTCTCAACAGTCTCAAGGTCTTTCAACTGCAACTCGATATCTATAATTTCCTTATCGCGGACGGGGTTTACCGAGCCGTCCACATGCACAATATTATCGTTGTCGAAGCAACGCAGCACATGGATGATAGCATCAGTCTCGCGTATGTTTCCCAAGAATTGGTTACCCAGTCCCTCTCCTTTGCTTGCACCTTTCACAAGGCCTGCAATATCAACAATATCGCATGTGGCAGGTACTATTCTGCCGGGATGTACCAACTCTGCCAATTTGTTAAGTCTTTCGTCGGGGACGGTGATTTGTCCCATTTGTGCATCTATTGTACAAAAGGGGAAATTGGCTGCCTGTGCCTTTGCACTCGACAGACAGTTGAAAAGTGTCGATTTTCCTACGTTGGGCAAGCCAACAATTCCTGCTTTAAGAGCCATATATTCTATTTAATTATTTGATTAATCCTATATTAGATGTACAAACAGTGTGCAACTAAGTGCAGCCGGAGTTTGAACTATTTTAATTGTACAAAGGTAGCGAATAATTTTGTTTTGCGAAATACTGCAATATCCATTATGCAAAAAGTGTCCCACAGTTATTCATCCCAGAATATTATGAGCGAATAGGTGTATCCGTTCCACAGCACTCCGTCGTGGTCCTCATACCCATCCTCTTCGTGGTGGAACTCAACATACGATCCGGGCGTAAGATATTGGATGCTGTATACCCATTCAATTGTTATTTTATTTTCTGTTATATTGGTTATTTTAAGTTTAGGAAATCCCTCAATATCTTCACATTCTCCTAAGACGGCTTCTATTGTGCCTGTACGTCTGGTATCTTCGTTCTTTCCGCCAATATCCCATGCGTTGCAGTGCCATTTATAACGCAGTGCCTTGTTTTTACTCTTTTCCATAATTCTATAAATTTAAAAAGCGTTTAATCAATGTGCCTCTAACCAGTTTTTACCCCAACCATAATCGGCTGTAAGCGGAACACTCATTACAAATGCTCTCTGCATCTCCTCGAGTACAAGCTGTTGCATAGCCTCTTTCTCTTCAGCAACAACACTGAAGTTTAGTTCGTCGTGCACCTGAAGAATCATGGTTGAACGCATCTGCTGCTGCTTCATGCGACGATATATATTCACCATTGCCACTTTTATTATATCGGCTGCACTGCCTTGTATTGGGGCGTTTATGGCATTTCGTTCGGCATATCCTCGCACAACGGCATTATGCGAATTTATATCGGGGAGAAAACGCTTGCGATTGAATATTGTCTCTACATATCCGTTCTTCTTTGCCTCTTCCTTACAGCGCTCCATGTAATCGTGTACACCGCTGTATGTTGCAAAATAGTTCTCGATGAGCTCTTTTGCTTCGCGTCGGTCTACGTTCATACGTTCAGCGAGTCCGAATACTGATATACCATATATAATACCGAAATTGGCAACCTTAGCCTTGCGTCTCTCCTCTTTTGTAACCTCTTCTATGGGCTTTTTATATATCTTGGCAGCTGTGGCTGCGTGGATATCGTGTCCACCACGGAAATCTTCTATCATGTTCTTGTCTCCACTCAGGTGTGCCATTATGCGCAGCTCTATTTGCGAGTAATCGGCCGACAGGAACAGAGATCCGGGCTCGGGTACAAATGCCTTTCGTACCTCCTTGCCATCCTCGTCGCGTATCGGAATATTTTGCAGATTCGGGTTGCTTGAACTAAGACGTCCTGTTGCTGTTACTGTCTGGTTGTACGATGTGTGTATCTTGCCTGTCTCTTTATTTACCAGTGTAGGCAGCGAGTCGACATAGGTGCTCAGCAACTTCTTCAAACCACGGTGTTGCAGTATGAGTTTTACAATAGGGTGTCGGTTCTGTAATTGCGATAGTACCTCTTCGGATGTCACATATTGTCCGGTCTTTGTCTTTTTTGGCTTGTCAACAATCTTCAGTTTTCCAAATAGGACATCACCTACCTGTCGTGGCGATGCTATGTTGAACATCTCTCCGGCAATGCTGTATATCTCATTTTCTATGTCGTATAGTCGTTTGCTGAAGAGTGTAGATGTCTCGGCAAGTGAGCCTATGTCTATGCGTGCTCCGTTGCGTTCCATGTATGCAAGCACCGGAACAAGTGGCATCTCTATTTCGTAGAAGAGTTTCTCCACTCCCTCTTTTTTGAGCTCCTTTTCCAGAATATTTTTCAGTCGCAGAGTCACATCGGCATCTTCGCAGGCATAGTCGCAAACTTCCGATGGCGGAACATCGCGCATGTTTTTCTGGTTCTTTCCCTTCTCGCCAATAAGCTCTTCTATTTTTATTGTTTTGTAATTCAGATAAACTTCGGCAAGGTAGTCCATTCCATGATACAACTCGGGTTGCAGAATGTAATGCGCAATCATTGTATCGAAAAGTTCTCCTCTCAGTTCAACCCCATAGTTGGCAAGAACGGTAAGGTCATATTTTATGTTTTGTCCCACTTTTACAATTTCGGGGTTTTCGAAGACGGCACGCAGAATTTCGAGTCGTTGCATTGTCTTCTCTTTGTCGGCAGGCATGGGTATGTAAAATGCCTCTCCTTCGGCAAACGAGAAGCTTACACCCACCAATTCGGCTGCAATTGCATTGGTGTTTGTGGTTTCTGTGTCGAAACATACAGTTTGCTGTTTTTTCATGACAGCAGCCAATTGAGCTATTTCTTCTTCATTATCAATGAGTTTATAGGTATGTGGGGTCTCTTTTAAGCTCAAATGGCTCGATTTTTTTTCATCGTCCGTACCATCGCCAGCAAATAAATCAAAGAGAGTGCCTTTAAAAATGTCGTTTGCTGTGTCGCTTTCGACATTTTTTGTTTTTGTCACATTTTTATTTTCACTCGCCTCTTCGCCTTCGTCGAATAGGGTGGGGGATAGGTTGTTCTTCTTCACTCTCTCTTTTAGAGTGCGCAGTTCATAGAAATCGAGCAGTCTTGTCAGTTCGCTCTCGTTTATCGGTTTTCTTTTCAGTGTCTCCATGTCGAGTTCAATGGGGACATCGGTTTTTATCGTTGCAAGGAATTTGCTGAAAATTATTTTTTCTCTGTTTTCTTCGACTTTTGTTCTGAGTGCTCCTTTTATCTCATCGGTGTGGGCAAGCATGTTTTCGATGCTGCCGAATTGTGCCAAAAGTTTTTGTGCAGTCTTCTCACCTACGCCGGGGCATCCGGGGATATTATCGCTCGAATCTCCCATCAGTCCAAGAAGGTCTATTATCTGCGAAGTCCTTTCAACACCGAATTTCTCCTTGACCCTTTCGGGGTTCATAACCTCGAACTCCTTGTCGCCATACTTGGGACGGTATATGAAAGTCTTATCCGAAACAAGTTGTCCGTAATCCTTGTCGGGTGTCATCATATATGTTAAAACGTCCATTTTTTCGGCCTTTTTTGCAAGTGTTCCCACAACATCGTCGGCCTCGTAACCCTCAACTTCCAATATGGGAATATTATATGCTCTTATAATATCCTTTATAACAGGAACCGATTCGCGTATGACCTCGGGAGTCTCTTCGCGTTGTGCCTTGTATGCTTCGTAGGCCTCGTGTCTGAAGGTCTTTCCTTTGGGGTCGAAGGCTATACCTATGTGTGTGGGATTTTCCTTCTTTATAAGGTCCTCGAGCGTGTTTACAAAGCCAAGTATAGCCGAAGTGTTGAATCCCTTGGAATTTATTCTGGGACTCTTTATAAAGGCATAATATGCACGATAAATTAAAGCGTATGCGTCTAATAGAAATAGTTTGTCCATTTTTATATCAGTTATGGTATGTAAAATTACATAAAAAATGGCATTAACCCTATTCTTTTTATTACTTTTGCAGAATTAAGTGCTAAGTATGGATATACGTGAAACAATTCAAAAACCGATAAAGTCGGAGTTAGATGCTTTTAAGCAGTTCTATTCGCAACAATTTATAAGCGAAGTATCATTGCTTAACAGTGCTTTGGCTCATGTTGCAGGCACAACAGGTAAGATGATGCGTCCTATGCTGCTGATGCTTGCTGCAAAAAGTTGCGGTAAAATCAACGAAACAACCAATTATGCAGCTGCTTCGCTGGAGTTATTGCACACCGCTAGTCTGTTGCATGACGATGTTGTTGACGAGAGCGACATGCGCAGGGGGCTTCCATCTTTGAATGCCCTTTACTCGAACCGTATTGCCATACTTACCGGTGATTATCTCTTTTCATCGGCACTTTTCAATGCTTCAAATACAAATAACCTTCAAATAATCGACGGTCTTTCACAGCTTGGCCGCATACTCTCAAGTGGCGAGATGCTACAGTTGCAATTGCAAAAAAACGGCGGTTACAGCGAGGAAATTTACATGGATGTGATACGTTCCAAGACTGCATCCCTCTTTGCTTGTTGCGCCCGTTTCGGAGCACTTTCGGTAGGTGCCGATGAAGCGACTGTAGAGCGTTTCGAGAAATTCGGTTCGTTACTCGGCATCTGTTTTCAGATTGTGGATGATATCTTCGATTATTCCGACAATAATATTGGTAAGCCCACAGGAAGCGATATGCGTGAAGGCAAGATTACACTGCCTGCACTCTATATTCTGGCCAATTGCAAAGATGAGAAGATTCTTGAAATAAGAAACAAACTCGATTCTTCTATGTCGCTTGATGATGATGAGATAGCTTTGCTCATCGACTATTCAAACAGATACGGCGGTATAGAGTATGCACAATCCAAGATAGAAGAGTTGAAGGCGCAAGCTCTGGATATTCTTCCATCCGATATGTCCGATGAATGCCGTGAGGCGCTTGAGGCTTATCTTGAATATGTAGTATCTCGAAAAAAATAAATAAAGGAACCATTCATTCAGGAATGGTTCCTTTATTTTTAACCGCTTGATTTTAACAGATGCGGTACATATAAACAATATTGGTGCGTGACTGAATCTATGTGGCTTCGTCACGCACCAATATTTTGTCTGTTCTCAAAACTCCTGCAACAATGTGTAGTTGCAGAGCCCTGAATCGGCTCATTTATATGTTTTCTACAGTTTTTTTCTGTTAGAAGAACTTGACCTCTTCGTCAAGAATATCGCTCAAAAGCAGGTTGGCCAATCGGCTTGTTCCAAGACGGAAGAGTTCGTTTGTGAGCCACTCATCGCCAAGAACCTCTTTTACTATTGTGTAGTAAACCAGAGCATCGTTTACAGTGTTGATACCACCGGCAGGTTTGAAACCAATTTTATTGCCTGTTTTTGCGTAGTACTCTTTTATTGTGCTGCACATTACATAGGCTGCTTCGGGGGTTGCAGCTGGGCTCTCCTTTCCTGTAGATGTCTTGATGAAGTCGGCACCTGAATATATCGATAGAATGGATGCTTTTTTTATGTTTTTGGCTGTTTTAAGGGCGCCTGTCTCAAGGATTACTTTCAGATGTTTTTCACCGCATACGCTCTTAAGCTCTTGAATTTCATCGCACACTCCTTCGTAGTCTCCGGCAATGAATTTACCTACCGACAGTACGATATCTATTTCTGTTGCACCCTCGTGTATTGCCATTGCAGTCTCGGCAACCTTTATCTCTTGGAAAGTCTGTGACGAAGGGAAACCTGCCGACACACATGCTATACCTACATTCTCAACCTCCAAAGAACTGCTTACGATATTGGCAAAATTGGGGTATACGCATATTGCAGCCACGTTGGGAAGGTCGGGGTATTTCTCGTCGAATTCATTTACCTTTTCGGTAAATTTCAATACGCTCTCTTCGCTGTCGGTGCATTTGAGAGTTGTCAAATCAATGCAGTTGAAGAGGAATTTCTTCACATCGGGAGTGTTGTAAACATCAGCCTTCTTTACAAGTTCCTTAACAGCCGACTCAACTTCGGCATCGCTTTGTGCTGGTGCAAAATCATTAAGGACAAAGTTGTATTTGCTCTCTTCCTCTACATGATGGTGGTGCTCGCCGCAGCCACAGTTACAATTGTTGCTCATACTCTATAGTTTTTGTTTATATTTTTATTTGCTTAATTTGGGGTTTTCAAGGTGTCTTTTATTGTCCCTTCTACTCTTCTTCTCAAGATTCTTCTCAAGGGCTGCTGTAAGGTCAACGCCGGTCTGGTTGGCAATACATATCAACACCCATAAAACATCGGCTAATTCGTCGCTTAAATCGCTTTTTTCACCGTTTTTAAACGATTGTTCACCATATGTGCGTGCCATTATGCGTGCCACTTCTCCTACCTCTTCGGTGAGGATAGCCATGTTTGTCATCTCGTTGAAGTAGCGCACACCGTATTCCTTTATCCAGCAGTCTACCTTTTCCTGTGCCTCTTTTATGGTCATTATTCTCTGTTTTTTGAATCTATGAATATTGTAACAGGTCCGTCGTTGATAAGTTCAACCTTCATGTCTGCACCAAAAACACCCGTTTTAATCGGTTTGTTCATCGCCTTCTCCAGTTCTGCGCAAAACTTCTCATATAGCGGAACCGATATTTCGGGCTTTGCTGCTTTTATGTACGATGGTCTGTTGCCCTTCTTTGTAGATGCCATAAGTGTGAATTGGCTCACTGCGAGAATCTCTCCGTCTATATCTGTAACAGAAAGGTTCATCACACCGTTTTCATCGTCAAAAATCCTCAAATTAACGGCTTTTTTTACCAGCCACTCGATATCTTCGTCGTTATCCTCGTCACAAACGCCTATCAGAATGAGTAAACCGTTGTTTATCAAGGATGTAACCTCGTTGTCTATTGTTACAGATGCTTTTTTTACTCTTTGTATAAGTATTCTCATTGTTTTTGTTCTTAACCTTGTTTCTGATCAGATATCCGCAACAAAGATAGCAACAAACGAGCGAAATAGAGCCAAGCTTGCTTGGCTATTTTACAGCGAGTGCAGAAAATCTTAGAGTATTATCTCAAAGATAGCAACAAAAAGGCGAATATATATAGTGCCTGCAATAAATATTCGAGGTTATTTATAGTGACTTTTTATTATCTCGGCCTTAGCCTTGCCTACAACTTCGGCAAGCTGTTCCGCTGTAGCCTCTTTGATTCTTTTTACGCTTTTGAATTTATTTAGCAAATCTTCTTTACTCTTTTTACCGATACCTTTTATTGTGTCGAGTTCCGATGCAATCTGACGTTTACTGCGTTTGTCGCGGTGGAATGTTATGGCAAAACGGTGCACTTCGTCCTGTATATGTGTCATAAGA
>CAJGCJ010000014.1 GCA_904501775.1 uncultured Bacteroidaceae bacterium | reverse complement strand
TGATAGAATCAAACTGAGACTAAAAGGAAAGAGTCCGGTGCAATACCGAACTCTTTACCAATAAAACTTTTTATTAATCCGTCCAATTTCTTGGGGTCAGATCATTGGGGCATCTGTTTTTTATTACTATGAGTGAATATCTCTTATTGCGGATTATCTTTCTTGTTTACAACAATAAGGTTGCTCACCTTGCTCTTGAAATTGCCGGCCTCTGCAAGAGGGAACACAAGCGTACTTGTGTAGTACATCTTGTCCTTGCCGCCCTCGTTAAAGTAGAGGGTCTTTTTTGCAAGTGTCTCAATGAACTTGCCATCAACGTATAGCTTTGTCTCGTTGCGGTCGCCGCTGATGGTGATGCGTGCCTTCTCGCCGGGGAACAGGCTGTAGTTGAATGTGTTCAGATAGCCGTCTCGTGAGAAACCTATTTTGCCTTCTACGGGGTCGCAAAGATATACAGTGCTCACTCCGTCACAAAAGAGCACAGTGCCTTTCTGTTCCTTTGTTGCCTCTACTGTAAACGACACGCTGTACTCCTCTCCTATGTTCTTGAGTCCGTTCGTCTCTCCGGGCTTTACAGTTTCGCGTTTATGAGTGAATGTGCCATTGTAACGTCCGTTGATGTTGATGCCGGGGGCATCACTCAAGGCAGTGCGTGCCATGTCGAACTGCTCGTAGGGGAGCTTGGGCTCAGCACCGGTCCACATCTTCACTGCCAATGTTTGCATTGCGGGATATACGCGGTAGTGGATGTCGTTGCAGCTTATTCCGTTGCCGGGGTGGTCGTTCCACACAGCAAACATGCCTCCCTTGATTTGTGGGTGACGTTCGTCGAACTTCTGGTTGCCAATCTGTGCAGGAGTCCAGTTCTCGTACAGCATCCGGCAATTAAGGTAGTCGTAATAATATCCTGCAGCGGGTACAATGTAAAGGTAACCGTCGGGGATTGAAACAAGGTCGTAACCGAGCTTTATCATCTCGGCAGGGTCGGCATATCCGTTGTACCATGCGCTCAATATGATGTTGTCAACCTTTACAGGTGTATCGCCTTTTGCGTGTGTGAGTGCGCCCCATGCCATTGCCTGCTTGCCGTAACTCTCTACAAGGGTGAGGCAGTGGTTTGTGAAATGGCGGAACTGCTCTACTACTGCCTTGTCGCGGTTAGAGTATTCGTCTGTTCCTACGTGTACGCGCTTGCCGCGGAATACGGGGTTCTCGCCCTTTAGATATTCGTCAAATAGTGAGTCTACGAATTGATAAGTCTCCTCCTTGAAAAGGTCGAGGTGGTCCACACCATACTCCTTACTGCCAATTTCGGGACGGTATTTTGTGAATGCGAGCGAGTGTGCGGGAACATCAATCTCGGGGATAATCTCCACGAACAGTCCCTCGGCCAATTTCTGGAGCTCTATGAACTCCTGCTTAGTATAGTATCCGTCGCGCGCTGTGAGTCCGGGAAAATACTCGCTCTCAAGACGGAATGCGCTCTGTGTCTTGCTCCAGTCATGACCAAAAAACTGCTTGAAACCGTTGTCGTTCAAGTGAATCTGGAAAGTGTTCATCTTGTAGTATGCCATAAACTCGACATACTCGCGCAAGAATTCAATGGGAATATATTTGCGGCCGCAGTCGAGCATAAAACCGCGCACTGCGTAGTCGGGCCAATCGCGTATCTGACCCTTTGGCAGGTTGGTGCCCTCTCTTGTCTCGGCAATCTGCAGTATGGTACGTGTTGCCCAGAATGCTCCTGTTGCAGTTGTTGCTGCAATCTCTACCTTGTTCCCAATGTTTATTGTATAGCCTTCGGTGCCAAGTTTCTTCTCTTTTTTTATGGTCAAAGCAATGTCGCCTCTCTTTGCTGCGCCCTCGGCTACCTGCAATTCTGTACCGAACATCTTTCTGTAGTCTGCAGCCAACTGTAGAGCAATTTCTTTAAGCTCGGGGCTGTTCTTGGGATAAACAATGCGACAATTCTCTGTTATGGCAAATTCTCCTGTTCCGCCTTTCCATTCACGCAGCTCGGGTATGACGAATGGCTTTGTGTTCTTGTCGGTTGTTGCTGATACCTGTGTGGTGGTTGCTGATATTATAAAAAGCAGCAACGATAGCATTATTCTCATCTGTTTCTCTATTAAATTAGTTAAGAGAGTGCGCAAATAACTTTATGCACTCTCTTAACCATATGTTTATTCAGTAATTGTTTCTATGATGTCTCTATCTTGCTAACTCTCTTATTCGAGAACTACAAGGACAGCACCGTCGGCAACGGTATCACCTTTGCTAACTGATATTGACGCAACTTTACCGTCACGGTCCGAGTTGATGTTATTCTCCATCTTCATGGCTTCCAACAAAACAACAGTCTGTCCCTTGGTTACAGTGTCGCCAACATTCACCTTTACGTCGATGATAACGCCGGGGAGGGGAGTCTTTATAGCGTGTCCGTTTACAGGAGCAGCTGGTGCGGCAGTTGGTGCTGCAGCAGCAGGAGCTGCTGGCTTGACTACCGGTTTGGCAACTACGGCAGGCTTTTTCTCTTCGGGCTTTTCCCACTCACCTTCGTACTCGTTTCCGTTTACGGTTACTTTTGCTGTGGTCTCGGCAACTTCGTTTATTGTAACGTTATATTGCTCTCCGTTTATTTTATATGTATACTCTTTCATGACTTTTTTATTGAGAGGTTGTTAATTACATAAATTGTTCCAATGCTTGTTTACATAACGTATGGTGAGCACACCGCTCTCCTCGTCGTGTATGTTGTTGCCCAAATAGCTGTTGAGTGCAAGGGCTATTGCTGCTATTGCAGCGTTGTCTTTCTCTTTCATAATGGATAATGTTTAAAGAGGAATATTTCCGTGTTTCTTTTGCGGCAACGACTGGCGTTTGCTTTCGAGCTGGGCAAGTGCACGTATGATGCGGAAACGTGTGTTGCGTGGCTCAATTACATCGTCTATATAGCCATATTTTGCTGCCTGATAGGGGTTGGCAAACAGCTTGTTGTATTCAGCCTCCTTCTCGGCAATGAATGCTTTGGGGTCTGCTGCCTCTTTTGCCTCTTTTGCATATAATACTTCTGCGGCTCCGGCTGCTCCCATTACAGCAATTTCGGCGCTTGGCCATGCGTAGTTGAGGTCGGCGCGCAACTGCTTACATGCCATCACGATGTGTGAACCACCGTACGACTTGCGCAGTGTTACTGTTACCTTGGGAACGGTAGCTTCGCCGAATGCGTAGAGCAGCTTCGCTCCGTGCAGAATTACTGCATTGTACTCCTGTGCTGTGCCGGGAAGGAATCCGGGAACGTCTACCAATGTTACCAACGGGATGTTGAATGCGTCGCAGAAACGGACGAAACGTGCGCCTTTGCGTGATGCGTTGCAGTCGAGCACACCTGCATAGCGACAGGGCTGGTTGGCTACTATTCCCACCGATTTGCCGTTCATGCGCGCAAAACCTACAATGATATTCTGGGCATAGTCGCGGTGCACCTCAAGGAACTCCCCGTTGTCGACAATCTCGCCAATTACCTGATACATGTCGTATGCCTGATTGGGATTGTCGGGGATAATCTCGTTGAGCAGGTCGCTCTTTCTGTTTATGGGGTCGTCACATGTAACCTCGGGTGTTGTCTCTTTGTTGTTCTGAGGTATATAACTGAACAGCTTGCGTATGAGCATCAATCCCTCTTCCTCGGTCTGTGCTGTGAAGTGTGTCACTCCCGATTTACTTGCATGGACACTTGCGCCGCCAAGCTCTTCCTGTGTCACAACCTCGCCAAGCACTGTCTTTACCACCTTGGGTCCGGTGAGGAACATGTAAGATGTGCCTTCAGTCATTATGGTGAAGTCGGTAAGTGCAGGTGAATAAACCGCGCCACCGGCACATGGACCGAATATTCCTGAAATCTGGGGAACAACTCCCGAAGCAAGGATGTTACGCTCGAAAATCTCGGCATATCCGGCAAGAGCGTTTATACCCTCCTGAATACGGGCACCGCCACTGTCGTTTATACCTATTATAGGTGCGCCCATTTTCATTGCCATGTCCATTACTTTGCATATCTTTTGCGCCATGGTCTCTGACAACGAGCCACCGGTAACTGTAAAGTCCTGTGCGAATATGTATACCAGACGGCCTTCGATAGTACCGCAACCTACAACAACTCCGTCGCCAAGGTACTGTTTCTTCTCTTGGCCAAAGTTGGTGCATCTGTGGGTTACGAACATGTCGAACTCCTCGAAACTGCCTTTGTCGAGCAACATATCTATACGTTCACGGGCTGTGTACTTTCCGCGCTCATGCTGCTTCTCGATAGCTTTTTCGCCACCGCCCAAACGTGCTTTGGCTCTCATTGCTACCAGCTCTTTGATTTTTTCAAATTGCTTACTCATGGTATTTCTGTTTTTTTGATTGTTGTTCTGTCAGTTTTTTACTCTTCACATAGTTCGGTAAGCACGCCTTGAGTAGCTTTGGGGTGCAGGAATGCAATGTGAAGTCCCTCGGCTCCGTTTCTTGGTGCCTTGTCTATTGTGCGCACCTCTTTCTGCTCACACTCGGCAAGCGCATTTGCTACTCCATCCTCAACCTTGTATGCTATGTGATGTATTCCTTGTCCGCGTGTTTCCAGAAACTTTGCAATGGTACTCTCGGGTGATGTAGGCTCCAAAAGCTCTATCTTTGTCTCTCCTACACGCAAGAATGCAGTGCGTACCTTCTGATCTTCTACTGTCTCAATGTTGTAACATTCAAAACCAAGTACCTGCTCGTAATATGGTAGAGCCTTTTCAATGCTCTCTACGGCTATGCCCAAATGTTCTATTTTGGAAATTTTCATAATGTTTCAATTTCTACGTTAATAAAAATATCACTAGTGGCGAAGATAATTAATTAAAATGGATTAAGAAATTTTTATGCAACCTTTTTCGGTGTCATGCAGGTTTTAATTTTTGTGCTGCTGTTATGGCATAAATACTATATATGGTATCTGTGGCTTAAAAACACCTATAATGTGTAACAATCGGAAAGTTGTTGTTCGGTAAAAAGTTTTTTTGTACCTTCGCACCGTCAAGACATTATTATGTCTATAATATAGGTTATAAACTATTTATAAAACATAAATGATTATGAAAAAGACACTTGTAGATCTTTTCGAAGAGTCGGTGAAGTTGTACCCCAACAACACTTTCCTCTTGGAGAAAAAAGACAAGAAAGAGGGTTTCAAACCAACAACTTACTTGCAGGTTAAAGAACAAGTCTACCGTTTGGGTGCAGGATACCAGGCTCTTGGTGTTAAGAAGGGCGATAATATGGCGTTGCTCAGCGAGGGTTGTAACATGTGGGTTATAGGCGAGTTGGCTATGTTCTACGCCGGTGCAGTAAATGTGCCTTTGTCAATAAAACTCGAAGAGAGCAATGACTTGCTTTTCCGTTTGGTACACGGTGATGTGAAGTATATTTTTGTATCGAATTATCAGTTGAAGAAGATTCGTGCAATCAAGGATAAACTCCCCGAAGTAAAGAAGATTATCGTATTCGGCAACTGCGGCGAGCTAGAGGAAAGAGAGATTACTCTTGACGAGGTTATGAAGATGGGTGACGAATTCCTTGCTACCCACTCAATGGAGGAGTTCCTTGCAGTAGGTAAGTCACTTGTCAATGACGATATCGCAACCATTACATATACAAGTGGTACAACAGCCGACCCTAAGGGCGTGGTTCTTACACACCGCAACTATACATCGAATGTAGAGCAGGCGTCTACTCTTGTGGATATCGACCAGACATGGCGCACACTTATCATTCTGCCTCTCGACCACTGCTTTGCACACGTTGTAGGCTTCTATATAATGATGTCCAAGGGTGCTACTGCTGCCACTGTTCAGGTTGGCCGCACACCGCTCGAGACCCTCAAGAATATCCCCGGAAACATTAAGGAGGTTCGTCCTCACTTTATACTTTCTGTACCTTCTTTGGCCAAGACCTTCAAAAAGAACATCGAGGGTGCTATCCGTGCCAAAGGTCCTACAACCGAGAAGTTGTTTAATATGGGTATGAAACTGCGTCAGACATATTTCGGCGAGAGCAATCTCGATTCTAAAGGCTGGCGTCATCTGTTGAAACCCCTTGTTGCTCTGTTCGATAAGCTTATCTTTGACAAGATACGTGATAACTTCGGTGGTGAATTGCGTTTCTTTATCGGTGGTGGAGCGTTGCTCGACAAGGAGTTGCAGAACTTCTATATTGGTGTAGGTATGCCTATGTTCCAGGGATACGGACTTAGCGAGGCTACTCCTGTCATCTCTTCAAACGGTCCCGATTTGTATCGTTTCGGCTCAAGTGGTAAGCTTGTCAAACCTATCGAACTGAAGATATGCGACAGCGAAGGCCGTGAATTGCCCGTAGGCGAGCAGGGTGAGATTGTTGTAAAGGGCGAGAACGTTATGGCAGGATATTGGAAGAACCCCACATCTACTGCTGACACAGTCCGCAACGGTTATCTCTATACCGGTGACCTCGGATATATGTCTAAAGAGGGTTTGTTGTATGTGATGGGACGTTTCAAGAGTCTTCTTATCTCAAGCGACGGTGAGAAGTATAGCCCCGAGGGTATCGAAGAGGCATTTGTAAGCTACTGCGGTACTATTGATCAGGTAATCCTTTACAATAACCAGTCGTTGTACACAATTGCTCTCATTGTACCCAATAAAGATAATATCAAGCGTGCTTTGGCCGAGAAGAGCCTCGACCTTACAAGCGAAGAGGGCTGCAAGGCTGCTGTGGAGCTTATCAAGGCAGACATCGATAAGTTCAAGAAGGGTGGTGAGCACGAAGGTATGTTCCCCGAACGCTGGTTGCCAAGCACGTTTGCAGTGCTTCCCGAGGCATTTACCGAGCAGAACGGTATGATGAACAGTACAATGAAGGTGGTACGTGGAAAGGTAGAGAAATTCTACAAGGACCGCATCGACTTTGCTTACACTCCCGATGGCAAATCGGTTATTAACCAGAAGAACCTCGATTCTTTGAAGTAAAATCCTACTTTTTAAAAGGAATAATACAGGATATCTTATCTTGTCAATAATAACGGGGCTGACTATGAATATTTAGTCAGCCCCGTTGGTTTAACATATATATTAAGCTCTTTTACGATTTAACGACAAGATATCTTGTGACGCTCCAGAAACTCTTGGCATCGTTGATTCTTAGTGTTAGCTTCTTGTCCTCGCCCTTCTCAATGCTGTATGAGCCTTCGGGGTGAGTTGTAAGAATCTTTGCATCTTCTGTTCCTAATGCAATCTCTTTTGTGTTGCGGATATCTATCTGTGTGAAGAACTCTCTGTTTACATTGACATCTTCCATTACATCTCCTTTCTTGAAGAGTCCGGTGTTTGTGAGAATGTTGTTCTCCTTCAGCTCTTTCTTGCTGCCAACAGCATACCATGCCGTATTAAGTTCGATATCCTGTGCATTAACTCTCTTTTCGTTGGCATTGTTCTTTGCTGTGAGCTCTTCGTTGCTTGCGTTCAATGATGCAACGGTCTCATCAAGTTCCTTGATACGAATGTTCTTGTTTGAAAGCTCTTCGTTGAGCGCTGCCAGCTCTTTGCCCTTTGTCTCAAGTTCTGATTTCAGGTTGACTACGAGTTTTTGTAACTTTGCCGAGTTGTTTTTACTATTCTTAAGTTTCTCTTCCAACTGTGCAATCTGCTCCTTGTTCTCCTTCATCTTGTTCTGGATGAATTCAATATCGTTGATGATTTGCTGTTTTGCATTTTTTGCTCCGCTTTCGAGAGAATTGCTGTTGATGGTAACTCTGTTCTCCGCCTCGTTAATCTGGCTGAATCCCTCAGATACACTATTGAACAAATCCATCACCTCGTTAAGTTCGTTGTCGCGTTCTGCAATTTCAACTTTCAAAGAGTCTACCGCCATGCTCAACTCTTTTTTACTGGGACCGTTACTACATGAAGCCATTATGGCTGCTACACTCAAGATAAATACTACTTTTTTCATAATTTACACTGTTTAAATATTGTTATCTAATCGGGAATTATCTCACCGATAATAGTACAAATTGTGTGCCAGAATATTATATAAAATTATAAATTATTGATTAATAATAGTATAGCTATTATGGGCGGTCGTAGAAGTTGTGGAAAATGTGGAGTGTGGTGTGGAAATTTTCCACACCACACTCCACATTCATTTATTTATCTTGTTTATTCCAAGTTGTATTTTGCAATTTTGTTATATAAAGTCTTTCTGTCGACACCAAGTAGCGTGGCTGCTTTTGTCTTGTTGTTACCTGCTTGCTGCAATGCTTCAATTATTTGTTTTTTTTCGCTCTCTCCATTGTGTAACTGCAAATTGGGGCTACTCTCCTTGGGAATATCCAACTCATTTGCAGTGATGAATTTGTTTTGTGCAAGCAGTGTAGCACGCTTCACAATGTTTTTCAACTGGCGCAGGTTTCCGGGCCAGTGGTACTCTTGTATCAGTTGGCTTGCCTCTTTGTCGAAACCGACAACATTTCGCTCCAGTTCCTTGTTTGCTGCATCAAGAAAGTGGTTGGCAAATAGTAGAATATCCTCCTTGCGCTCTCTCAGTGATGGCATCTGTAGCGTGAATTCATTAAGACGGTGGTAAAGGTCTTCGCGGAATCTGCCACGCTCTATCGCTACTTGTAAATCCTCATTTGTGGCACTTACGATTCTAACATCAATCTCAATCTCTTTTGTCGCACCTACAGGACGTATGCGGCGTTCCTGTATAGCACGCAATAATTGAATTTGCACTTCATAGCTCAGATTACCCACCTCGTCAAGGAATAGTGTGCCTCCGTTCGCCTCTAAGAATGCACCGTCTTTGTCACTAACAGCTCCTGTAAACGACCCTTTTATATGCCCGAAGAATTCCGATGCGGCCAGCTCTTTGGGTATGGCGCCGCAGTCTATTGCAATGAACGGTTTGTCGGCGCGTTTGCTCTGCATGTGTATTCTGTGTGCAACATACTCCTTGCCTGTGCCGCTGGCTCCGTTTATTAGTACCGACATAGGTGTAGGGGCTACCAATCCTACATAATTATATAGGAGTCGGGCACTCTCGC
The DNA here is from genome assembly GCA_904501775.1 of uncultured Bacteroidaceae bacterium. GTDB lineage: Bacteria > Bacteroidota > Bacteroidia > Bacteroidales > Bacteroidaceae > HGM04593. The sequence goes on along the minus strand of CAJGCJ010000014.1, from coordinate 17,157 downwards.
TGCATCCTTCTATATATAGTGTACTCTTCTTCTCTGCTTTTTTCTCCCTCTTGCCGTTTTCTTCTCTCTCTCCGCTTTTTGCCGACGAATTCACAGAGAGTGACTTAAACGACTCTTCTATCTTCTCGAGTAGCTCTGTCGGATGGATTGGTTTAGAAACATAGTCGTAGGCGCCGTTTTTCATTGCGTTCACAGCGCTTTGAATGTCGGCATAGCTTGTCATTATTATAACAGGGATGCTCCTGTTTCTCTCCTTCAGCCATGTGAGCAGCATTGTCCCATCGCAGTCGGGCAGTCTAACATCGGATATGATAAGGTCAATATCCTTTTCGTCGAGTATTTGGCATGCTTTGCCGAAACTGTTGGCGCAGCTTGTCTCGAATCCTTTCTTAGTGAGCCATGTATTGAGCATGGTGGCAAAAGTTATATCATCCTCTACTATAAGTATCTTCTTTTTCATAATGTGTTCCCCTTTGTTTAATCGATTCTTTAGCTTCGGCTATGATGTTGTCTGTTTCGCCAATAACTAAAGCGGCCTTTTCGCCTATTTCAGTTGTGTTGTCACTGCTGTTTCGTTGTTTGTCGAGCCACTCGAGCTCCTCTAATCCTTTATGTGCATTTACCATCTTGAAAATTGGAAGTAGCTGGTGCGCTATATTTGAGATGCCCGACAAGTCGCCCTCTTCGACAGCTTTGCTCAGCAGCATGCGTTTCTTCAATGTCTCCTCTGTAAAAGTACACATAATATTGTACGATGCATCCCTGTCGTCCAACGAAAACTCCATAAACCGGGAAAAATCATATTTCTTGTTATTTGTGGCCGTCTCGATGCACTTTAATATGGCGCTGCGTGTAAATGGTTTCTGCAGATATCCGCTGAAACCATATCCCGTCAAGGTGTCGTTGTCGATGTCGTCGCGTGCAGTTAGTGCAACAATCGGAGTCTCTTTTATGCAGGGTCTCCTGTGAAGTTCTGTTATAATTTCTATGCCGTTCATACCGGGCATCTGGATGTCGGTGAATATAATGTCGAATATCTCATCTTTTATAATGTCGAAAACTTTATCGGGCTGTGTGCATGCTGTTACCGATATCCGGGGCGATTGCAAGAATGCTTCCGTCATCTGTATTTGCAGCGAATCATCGTCTATGAGCAATACCCTTATCTTTGCTTCCGGTTCATATTCGCTCATGGCGACGGTCTGCTGCCCGGGTGTGACAGGTATCTCTACATTAAACGTAGAGCCTTCGCCCACCTTGCTTTCTATCTGTATGTTGCCCTTCAGTAGGGTCACTAATTTGTGGGTTATGGCAAGTCCAAGGCCGAATCCCTCCTCTCCCTGTGCATTCTTCAGTCGTGTGAACTCCTTGAATATTTTCTCTTTATCCTCTTCTGTTATGCCACATCCTGTGTCGCTGACTCTTATGCGCAGCTTGTTGTCGTCTATCCCGGCTGTAAGTATAATTTCCCCCTCCTTGGTGAATTTGAAGGCATTGCTCAGCAGGTTTTCTGTTATCTGTCGTATGCGTAACGGGTCACCTGTGAAATTGCAGTTCAGATTGTTGTCGCACAGGTATATGAATTTTGTGTTCTTCCCCTTTGCCGATAGGGTATAGGCTGATGCAATCTTGTCGAAAAGCTCTTTTGCGTTGAATGTGATGTTCTGCGCTTCGGCCTTGTCGGCATCAAGACGATAGAAATCGAGCAATGATGTCACCAATTGCTGCAGATGTTTTGCCGACTCCTGCATATTGCTCAAGTAGAATTGCTCTCTCTCGTTCTCTACTATGTTGCCGAGCAGTTCACTGTATCCCAAAATGGAACTTAACGGTGCTTTAATGTCGTGTGTTATTGTAAGCATTAACTGTTCGCGTATCTTGAGCAGTTCCTCGGCGTGTTTCCGTGCTTTTTCCAACTCTTTACGATAGTGGTTGCTGCGTGTGATATCCCGCCAGATAAAAAACAGGAAAATGGCAGCTGAGGTGACAGCGAGCAGTGCTATTCCTCCGATGGTCTTTGCCGATTTTTTCCTTATCTCTTCGCGCAGTTTCTGTTCCTGCCACATCCTTCTTCCCGATTCGTTCTCTATTGTGTTCAGCAGTTGTTGTACCTTGTTGCTCAGTTGCAGGCTTCCGATACGCAGTAGCTGTATCTCCTTGTTCAGTTTTTTTTGTCTCTGCAGATGATTGTCGGTTGCCTGCGCCTCGGCATCCTGAAGAAAACTCTCCAATATTGCGTTGCTGCTTGCTGCGGTGTCGGTATATATTTCGTATATGGTGTCCTTTACTACGGTGACATCCTCTTTGGATGGGGAAAAAACCTCTCCGAGGCGTTTGAAAAAGTTCTTCGATTTTGTAGGCTTGGTGTGTGAACTGGTGTACCTGACAATCTTGCGTTGTGCGCTGCTTTCCAATAATGAGTCCTGCTGTGTTATAATGGAGAGCAATTGTTTCTTGAAAATTTCATCTGCGTCGTCATTGCTTATAGTGGAAAGCAGATTGTACATGTTGCGCTTCTTCTGATCCATAAGCATAGCCACAGTGTCGAGACGCAGCTGCTGTAGTGTGTCGGGCAACAGCAGTCGTAAAGAGTCAATGGCATCGTAGCTGTGTTCTATAGCCTTTTCGTATGCTTTGTATGCTTTCAAGTCGCCTGCTGCAACGGCCAGTCCTATTATTTCAGTGTTGTTCAGCCTGCTGATTATTTCGTTTACAGCGCGTCGCTGTATGTTCAGTTGGTGGTTGTAGCTGTCACTTGCTGTTAGCTGTTTCATCTCGCTGTTTATATATGCAACCATTGTAATAAGCAGCAACGAAAGCAGGGTATATCCTATTGCGACTTTGTATCGTGTAGAGAAATTTTTCATCTATTGTTATTGTGGGTGTACTCTTAGGGCAAAGTTATATCATTTTTAATTAAGATTTTAATGCGGTGTGGCGCGATATAACTATTTTATGTTAAGTTTATTAAAATATCGTTGATTTTGTCGGGATAGTAAATGCTATTCGAGAAAAATAACTACCTTTACGGCTGTTTTTGCAAAAAATGAAGTTTAAAAATATAAAAATTATGAGAAAAACAATCTTGACAGCAGCATTTTCTCTTATTGCTGCAATGGTAATCTCTTGTGGAGGTGGCAAGGGAAATGGTAATATTATCAAGGGCGATTCTGCAAAGTTTGACAGTCTCTCTTATGCAGTAGGTGTCTCTGTCGCAAGTGGTATCAAAGGCGACATGGGTGGTATGAAACTCAATTTCGATGAGCTTAAAGAGGGTGCCAGAATATCGGCTCTCGGTGGCGAGTCATTCAAGTATGGCAAGTCAGTGATTACACGTGTTGTTGCAGACTCAATCTTGGGCGATTTCTTCCGCAACCAGTATGGCCGTCGTGTTCAGGCTTTGCGTGCCTATGAACGTGCGAAGGCTGATACAACAGGTACTGTAAAGTTGATTGAGCCTGAATTTAATGTAGAAACAATGTTCACAACTGAGGAAGAGCGTTCACTTATTTCAAAGACATTCGGTTTTGACATGGGTTACAGATTGGGTGAGAATCCTTTCGTTATTCACTTGTTGTGGTTCTTCAATGGTCTTGATGAGTTTGATACCGAGAATGCCAGAATGACATTCGACGAGGCTAATGCTTACATCATGAACTATATGACCGTTAGAATTCCTGCCGAGAACAAGGCGGCTTCAGAGGAGTGGCTTTCTAAGATTGAGAAAAAGAGCGGTGTAATAAAGACCGAGAGTGGTCTCCTTTATAAGATTATTGACGCAGGTGACGTGAATCTCAAACCTACAGCAGATGATGTTGTAAAGGTACACTACAAGGGTGAGACACGCAAGGGTGTTGTATTTGATGCATCACGTTTTGAGGATATGCCTAAGGAGCGTCAGGAGATGATGAAGAAGTATGGCAGAGGTCCCGAAGCTGACGAGCCTATCGAATTCCCCCTCAAGGGTGTTATCAAGGGTTGGACCGAGGGTCTTCAGCTTGTAGGTAAAGGTGGCAAGATTGAGCTTTGGATTCCTTCTGATCTTGCTTATGGCAGCAGAGGTGCAGGGCAGAATATCGGTCCTAATGAGGCTCTTTACTTTGTTGTAGATCTTATCGATGTACCTTCAAAGACTAAGGCAGCTGAGTAATATACGAAAATGAAATAAAAAGACTCAAGGCGTCACTTCAATAAGAGTGACGCCTTGATTCTTTTTATAATTCTATCAGGATTCTTGCATTCAATTGTCGGCCTGTCAGGTAATTGGGTACAGCATAGTTGTTGTTGTAAATGTCGGTTACCCAATAGTAGGAATTAACATTGTTTATGCCCAACAGGTTGAAGGCGTCTACTCCTAACCATATGTTTTTTATGTATCTGTATAATCCGGTGCGGTATATGCCGTCGGTGTTGTCCAGCATACGATAGGACATGCCGATATCCACACGCTTGTATGCCGGTGCCCTGAATGTGTGTTTTTCGCGTCCTGTATGTGGCGGACCGAACGGAAGACCATCGGCATACACTCCTCGCAGGCTCATCTTCCATCTGTCTGTTCCCGGGAAGAAATCGGTAAAGTAGAGCGATGCGTTGAAACGTTGGTCGGTAGGTCGTGGTATCCAGTCGCCTCCATTGATTTTCTCTTTTGTATCCATTATAGAGAATGTCATCCATGAGTCGGTACCGGGTACGAACTCTCCGAATAGCTTGAAGTCGATACCTGCTGTGTAGCCGTGCGCACAGTTCTCTCCATAATAGACAATTCTCACGTTGTCTACATTGTATGGAATTATATTGTCGAGTTTCTTGTAATAAGCCTCGGCAGTGAATTTGAACGGCCTGTCGAACATCTTGAACTGATAGTCGCATCCAAGTACAAAATGTATTGAGCGTTGCGACTTTATATCTTTGTTGAGTACAACGGTGCTTATGCCGTCAACCTTAGCCGTGTCGCGCAACTCTTTGAAGAAAGGAACCTGATAATATACGCCCGATGCCGCTCTCAGTGTCATATTTTTGTTGAACTTTGGTATGACACCCACCGACACTCTTGGCGATATGAGCAGTTCGTTGTTCCAGTCCCAGTGCGACAGTCGCACTCCTGCATTAAGCGACACTACACCAATGCTGCTGTTGAACTTGTAAGTGTCCTGTATGTATGCCTTGATGTGGTTGCAGTCGATTGCGGTGTTTGAACGCAGACTGTATATGGGTTGTAGCGAATTTCCGGTGTGAGGTATGTTGTATCCGGCCGAGTCGCGCATCTCCCACTCACGCTGATTGTCCCTGATGTTTTCGTTCTTCCATTCTACACCCCATCTCACATCGTGCGAACCTATAAAGTGTACTCCGCTGAGCTGTAGCGACTTGACATCGGCGTCAAGGTAGTTTCGCGCATGTTCCATGTAACGTCCTACGCTCATGTTCTCCTCGGCGTTTATGTCATCAATCCAATACTCGCCAATTATGTCATAGGTCTCTTCCTCTTCGGTGCTGAATGCCGAGCCCTGCAGCGAAACCTTGTTGTATTCGTTGAAGGTGTAGTTTACAGACAATGAGCCGAATAGGGTGTTGAACATATCCTTTTCCCATCCTCCGAAATATACCTTGAACTCTTTGGCCTGTTCCATTGTGCCGAATGTGGTGTTGCGGTCGGTAGGTGTGAACCTATAGTCGTTCCTTGAGATGTTTCCTATAAATCCTATGCTCAATTTTTGTGTGGGACGCCATTCTGCGTATGTCTGATAATCAATGAACTCGGGCTCGTACTCGCCTTTTGTGTCAAGTGTTCCCAAAAGGTATTTGCTTGTTTTGTAGCGTATCGAGTTCGAGAAACTGAACTTGTCATTTCCTGTGCCTATGTATATGTTGCCTCCCAAAAGGCTTGCCGATACGGTGCCCTCGAAAGACTTTGGCTTGCGATAGGTTATATCAAGCACCGACGACATTTTGTCGCCATACTTGGCCTCGTATCCGCCGGTAGAGAATGATATTGCTCCCACCATGTCGGGGTTAAGAAAGCTCAGTCCCTCTTGCTGTCCGGCTCTTATCAGAAGGGGACGGTAAATCTCAATACCATTGACATATACGCTGTTCTCGTCGAAATTACCTCCACGCACGTTGTATTGCGAGCTTAATTCGCTGTGTGAGCTTACACCGGCCTGTGCTGTGATGATTGATTCCACCCCGTTGCCCGAAGCGTCAGGCAGCAGACGCATCTGTTCGGGAACTTCAATCTGCTTGATGCTTCCCATCTGACGCTGCTGGTCAACAATCTCCACACCGTCGAGTGTGTAATCCGATTGTGGCAGCTTGACATCAATTACAACAGTGTCCTTCGGGTTATAAAGGCTTCTTTTACGGGTCTGGTACCCTATCATGGAGTATACCAATGTGAGTGTGTCGCTGCTCTCGCATGTAAGCGAGTAATTGCCTTTGAGGTCTGTCACAGTGCCTATGGCTTTTCCTTCGACCTTGACGTTTGCTATCTCTATGGCATTATTGTTGTTGTCGGTTACTTTTCCCTTTATTGTTACTTTTTGTGCCATTGCCGATGCAGACAATAGTACAATTGCTGTCAAATATGTTATGAGTCGGTTCATCTGTATGCGCGTTACTATATCTTAACGTAAAATTTTGCTTAAACGTATATCGACCTCATTATTTTGTTTATCCATCTCCATTTGAAATGGTACCACCTGAGCACTCCGGTCTGTTTGCCACCGAAGTTTAGTATGAAATTAAGGTATCCGCTTCCTGCTTTCGCGTTTTTTGCCTCAAGGAATTCGAAATGGCTATATCCCTGTTGGTGAGCATCCTTTATGGCTGCCCACACTGCGATTATTCCGGGGTATTCGTTTCTGTAACTTACCCTTAAACCGCAACTATATGCCATGTATGCCCTCTCCTTGTCATACAGGCATATGCTGCAGCCTATGATTTTCCCTTTATATCTTACGACAAACAGGGCTGCACTGTTTTTGTTGTTGACGACAAGGGCATGAAGAAGCCCGATGGGCGGCAGATGTCTTCTTACCTTGTTAATATAATGGCGTCTTAGTATGTGCAGCGCTTCAATTGTCTCGCTCTCGTTTTGGGCTCTTCCGTATGTGACACCCCGTTTTTCCGCTTTCCTGATAAGTGTCTTGTAGCTGCGTGTCACTCGCTTCTCGGGTGAGATGCTGTGCAGTGACAGGTAAATGCGGATGTCGCGTCGTGGAAAAAACAGTCTGTCGCTGAGCCTGCCATAAGCAAATTTCGCATCTTTCAGGTTGCGCACCTCTATGAATGTGTGGTGTATGTCGAATAGGGTGAATAGCTTGTCGAGCAGTGCTGTGAAAACCTCTTCCTTGTTATGGTTCTCGGCAATTACACCCTCTCCATGTATGCTGTACCACACATAATATCCCGGTGGCAGAATTCTCAGGTCGCGAAACCTGATGGCGAGCAGATGGCCGGCCTCCTTGTCTCTGTCGAATGCTACAACCATGAAGGGTGTTGCGCTTGAGTGTTGCTCTATCAGTCTGAACATCCACGCCGAATGTCTCGGGTCACCGTCCATCAGTTCCGGTATGTTACTGCCTGTTGTATATATTTCGACTCTCATAAAACCATTTTTCACTGCTTCAAAGTTAGTGAAAAAGAAATTATGTTGTATCTTCGCACTTGTAAATTAGGGAATATTATGAACGAGATAAAAGAAGATGCATATATATTGGCAATAGAGTCGTCGTGTGATGATACATCGGCTGCAGTAATGCGCGGTGATGTGGTGTTGTCGAATGTGACCGCGAGTCAGGCTGTACACGAACAGTATGGCGGAGTTGTACCCGAATTGGCTTCGCGTGCGCATGAACTGAATATTGTGCCGGTAGTTGATGCGGCGCTCAAAAGGGCCTCTGTAACAAAAGAGCAGCTCAGCGCAATTGCTTTTACACGTGGCCCCGGTCTTATGGGTTCGCTCCTTGTCGGTGTGTCGTTTGCCAAGGGCTTGGCTGCATCGTTGGGAATACCTATGGTTGAGGTTAACCATCTTCAGGGACATATAATGGCACACTTCATCAAGGAGGATGGAGTGGAGCATAGCGACCCGCAATTCCCGTTCCTCTGTCTTATGGTGTCTGGAGGTAACTCGCAGATTGTGAAGGTGAACAGCTATAACGACATGGAAATCATAGGACAGACTATAGATGATGCGGCGGGCGAAGCTATGGATAAATGTGCGAAAGTGATGGGCTTGGGCTATCCCGGTGGTCCTATCATAGACAGGTTGGCCCGTCAAGGTAACCCCAAGGCCTACAACTTCAGCAAGCCGCATGTTCCCGGGCTCGATTATAGCTTCAGCGGTCTTAAGACCTCGTTCCTTTACACCCTGCGTAAATTGGTTGCCGAGGATGCCGATTATGTCGAGAAACATAAAGAGGATATAGCAGCTTCATTCGAGGCAACTGTTGTCGATATCCTTATGGATAAGCTCTATAAGGCAACAAAGCAGCTGAAGATAAAACGTGTAGCACTCTCGGGTGGTGTTTCTGCAAATACGGCTCTGCGACAGGCGTTTAACGACTATGCCAAACGCTATGGTTGGGAAATATTCATCCCTAAATTCGGCTTTACAACCGACAATGCAGCAATGATAGGAATTGTGGGATATTATAAGTATCTCGACAAGGAGTTCTGTGCGATGGACCAGCCTGCATTCTCGCGTACAACCATATAATATGAGCAGCCTGTTGAAAGAACTTGCAACCCGAATTGTTGCTATTTTGACCGACAAAGGGCTTACTTTGGCTACAGCCGAGAGCTGTACCGGAGGAGTCGTCGCTGCAGCAATAACATCTGTTCCCGGAAGTTCGCAAATCTTTTTGGGAGGGGTGGTCTCATACTCCAACGAGGTGAAGCATAATGTGCTTGGCGTTTCTGATAAAATTCTCTCTTCCAAAGGCGCGGTCAGTCGCGAAACTGTTGAGGCTATGGCGTTGGGTGTCAGTCGTTTGATGAACAGCGACTGTTCGCTGGCAACGTCGGGTATTGCAGGCCCGGGTGGTGGAACTGACACTAAGCCGGTTGGTACGGTGTGGATAGCCGTTAACTTCAAAGGCGAGGTCATCTCGCTACTTTTGCAGTTGGAAAATAAAGGTCGTGATGCTAATATTTGCTCATTTGCCGAAAATGTATTATCTTTGCTTCTGAAAACGATTGAAAATAAAACATCTTCTCTCTGAAACCGTTTCAGCGTGTCGGTTTCTACATGCTTTGAAGGTGCTTGAAGCCTTTGTTTTAGATAAAATTTAAAATAAATGCTTTTTTGTTTGCACGATACGTGTAAAAATTATATCTTTGCACGCTGTTTTGAGTAAGCATATAAGAATAAAAACAAAAAAATATATAGAGATGTCTAAAATTTGTCAAATCACCGGTAAGAAAGCCATGGTGGGTAACAACGTTTCACACTCAAAGAGAAGAACAAAGCGTCTTTTCAATGTGAACTTGTTTACCAAGAAGTTCTTCTATGTAGAAGAGGATTGTTGGATTCAGTTGCGCGTGAGTGCAGCGGGGTTAAAAGTAATCAACCGAGTAGGTCTCGATGCAGCTCTTAAGGCAGCTGTAGTTAAAGGACTCCTTACTTGGGAGGATATTAAAGTACTCTATTAAATTTAAGGAGGTAAAGGAATATGGCTAAGAAGGTTAAAGGAAACCGCATTCAGGTAATCCTTGAGTGCACAGAGCAAAAGAACAGTGGCGTTCCCGGTATGTCTCGTTATATCACAACGAAGAACCGTAAGAACACTACAGAGCGTTTGGAGTTGAAGAAATACAACCCCTATTTGAAGAAAGTAACCGTTCACAAAGAAATAAAGTAATTAAGACATGGCTAAGAAAGCAGTTGCAACTCTCCAGACTGGTGACAAGGAGAAATTCGTAAAGGTTATCAAGATGGTTAAGTCACCCAAGACAGGTGCTTACATGTTTGCAGAGGAGATGCTTCCCCAGTCACAGGCTGACGCATCTTTGAAGAAGTAAACAAAGATAAAAAGCCGCAAGGCTTACAATAAATATATATGAGGCTATACTTTTGACAGTGTAGCCTCATTTGTTGTTTAAAAATTCATGTTTTTATTTTTTCTGCAATAGCTTTTGCACTATATTCGCAGTTGGAATATTAACAAAAAAATCAGATATATGAGCCAGATAGTATCGCCGTCGTTGTTGTCGGCTAATTTCGGAAATTTGCAGAGTGACCTTGAAATGATAAATAACAGTAGTGCCGATTGGTTGCATATCGACATTATGGATGGTGTCTTCGTACCCAACTTGTCATTTGGTCCTCCTGTATTGCAGTATGTGGCAAAGTTATGTAACAAGCCGCTTGACGTGCATCTTATGGTGGTGAATCCTATGAACTATCTCGATGCAGTGAAGTCGCTTGGAGCGCGTATAATGAATATCCACTACGAGGCCGAGACTCATTTGCATCGTGCTGTGATGCAGATTAAGGAGGCTGGTATGATGGCTGGCGTAACACTTAACCCTTCTACACCGGTGATGATGCTCAAAGATATAATTGTCGATCTCGACCTTGTTCTGATCATGAGCGTTAACCCCGGTTTCGGAGGTCAGAAATTCATTCATCATACTGTTGAGAAGGTGCGCGAGTTGCGCGAACTGATTGAGGCTACAGGCTCTAAGGCTATCATTGAGGTAGATGGTGGAGTGAACGTTGAGACAGGTAAGTTGCTTGCCGATGCCGGTGCCGACGCGTTGGTAGCCGGTAACGCCGTCTTCAAAGCCGATTCTCCACAGGATGTCATATCGGCATTGCGTGCACTTTAATTAGTGTCTGTTGCAGTGCATTATATGTGCATTGTAACGATGCGTTTTCTTTTTTCTGTGTAAAATAGAAACCGATGGGGTAGAGTCTCTTTTAAAGAATAACCCGATACTAAGATTTGCATTCCCGCTTATGGCGGGGATTGCTTTTTCATATTTCTGTGGCAACTGTATGCCGCTTTACCTCTCACTGCTCGTTGTCGGCTCGTCAGTGATGTTGCTCAGCCTTTTGTGGCAGCGTCTTCCTGCTTATGCTTTCGGTGTAGCCCTAATGCTTTCACTCTTCTCGCTTGGAGCAACTGTGGCAACTCTCGATAACGATTCCGATTCTCAAAACTGGAGTGGCGAGAAGGGTTGTTTTGAGGCGTTGTTGCTCGAGACGCCTCATGTGGCTGGTAAGGCGACAAGGGTTACAGCCGAAGTTACGCGCGTGGGGCGCGATAGTGTGGCCCGGGCAAGACGTAACGGAAGAGTTTATCTCTATTTTGCCAATAATGTCAGCCTCGAAAGTTTGTCGGCAGGCGATAAGCTGCTTTTTGAAGGGCGTGTCGAGCCACCTTCCAATGCCGGTAATCCTGCCGAGTTCGATGTTGCTCATTATATGTTTGTGAACGGTATTACGGGTACCGCTTACCTTGCCGAGCAGCAGTGGCGGTTATCGGGGCCGGCGGATGATACGTTTACAACAACTGTTCAGAGGTGGCGCGATAAGATTGTAGAGATATATGCTTCGATGGGCTTTGGCAAGGATGTGGCATCTGTGTTGTCGGCTCTTACGGTTGGTGAAAAACGTGACTTGTCGCAGGAGATACGCGATGTGTATGCTGCGGTGGGTGCAAGCCATGTGCTTGCTCTTTCGGGCCTGCATCTTGGAATACTCTATATGGTGCTTTCTTTGTTGTTGCCACTTCTTGTACAAATCAGAGTGCTTAGGGGTGTACGCGAACTCCTGATACTCTCGTTTCTATGGCTTTTTGTGGCAATGGCCGGTTTTACACCATCTGTTGTGCGTGCGGCACTCCTGTTTTCGCTGATGTCGGTTGCCCGTCTTATTAGGCGCGATGGCAGTTCGTTGAACTCTTTGGCGTTGGCTGCAGTGGTTATGCTTGTTGTTTCGCCCCGTCTGTTGCATGATATCGGCTTTCAACTCTCCTTTTCTGCCGTATTTGCTATCCTGTTGTTAAGCGATACAATTTCAAGGTTGCTGCGTGCCGACAAGTACGGTCCGGCTTATAAATATTTCGCATCGCTGATAGCTGTTTCGTTTGCTGCGCAGATAGGAACTCTCCCGTTTGTATGGTACTATTTCGGTACTTTCCCATTGTATTTCCTTCTCACCAATATTATTGTGGTGCCTGCGGCATTCCTTATAATGCTGTTGGCAGTTGTCTTGTTGTTGTCGACTCCATTGGCGATAGTGCAGCACTTTGTGGCATGGCTGCTTGATGCGCTGATATCGTGTGTCAACTTTTTGCTGCGTGGCATCGAGTCGTTACCTTGCTCCTCGTTGCAGTTGCCGGCTATAGGTGCAGCAACGGCCTTTTCAGTAGGGGCGATTTTGTTGATATGCCTATATGCCATAATGAACAGACACCGTGTAGCAGCTGTTGCTGCAATGTTGTCTGCGTTTGCTGTCGTTGGGTATAATGTATATGTTTCGTGGGCTGATGAGTATGATGCCCCATATATTATCTTCTTTAACAGCCGCTCGTGCCCTGCTATGCAGGCTGTGGTATCTAAAGAACAATCGTATATGTTTACGACTTATCCTGCCAATGATGCCGATTATGATAGGGTTGCGGCTCCTTATTGGAAAAAACGTCGTATGGCACAGCCAATGCCTGTGATGGAGTGCTGCTATAATGATTATGGTGATGCGTCTGTAGTAAATGACAATGGTCTTGTGCAGTTCTATGGCAGGCGAATAAAGGTACTTGCCGACGAACATTGGGTCAATGATTCAATTATAGAGCCTGTCGATTGCATCTATTTGTGTCGCGGTTTCTTGGGTAGCATTAAAGATCTGTTGCTGATTTATCCTACGCGCAACATAGTTCTCGATGCCACCTTGTATAAGAACAGCCGTGTGCGCATTCTGCGTGAGTCGGCTCAAGCCGGTGTGAATGCCGTTGATCTGTCGCAAAGGGGTGCTGTGATGCTTCCCTGCCGCATCGGTGGTACACAGTTTGTAGATATGCGTGGTAAATATTAGTCTTGGCAGAATTTTAATTTTACAAATACTCTTGCTATCTTCGCGTAACGTTATAATAATATAAAAATGATTGACCATATAATATCTGCCGGTACAGTTGAAGCAATAAAAAAATATATTCAGGATAGTGAGAGAGTGGTTATAATGGCACATCGCAACCCCGATGGTGATGCGGTAGGCTCTACTACTGCTCTTATGCTCTTCCTTAAGTCGCTTGGTAAGGATGCGCATGTTGTGATTCCGAATGCTTTCCCCGATTTCTTGAAGTGGTTGCCGCAAGCCGAGGAGATTGTCTCTTACGAAGATAACAAAGAACAGGCTCAGGCATTGTTAGGCAGTGCCGACATTCTCTTTTGCCTCGATTTTAATGCACTTTCGCGCCTTGCCGAAATGGGTGGCTATGTGGCATCGCTTTCAGCTCCCCGTATTCTTGTAGATCATCATCCTTTTCCCGAGGAGGGCTTTGTCCAGTCGGTGTCCGAGCCGCAGGCATGCTCTACGGCAGAGCTTGTATTCCGTCTGATATACCGCATCGGTGGTCTTCAGGCAATCACGCGTGACATGGCCGAGTGTATATATACCGGTATGATGACCGATACCGGTTGCTTTGCGTATGCTTCGAATCGTAAAGATATTTATATAATTATATCACACCTTATAGCAGCAGGAATTGATAAAGATATAATTTACAGAAAAGTCTTTTACAATTATACGTTGAACCGTCTCAAATTGTCGGGTTTTGTAATGTACGACAAATTGAAGCTCTATCCAAACAGCAACGCAGCGCTCATAACGCTGACATATAAGGAGATGCGTCGTTTCTGTGCGGCCAAGGGCGATACCGAGGGGCTTGTGAACATGCCGCTTCAGATTAAAGGTGTGCGCTTCAGCTGTTTCCTACGCGAAGAGGTTCCGGGTAAGATAAATGTGTCGTTGCGCAGTGTCGATGATTTTCCGTGCAACAAAGTTGCAGCCGAGTTCTTCGGTGGTGGCGGTCATTTGAATGCGTCGGGTGGTGAGGTGTATGGAACAATGGAATATGCCGTTGAGCGTTTTAAGGCGGCGTTGGTGAAATATAAAGAGTTGCTAACTCAATAAAACTGTTATTTTCAATTAAATATCGTCTACTTTTTCTGTATTTGGATATACTTTTTGTATATTCGCAAAAAATTATAGGATAGTATATTAAATAAAGAAACGATGAAGAAAAGAAATGCTATTTTGGCCCTTTTGCCATTATTTGCAATGTTGTTTGTGGCGTGTGACGATGAGAAGACCTACTCCGATATGAAAGAGGACGAGCGTAAGGCCGTAAAAAACTTTATAAGGGAGCAAGGCATAAATGTAATTTCGTTCAAGGAATTTGTTGAGCAGGATTCTGTGACAAATGTTGATAACAACGAGTTTGTGCTTATAGATGACGTATATATGCAGATAGTACGTAATCCCAAGAATCTCGAGAGTGCGCGCCAGATGCGTGACGGTGAGACCTTGGAGATATTGGCACGTTTTATTGAAGTGAACATTTCGTCAGGCGATACAATCTTCGGTAACTTGTACGACTCAGATAATGTCGACGAGATGCGAATCTCTTTCGATTCAGGCTCATATACAGGAACATTTGTAAGCGGTTACATGTCGGCATACGGAAAAGCTGTTCCAACAGGTTGGCTTACACCTTTCCCCTACATATGGCTCACACGTCCCCAGTCGCAGGTAGCAAAGGTAAAACTCATCGTTCCTCACACAAAGGGAACATCAACAGCTGCTTCGTACGTTTATCCCTGCTTCTATGAGGTGACGTTCCAGCCCGGCAAGAGTTTCCATCTGTAAGAATTAAACTTAAAATACAAAAATATGACACTTATTAAATCAATCTCGGGAATAAGAGGTACAATCGGCGGTCGTGCCGATGAGGGCCTTACACCTCTTGATGTAGTGAAGCTTACATCGGCCTATGCAGCATTGATAAGAAAGACCACCACCAAGAGTACAAACAAGATTGTAGTCGGTCGTGATGCGCGTCTTTCCGGCTCAATGGTTAATCACATTGTCTGCGGTACACTTATGGGTATGGGCTTCGACGTGGTTGATATAGGCCTTGCGTCAACACCTACAACCGAGTTGGCGGTAACTATGGAAGATGCTTGTGGCGGTATAATCCTTACAGCAAGCCACAATCCCCGTCAGTGGAATGCTCTTAAACTGCTCAACGAGAATGGTGAGTTCCTGAATGCCGAGGAGGGTAAAGAGGTACTTCGTATTGCTGCTGCAGAAGAATTTGATTATGCTGACGTTGAGACACTTGGAAAATACCGTCTTGATGAGACATATAACCAGAAACATATTGATGCAGTGCTCGCTCTTCCCCTTGTAGATAAAGAGGCTATCCGCAAGGCTGGCTTTAAGGTGGCAATCGACTGTGTGAACTCAGTTGGTGGAGTAGTGCTTCCTATGTTGCTCGAGCAGTTGGGCGTTCAGAGTGTAGAAAAGCTCTATTGTGAGCCTACAGGCGATTTCCAGCACAATCCCGAACCTTTGGCAAAGAACCTTACCGATATTATGAGTCTTATGGCTAAGGGTGGTAACGACGTTGCATTTGTTGTTGACCCCGACGTTGACCGTCTTGCAATTATCTGTGAGAACGGCGAGATGTACGGCGAGGAGTATACTCTTGTAACTGTAGCCGATTATGTCCTCAAACATACTCCCGGAAACACTGTATCCAACCTCTCTTCAACACGTGCCTTGCGCGATGTTACAAACGCCCGTGGCGGCAAGTATGCAGCATCTGCAGTGGGCGAGGTTAATGTGGTGACCAAGATGAAAGAGACTGGTGCCGTGATTGGCGGTGAGGGTAACGGTGGTGTCATCTATCCCGAATCACACTATGGTCGCGATGCCCTTGTTGGTATCGGTCTTTTCCTCAGTCATTTGGCGCACGAGGGTAAGAAGGTGAGCGAACTCCGTGCTACCTATCCTGATTACTTTATGGGAAAGAACCGTATCGACTTGCAACCCGGTACCGATGTTGATGCTATCCTCCTTAAGCTCAAGGAACTTTACGCAGGTAAGGCCGAGATTAATGATATCGATGGCGTTAAACTCGACTTCGAGAATACTTGGGTGCACTTGCGCAAGAGCAACACAGAGCCCATTATCCGTATCTATTCTGAGGGCCCCACACAGGAGGCTGCCGATGCGATAGGTGAAGAAATTATAAAGGTTGCTCAGACTCTTATGTAATTTTGATAATTCTTTTATAAACAAATCAGGCGCACTTAAAAAGTGCGCCTGATTTGTTTATATGCCATAACTGATAGATATATATAATAAAATTGGGTTGCCAACGGCAACCCAATTTTCGTTTATTGTGGAATTAATCCTTATCGAGTAAGAATTAAGCCTCCTCAACAGCAGCCTGTGCAGCAGCCAAACGTGCGATAGGCACGCGGAAAGGAGAACATGATACATAGTTCAAACCAACTCTGTGGCAGAACTTAACTGACTCGGGCTCACCACCGTGCTCACCGCAGATACCGCATTTGAGGTCTGCGTTCACCGAGCGGCCCTTCTTGGTAGCCATCTCAACAAGCTGGCCAACACCTGTCTGGTCGAGAACCTGGAAGGGGTCGTTCTTCAAAATCTTCTTGCGCAAGTAGATAGGCAAGAATGAGTTAACGTCGTCACGAGAGTAACCGAATGTCATCTGTGTGAGGTCGTTTGTACCGAATGAGAAGAACTGAGCCTGCTGTGCAATCTGATCTGCTGTAAGAGCTGCACGAGGAATCTCAATCATAGTACCGATTGTGTAGTCTACGCTATCACCCTCAGCTGCAAAGAGAGCATCAGCTGCCTCAACGATAGCCTTCTTCTGCTCCTCGAACTCGTTGATGATACCTACAAGGGGAACCATGATTTCGGGATATACAACCTTGCCCTCTTTCTTCAACTCAAGAGCTGCGCCAAGGATAGCTGTTGTCTGCATCTTGGTGATCTCGGGATATGTGTTACCCAAACGGCAACCACGGTGACCAAGCATTGGGTTGAACTCCTCGAGAGACTTAACGCGGCGCTGAACTGCCTCTACAGTCTTGCCCATAGCCTCGGCAAGC
>CAJGCJ010000013.1 GCA_904501775.1 uncultured Bacteroidaceae bacterium | reverse complement strand
GAGCCATGTCCCGTATGCGGAAGTCTGCATCATCGGACATCTACAATAACAGGCAACATATTGCATGAGGAGCAGCTCATCAAGGCACGCGAAGCAAACGAAAAGAACATAGCACACATAACCCGTTGTATCGAAAACAGCAAATCGGAGGTGATAGCCCTCACATCAGGCATAGAGGAGTACAAACGCGAATACACCCGCAAGACAGGCATGCTCATCGAATCACTGTCGGGAATGGCACCTGCAGCACTGCATCAGGACGACAGCAACCTGATGCAACAATTGGAAGAGCTGGCAGGCCGGTTGGCAGCAATGGCTGTTGATTGGAATACAAAGAGAGCCCGCTGCACCACACTGCAGCAACAGCTATCAGTAGAACAGACTACGCTCGACAACGTAAAGAAACGTATAGCAGAAACCGGCATACTCGTAAAGGAGGAAGAGGAGCTTGCAACAAAGATAAGTGCAGATATAAAAGAGAAGCACGACAGGATAACCACGCTGTTGGGAAGCAATGGCACTGTAGCACAGATAGAACAGCAGTTTGCCAAAGCCATTGAAGAGTGTGACAAACGGTTCACCCGGTGCACAGCAGAACGCATAGATATCATAGCTGTGCTCTCGCGTATAAAACAGTCGTTGGCAACAGCAAACGAAACAATAGAACAGCACACTAATACAATAGAGAGGCTGAGAGACGAGATTGAGGAGTTCTTGCAGAACAATGCAAGCGACATCACCATTGAGCAGTTGAACAGGCTGGCAACAACCCCACCCGACGAGATCTCGCGCATGCGACGCAGCATTGAGGATATCAGGAATTCCCTTTTGCAGGCAACCACAAAGATGCAGGAGCGTAAACGCAACATCGAACAGCAGATGCAGCAGCCCATGCGCCCGGCCGAGGAGGAGACAAAAGAGGTGCTTGAGGCACATCTGCAGATAGCAGCCAAGGAATCGCAACAACGCAAAGAGCGCATAACACAAATAAATATAGAGCTTGGCAGCGACAGACGAAACAGAAAAGAGAGCGAACGCATGCACAACGAACTTGCTTCAACCAAAGAGGAATACGACAATTGGCGTAAGCTGAACGAGGTGTTCGGCTCGGCAAAAGGACATAAGTTCCGCATGATAGCACAGGGCTACACGCTCGACATAATGCTCGCCTATGCCAACATGCACCTGAAAGAGCTGTCGAGCCGTTACGAGCTTGTTCGCTCGGCTCCCGATTCACTGTCGCTGATGGTAACCGACCTTGACATGTTGATGGAACGACGCACCGTAAACACACTCTCGGGTGGCGAAACATTCCTTGTATCATTGGCGATGGCATTGGCACTATCGTCACTCTCATCGAACAACATGAGCATTGAGTCGCTGTTCATTGACGAGGGTTTCGGCTCGCTCGACAGCGACACACTGCGCATTGCAATGGAGGCACTTGAAAGGCTGCAGAGCATGGGCCGCAAAATTGGAGTTATATCGCACCTGCAAGATATGATTGAACGCATCCCCACACAGATACGTATAAGAAAGGGAAGGTCGGGAAAAAGTACAATACAGATAGTAAGTTAAAGAATGGAAAAGACACTATACATATACAGGGCATCGGCAGGCTCGGGCAAGACATTTACATTGGCAGTAGAATATATAAAGCTGCTGATAGCAAACCCAAGAGCATACAGGCATACGCTGGCTGTCACATTTACCAACAAAGCCACCGGCGAAATGAAAGAGCGTATTATGAGCCAGCTGTACGGAATAGCCCATGCACTGCCGGCATCGGAACGCTATTTCTCAATAATTGCCGACACCTACCCCACTATGGGCGAGGAGGAGATACGCAAACGTGCAAAAGAGGCCCTACACATGCTGCTGCACGACTATGGACATTTCAGAGTGCAGACAATAGATGCCTTCTTCCAGAGCATCCTTCGTGGCCTTGCCAAAGAGCTTGAACTGAGCGGCAACATGGAGATAATGATTGATGGAGAGAAACTGCTTGCCGACACCGTTGACAGCCTTATACGCCGTCTTAGCCCCGAGAGCAAGGAGATGCAATGGCTGGTGGAATATATCAAGGAACACCTTGAGAACGGAAAGAGCTGGAACGTACCATCTGCCATCAAGGATTTTGCAAAGAACATATTGAAGGAGGAGTATCAGGAACGCGGAGACAAGTTGCGTCACATGATAGAATCGAGCAACGGAAAAGTGCTCGAAGAGTATCGCGATGCCCTGCGCAAAGTACAGGAGAATACCATAAACGATATAAAGAGAGTCGGAGAGGAGTTCTTTGAGTTAGCACAGAGCTACAACCTCGATGTACAGCACTTTGCAGGAAAGAGCACAGGTTTATGGTCGGTATTTCAGAAATTCAGGAATGGCGATATCCCTCAAATGCTCAAAACCACCGAGAAGTGCATCAACGACCCCTCAAAGGTATCGGGTAAACTTCCACAGGACCAATGCCTTTACATTGTACAACTCATCAACAAGGTATATACACAATACACAAAGACCCTCAACAACTGCGCCATGTCGTTAAAGCGTTTCCATCAGCTGCGCCTGCTCAACAGCATAGCAGACGCACTGCACGAGGATAACATGCGCGAAAACCGATTCCTTTTAGCCGAGACAACATATCTCCTGAGCCGAATGATTGACAACGACACATCATTCATATTCGAAAAGATAGGAACCGAAATAAACCACATCTTCATTGATGAATTCCAAGACACCTCGAAACTGCAATGGAGCTGTTTCAAGGTGCTGCTGTACGAGGTTATGTCGCGCGGCAACTTCAACCTAATTGTGGGTGATGTAAAGCAATCGATATACCGTTGGCGCAACAGCGACTGGAACATACTCAACAATATCGAAGCAGAGTTTCCCAAGAACACCATAGGAGACTATGCCGGCGAACGGTTGAAGAGCAGCGACAAAAGTACAAAGACCATCAATTACCGCAGTGCGCGCAACATTGTAGAGTTCAACAACGCGCTATTCAAACGTGCCACTGAGATAATAACAGAGAGCTATGCGAATGACTTGAAGGAGCGTCTCACCGACCTTAAGAAAGCATACAGCGATGTCGAACAGGGCACCAACAAAAGAGAAGAGAAAGGATATGCCGAGATTCGCATGCTTGATTGTGCAAACAAGAACAAGGGTGGCATGTACGAGGCATCACTTGCACAACTGATGGACACGCTCGACACACTGCTGAACGAAAAAAAACTTAATCCCTCGGACATTACCATACTCATACGCAACAACAAGGATACCGAATACATTGTTGAGGAGTTCAACAACCGGTTCCAGCAGCGTTACAGCATAGTATCGGAGAGCGCCTATAAGCTATCGTCATCAGCTGCATTGCACATCCTCACAACGGCAATGCGCAACGTATCGCACCCCGACGACACGCTCAATACCATAGAACTTATAACATACTACTACCGTTATGTAAAGAACAGAGAGATTGAGCCCTCGGAACTGTATGCACTTAAAGAGAATACCGACAGCTACCTGCCGGCACAATATCTTGAAAAACGGCACACATACGTTGAACGCCCCTTAAACGAGATAACAGAACAGCTCATTTGCGACTTCAATCTGCACGGTATCGAAGGCGAAACACCCTACATATATTCGTTCATCGACTACACTGCACAATATATCGAGAACGGCAAATGCAACATCACCGACTTTCTGCAGACATGGAACGATGAGATAAGCGACAAGAGCATCCCCGTCAGCGAAGACAACAGCGTGCGCATAATGACAATACACAAGTCAAAAGGGTTGGAATTCCACACCGTGATAATACCATTCTGTTTTTGGAAAACAACAAAGGAGTTCCATAGCACATACAAGGAGAACCTGCTTTGGTGCCAACCACATGTCGACCCCTACGACAAGCTTCCGCTATTGCCCATCGAGTACTCGAGCAAGATGAACGACTCGATATACTCGCAAGAGTATAACCACGAGACACTGTTCGAACTTGTCGACAATATGAATCTTCTGTATGTCGCCTGCACACGTGCATCGAACAATCTGTTCATATTAAGCAGCACAAATACCGGTGCCGACACCACACAACTGCTGTTGAGCAGGATAATAGATAACTTCCCGTTGCAGAATACTGTATACGACAGCAACAATGGTGTACTCACCTATGGCGAAATAGCAGGCCACGAAGAGAAACAGGAGAAACAGGAAGAAAACGTCAATCAGAATCCTTTCACAATGGAGGAAAAGAGAATTGAGCAGAGATTCCTGTCGTACGACAACCGTCTCACATCGCGCCAGTCGCACAACCTCTCCCGTTTCCTTGCAACAGATAAAGAGCAGATTAAAGAGAGCGACTACATAGATATTGGAGAGCTGCTTCACGAGATAATGTCGCATCTGATAACCGGCGAAGAACTTGAAAGGGAGCTCGCGCGCAAACAGATGGAGGGACTTATTGCAACCACCGAGGAGCGTAACAAAATAAGCAGACTGATAAGAAATGCGCTCTCACATGATAATGCCAAGGAGTGGTTCTCGGGCAAATATAACGTAATAAACGAATGCAGCATATTGCATCGCGACGGCGATCAGAAGATATCGCGCCCCGACCGTGTGATGATAAATGGCAACAAGGCCATTGTCGTCGATTTCAAGTTTGCTCGCGAACGCGACAAATACATGACACAGGTCGAGGATTACATGCAGAAGCTGCGCCTTATGGGTTTCAAAGAGGTAGAGGGTTATCTGTGGTATCTGTACAGCAACAAAATCATACCCGTACACCCCACACACGAAGAACAATAAAACAGTAATGCCATGACACCGTTTTTAAAACAAGTAGCACAGGATATATACAAGCGATTCAATGGAGACCTTCACAATGTAGCCGTTGTATTCCCCAATAAAAGAGCAGGACTCTTCTTCAACGAGTACCTGATGCAAATGAGCGGCACCCCTATATGGAGCCCGGCCTACATCACCATAAGCGAGCTTTTTCAGCAGAGCAGCAACTACACTATAGGCGATTCAATACAGCTTGTGAGCAAGCTATATCATCAATACAGGCACCACACCAGCAGCGACGAGTCAATAGACAGCTTCTACAGCTGGGGCGAACTGCTCATCGCCGATTTCGACGACATTGACAAGAACCTTGCCGACACAGAGAGCCTGTTTGCCAACCTCAACGACCTGCGTAGCATCGGCAACACACACGATGCACTCTCGGCAGAACAGAAAGAGGCGATAGAACAGTTCTTCAGGAACTTCAATCCGCAGAACGAGAGCGAGCTCAAACGCCGTTTCCTTAAGATATGGCAGGTATTGGGCAATATATACAACGACTTCAAGGCAGTGCTCCATAACAGCGGCATAGCATACGAAGGAATGATGTATCGCGACATTATTGAGAACGAAGAGCTACTGCAACTTCCCTACAGCAAATATGTATTCGTCGGCTTTAATGCCTTAAGCCGTGTCGAGAACAGGCTGTTCGATATCGTAATGAAAAGGGATAAAGCCCTCTTCTACTGGGACTACGATACCAAATACATAAACGACGGGCAGCACGAAGCGGCACGATTCATGTACCGCAACGTAAAACAGTTCCCCAACGCGCTACATGACACATGTTTCGACAACATAGGCAACAAAAAGGTCGATATAATATCTACATCCACCGACAGCATACAGATGCGATATGCAGCCGAATGGATTGAGAATCACATAGCCAAGAACGACGACGAAGGCAGTGAAGTAGAGACAGCGGTAATATTGTGCGACGAGAACAAGCTCGAGTCGGTATATCACATCATCCCCCCATCGGTTAAGGAGAGGAACATAACAATGGGATTCCCCGTATCGCGCACGCCCATATACGACCTGTTGCAACAACTTGTCAGGCTGCAGACCGAGGGCTACGACACCGCACATGATAGTTTCACATTAGAGGCAGTGCACAATATACTTGTCCACCCCTACATACAGAAGCTATCTCCTGATGCAGGCAACATCGACAGGAATATCACAGCCGGCCGTATGCTCTTTCCACCACAAGAGCTGTTACAGGGCGACGAACTGCTGAGCATCATATTCACCCGTCACACCGACAACATACTATGGATGTCGTCAATAGGCAACATCATACACTTCATATCAAGGAACTCCCCAAAAGCAAAAACTGACAATGAAGAGGAAAAGAGCGAAGCCGACATATACAACGAACTATTCCTCGAGGCGCAGCTGAAAGTATTCATGCAGACCCAACGTCTCATAACCATCTTGGGCGAGGAGGATATGCAGATGAGCCAAAGCACTTTGGGACGTCTGCTGTTGCGTATTGTGGCAGGCACCTCAATACCCTTCCATGGCGAGCCCGTAGTGGGCATGCAGATAATGGGACTACTCGAGACACGTAACCTCGACTTTAAGAACATAATATTCATATCGGCCAACGAAGGCAACCTTCCCAAGAAGAGCAGCGAAAACTCATTCATACCATATAACCTGCGCCGCGCATTCGGACTCACACTGAGCGAACACCGCGACTCGATATATGCGTACAACTTCTATCGTCTGCTCCAACGTGCAGAACATGTCACACTGCTATACAACAAATCTACCGACAACAGCAAAGGCGAATGTTCGCGCTACATACTGCAACTTATGGCCGATGGCCATTGTGGCAAAAGAGCCTTCATAACATCGCAACAGAAGGTAAAGAAACATAATGCCCAAGATATAGAGAAGACTGAAGCTATGGTAGAACAGCTGCAACAGATGTATAACCTTAACATCAACAGCAGGGCAAGCACACTCTCACCCAGCGCAATAAACTGCTACCTCGACTGCAGCCTGCGTTTCTTCTATCGCTACATAATGAAAATAGAGAAATACAAGGAGGTTGCAACCGATGTTCAGAAAAACGACTTCGGACTGATATTTCACAAGGCATCGGAACTGTTCTACAACACCCTGCTGCCCGAAGAGAAAGGAACAGTAACAAAAGAAATGCTGCAGCCCTATATCGACGACAGCCAACTGCTGTATACATTCATAGACAAAGCCTTTATGCTCGAATATTTCGGACAGGAGGAGGGAACACCGCAATATAATGGCGAGCAGCTCATCAACCGCGAAGTACTGCAATGCATGTTGGGTTACCTTGTGAGAATGGATGCCGGACACGCACCATTCTACTATGAAGGCGGTGAGCTTCCACTCCACTTCAACATGCAGACAACAGTAAACGACCTGCAGATATCGCTGCGTATAGGAGGACGCGCCGACCGTCTGGACAGCAAGGACGGAACACTGCACATTATAGACTACAAGACAGGCAGTGAAGAGAAGAAACCAAAAGACCTTGCACAGGTATTTGCACACGAAGGTAGCAGCATGAAATATATACTACAGGCACTACTCTACTCAGTTGCAGCACTCGAAAGCGGAAAAGCAACAAAAGTGGCCCCGTCGCTCATATACATACATAAGGCACAAAACACAAAGCGCGACGATTTCATAATAAAAGTTGAAGGCAAGACACTTTACGATGCATCACCCCTGCGCGATGAGTTCAAGGCCCTGTTACAGAACACCGTAAACAATATATTCGATATCAACCAGCCATTCAGCCCCACCGACGACAGTGACCGCTGCAAATGGTGCGACTTCAAGAATATATGTAACAGATAAATAATACCAACCAACATACCGCTCCCTGCAATTTAGATTGCAGGGAGCGGTGTATATAAAAAGCGAAGCCAACAGGAGATAGTTACTCGCGTCCTTTCTCGTCAAGGTAGGAATCCTTGAATCCCAAGAAGTAGAGAACGCCATCGAGTCCTATGGTGTTTATCGCCTGCTTGGCGTTTGCCACTACACGTGGCTTGGCATGGAATGCAATACCCAATCCGGCTTCGCTGAGCATGGGAAGGTCGTTAGCACCGTCGCCCACTGCAATTGTCTGCGCGATATCGACCTTCTCGACCTGTGCTATAAGTTTCAACAGTTCGGCTTTTCGGCGTCCGTCTACAATTTCGCCAACGTAACGGCCGGTAAGTTTGCCTTCATCGTCAATCTCAAGCTCGTTTGCATATACATAGTCGATGCCGTACTTCTTTTGCAGATACTCGCCAAAGAAGGTGAAACCGCCCGATAGAATTGCTATCTTATAGCCATAGCGTTTGAGCACATACATAAGACGATCGACACCCTCGGTTATTGGAAGGTTCTCGGCTATATCGTGCATGACAGACGAATCGAGTCCCTTGAGCAGTGCCACGCGCTCGGTAAAGCTCTCTTTGAAATCAATCTCGCCACGCATGGCCCGTTCGGTAATATCCTTCACTTTATCACCTACACCGGCACGCATTGCAAGTTCATCTATCACCTCGGTCTGAATAAGAGTAGAGTCCATATCGAAGCATATAAGGCGACGCATGCGGCGGTACATATTGTCTATCTGGAACGAGCAGTCCATGCCCATCTCGCTCGACAGGCGCAGCAGTTCGGCCTGCATGGCGTTACGGTCGTGCGGTGTTCCACGCACCGAGAATTCGATACATGCACGCACGTTCTTCGATGGCTCAACGATGGAGATACGTCCCGAGAGACGGCGTATAGAGTCGATATTAAGTCCCTGCTCGGCAATAAGACGTGTTACAGCCTCTATCTGTTCGGCCGACAGTTTACGTCCGAGCAGTGTTATTATATATCTGTTTTTTCCTTGACGTTTTACCCACGCTTCGTAGTCGTCGGCATCAACGGGAAAGAATTTTATATTAATACCAAGCTCGCTGGCCTTGAAGAGCAGTTCCTTCATCACATGTCCCGAGTTCTCCTCTACAACGCGGATGAGTATTCCAAGAGACAATGTGCTATGAATGTCGGCTTGGCCGATATCGAGCACGGTAACATCATATCTCGAAAGGACCGACATGACAGAGGCTGTGAGCCCCGGCCTGTCTTCGCCTGTTATTCTGATTAGTATTAATTCTTTTGCCATTTTTCTTTATTAAAATAGGTTGTAGGGGATTTTTCTCTAAAAATATTTTAAATCTGCACTAAAAAATGTAAAGTATATCAGAAATCTAAAAACAATTGCGTTATTTTGTTGTTATAATAATGTGTTTTTCATAGTAATAGATTCCGGTAGCATCTGCTTGTGACAAGTCGGTGCCCGAACGAGCAAAAGCGTTTGTTCGGAAAACTGCTCCCTCCCCTTGGAGCAGTTTTTTTTATTTTATCACCTTTATGCAACACATAAGGCTGCATTGGTGAAATGTGTTTTCTACGGCAATTGTTTGTTCTTATATAGCTTTTTCGGTGTCGGCATTCTTATATTACCCCTTTGCAGCAATCTTTTGCATGAACTTTTCGCTATCAACGACAAAGCGCACATGTGTACCCTCGCCTATCACTCCATTGGCATCGCACACTTTAAGTTCGTAACTTATCTTGCGTCCCTCGACCGATGTAACCGTTGCGGTTGCTTCAATGGTGGCACCAACACCCGATGGACGCAAATGCAACATGTCTATTCCGCCACCGACTGTTGTAGAGCCGGCAGGGAGCGAATCGGCAACAGCCATCATCGCTGCATTCTCGGCAAGTGCAATCATTGCCGGTGTTGCAAAAACCATCAGATTGCCCGATCCCATGGATGCAGCGCACTTCTCATCTGTAACAACAGTGCTGCTTATATACGAAAGACCCTCTTTAATCATTTTCTTTTTTTAATATATGGTACAAAACATGGACAATGTACTACTGCCCTACAATATTACTTACCTTGCGAAGGTAAAGAAAATAAACCGAATAATATTCATATAAATTATAAATAATGTGCACCGCAGCACCATTTGGAGTATAAAGAATGAACAAGATATGTATTCAATGTTGTTTATAATAAAAAAGAATGGGTACAGACAACATTGTATACTATCTGATGAACGCTATAAAACGGCTGCTGTCACACACCGGGATAGCACCTGTTACACTCGACAGATTGGAGCCGCTCATTTATATAACCATAATAGCTGCCGTATCTTTTATTGTTGCAGAAATTGCATATCATGTATTGCAACAGGTGATAAAACGCATAGTGAAGGTAAGGAAGAACACCTTTCTCAGTAAAATCATAGAACACAACACTCTGCGCAGGCAGACGCAGATAATACCGCCACTGATGATGACAGCCCTGTTGCCGCTTGCACTAAGCCGGTCGCCGATGTTTCAGCACTACATCGGCACCATAGCGTGGATATATTTTATAATTATGCTCACACGAGCAATTGCTGCAACAATAAAGGTTGTAGGCGAGACGGCATTCAGCAACAACAAATACCATAACAGGCCAATAAAAGGGTTCGTTCAGGTAGCTATAATAATTGTATACATAATTATGACCATTATGCTGATTTCTATTCTCACCGACAAATCGCCTCTATACCTCATTGGAGGATTGGGAGCCTTTGCAGCCGTTCTTATGCTTATTACAAAAGACAGTATAATGGGATTTGTCGGAGGTTTCCTATTGCTCGAGAACGACATGATACGCATTGGTGACTGGATTGAGATGCCCGGCGGAACAATAAACGGCACTGTGTTCGACATATCGTTGACAATTGTAAAAATAAGGAATTTCGACAACACAATAGCCACCATACCACCATATACACTCATTAACGAGAGTTTCATAAACTGGCGTGGCATGAGCGACACCGGTGCACGGCGCATAGCACGCGGATATACAATTAAATTCGATAACATTAAACCATGCGACAACGATTATTTGGAGAAGATAAAAGGGCTCGACAGCAACATGGACGAGTATATAGCCCGCATGGAAGGGGGCAACGAAAACACTGCACAGAAAGAGAGCGGCGGAACAGTAGAGACCAACGTAGGTGTTTTCCGCACCTATGCCGATATATACCTGAGGCATCATCCGCGCATAAGGAAAGATATGCTCATAATGGTGCGTACACTTGAGCCAACTGCCAATGGATTGCCCATACAGTTCTACTGTTTCACTGACACAAGCAAATGGGAGGAGTACGAAGGGATACAATCGCAGATTATGGAACATTTCGCATCGGTGCTTCCTCTGTTTGAGCTTTACCCCTACCAGAACACATCGTCGCGCGACACCATTATAAGCGGCATGCTCGAGGGTAACTACCCTATCAAACAAATCAATGGAATGCCATATAAAATAGAGAACGACGATAACAGCAATGCGACCATGTAGCATTTAACACAACTTTTGCACATTTTACACTTTTTGTGCAAAATATTTTGCTATATTGTTCATTTTAATATAATTTTGCACCCGTTTTAAAACAATTATCCAATAAAAACACCGTACAACGCACATAATTACCAATATTTATAATAAAATGACAAAGATTAAAGGAAGTAGCGTACTAATCACAGGCGGTGCCTCGGGCATCGGACGCATAATGGGTCGCATAATGCTCGAGAAAGGAGCACGTCAGCTTATAATTTGGGACATAAACGAAAAAGGAATACACGATACGATAGAAGAATTGCGCAATCTTGGCAACATCAAGGGTTACAAGGTAGATATATCGGACAGCACTGCTGTTGAAGAGTGCTACAAGCGTACTCATTGGGAGTGCGGAAACATTGACATACTTATAAACAATGCAGGCATTGTGACAAGCAACAACACATTCGACAAGCAGAGCATATCGGAGATTGAGCGCACAATGGATATCAATGCCACAGCACCTATGGTGCTCACATCGCTCATACTGCCCGATATGATTTCGCGCAACCATGGCCATGTATGTAACATCGCATCGGCAGCGGGAATGATTTCGAATCCCAAAATGTCGGTATATGCTGCAAGCAAATGGGCTATGATTGGATGGAGCGACTCGGTGCGCATAGAGCTTAAACAGGCAAAGAGCAAGGTACGTTTCACAACCGTTGCACCCTATTTCATCAACACAGGCATGTTCGACGGTGTAAAGTCGAGAATATTCCCCATATTGAAACCCGAGCCTACGGCGAAAAAGATAATCCGCGCAATAGAGAAGAACAGGAACTTCAAGGGCTTGCCATTCAGCTATCACTTCATACGTACTTGTCAGGCACTGTTGCCTACATCGATTTTTGATTATATCTTTGGCGAAGTTGTGGGAATATTCCACGTAATGGATAATTTTACAGGAAGAAAGTAATGAGCATTCAAAACACCGGCGAACAAGATATCAGAGACATAAGAGAGGCACAAAGCCGTTTCTTTGCATCGGGTGCCACACTCGACTATCAGTTTCGCATAACACAGCTGAAACGCCTGCTACAGGCAACACAGACATGGGAAAAGCAGTTGTTAGAGGCTTTGTGGATTGACCTTCACAAGAGCGGACAGGAGGCGCTGCTCACCGAGCTGAGCATAGTAACAGGAGAGATAAAGAACCACATTCGCCATTTGAAAAGCTGGATGAAGCCCAAGCGTGTGTGCACACCGCTCAAGATGATGCCGTCGAACAGCCGCATAATGAGCGAGCCTCTTGGCAATGCACTCATAATTGCACCATGGAACTACCCCGTGCAGCTGCTGCTCAATCCGCTTGTAGGTGCCATTTCGGCAGGATGCACAGCCATACTGAAACCCTCGCCCTATGTACCCAACGTATCTGCTGTAATAGAAGATATGATAAGCGACACATTCGACAAGGAGTATATAGCCATTGTACAGGGTAACCGCGAAGTAAATGCACTACTGCTTTCGCAACGCTACGATATAATATTCTTCACCGGCAGCCCCTCTTTGGGCAAAACTGTGATGAAGGCTGCAGCAGAGAATCTGACACCCGTAATTCTTGAACTCGGCGGCAAAAGCCCATGTATCGTAGACAAGGATGCAGACATCAGCATTGCTGCACGACGCATAGCTTGGGGAAAGACACTCAACGCAGGACAGACATGTATTGCACCCGACTATCTTCTGATACACGAAGAGTGCAAGGCTCAATTCATAAAAGCATTTGAAAAGGAGCTGCATAAGTTGCACGGAAAGAACATCAAGGAGAGCCGTCACTATGTGCGCATTGTAAACGACAAATCGTTTGAACGCATCAAACGATATATGCAGGACGGTGACATCGTAATAGGTGGCGAAACCGACACGCGGGAGCGATACATTGCACCCACACTGCTCGATAATGTAAAGAGCAGTTCACCCGTAATGCAAGAGGAGATTTTCGGTCCCGTATTACCAATGATGACATTCACAGAACGCAGCAAGGCAATAGAGTTCGTATGCCAACGCGAAAAGCCCCTTGCTCTATACTACTTTGGAAAAGAGAGTGACGGATTCGAACTCCTGAAGCATACATCATCGGGAGGAGCATGCATAAACGACACCATAATGCACATTGCTAATGAGAACATTCCGTTCGGTGGTGTAGGAAATTCAGGAATGGGACACTATCACGGAGAAGAAAGCTTTAAGGCATTCTCACACCAACGCTCTGTGGTTGTAACCCCTACATGGCTCGACCTGCCATTCCGATATATGCCCTACAAGATGTTCGGACTTGTAAAAAAACTGTTATAAAACAGATTTCTGATAAAAATATATGCCTCGGATTTTTCCGAGGCATATATTTTTATCAGAAATTGGGAGCATCAACATCCCACCACAGACGTGTTGCCTGTTTATTAGGACCTCCAAGCGCAGGAATAGCTCTTTTATTTATTATAGCATCCTGCTTTGTATCACCGGTAGGAAGCCATACAATACGGCGAATCATTTCGCCCTGCTTTATTGAACCGTCACCATCATCGGTATTAAGCACAGGGAACAACTTGGGATAGCCTGTACGACGCAACTCGGTCCATGCCTCTGTTGAGAGGGGGAAGAGTGCAAGGTACTTCTGAGTGATAATCTTCTCGAGTTTGGTCTCAAGGTTATCACCCTCATTCCATTTTACACCAATCTTGGTAACGCTGGGCCAAGGCTTGCCGGCACCAAGAGGATCAACGCTTACATAATCAACAGGCTCCTCAAGATTCAAGTAATCCTCTACAAGATCGGCATATGCACCATACTTAACAAAGAGAGGATCTTCGAAGTATGCATTGCGGATAGCACGCTCATAGAAATCCTTAGCTTCGCCACCCATGTTCCAACCACGAATAGCACCCTCGGCACGGAGGAAGTCAACCTCGGCCCACTTCAAGAAGTACATAGGAGCCATTAAACGATCGGCAAAGAGCCCGCCGTCTATTTCTGAATAAGCCTGCAAGGGGTTAAGCGCTGCAACCTGACCTTCACCTACAAGGAGACCTGAACGGATACCGCAGATACGTGTACCTTTCGGCAACACCTCACCTGTATTGGGATTTACAATATCATAACTGTTTGGCTTTATAAGATACTTGGAATAGGGATGATCGAGACTCATAATCAAGCTCTCGAAAGAAGCTGACAAACGAAGGTCGCCCCAGTTGAACACGTCCCTAAGAGGATGCAAAAAACCCCAAATAATGGGGTAAAGCCCCTGCTGCTCATCAGCACTTTCTACCACACCGCTTGCAACAGCCTCCTCGGCCCAACGCTTAGCAGTCTCGGGCTCTACCTTTACAATGTGCATAGCCATACGCAACTTCAAAGAGTTGGCAAATTTGATGAATGAAGAAAGGTTAGATAAATCGCCTGTGAGAAGCTCACGGCCTGTCGAGAAATACTCCATCATCAAATCAGCAATCTTCTCCTTATACCAATCGGGACGGTTTGCCTCGTAGTGCTTGAGGCAAGCTACAATATTATCGAGATCCTCTACAATGCCATAATAGATTGTACGCATGTTGTCATATTTTGTACAATTGTCGGCAAATTGCTTATCATCGTTATATGTATTTGCACCGATAAGGTCGACATTCTCCTGTGCTCCCAGACAGTAGTAAAGCAAGGTTATTGCTTTTATCTCGGGTATCATGTTCACATTTGGCTTATGCAAAAGAGGCATAAAAGCATTCTTTGCTTGTGTGTAGGCAAGAAAAGGATCATTATGAAATTCATTGGAAATATCATATGTAGAGGTCAAACTACCATACATAAAGTCCTTGTGAGGCACAGTGAAATACTGTGCATACAGGTCGGGACCCATGCTAAACTGACGCTGATAACCGTGAGCAGAGGGGTACCTATGCCAATCATTACCACCTCTAAGACAGAACTGGCCGGTAAGGCTCTGACCAAGATAGCCATAATGTTCCAGTGTATCTATTGCTGCTGTTACATCGGCCTCGCTATACTCTTTTGTATATATATCGGATGTTATTTTTACTTTGTTGTAAACTTCTTTATCGAAATAAATATATCCGAAGTCTACCGATTCTATATCATCAACAGCAAATGTTAATATTCCGTTACTATTAATGATATCGGACTTGTTGCTTTTGAGTTTAACACTCATTGTGGGGATGTCGCTTTCTACAGAATCCTTTACAATGGTTCTATCTTGCGCATGTGATGCACTTATAACTGAGAGTGCCGAAAGAATTAATATACTCTTTTTCATATCTTTAGTTTTAACGGTTCTTATTGATTTTTACTGAATACTTACCCATGACATTTACTATATATATGCCGGGCTGCAACTGATGCATTGATACAGTTATGCTGCCACCGTTGCACTCGACATCGGCATTATGACGACGACCCGAAATGTCGTATATATACAATGAGGATGAATCGTCGACACCTTCAATCAGTAGGTTATCACCGCTTTGATACGTAAAACGCACCTCATTCTCGCTCATCTCAATAGAGTCGACACCGCTGGGAGTTCCCTCGGCAAAATAGTAACGCAACACCGAATTAAGTTTATACTCGGCCGACATTGTCTCGGAATCGACAAACATTGAAGAGGTACTGAAGCTTATCTCGGGCTTTTCGTTCAAAGCAAACGAGACTGTGGATTTGTCTTTCATCTCAATCACAAGCAACAGCGTTTGAGCATAGGCCCCTATCCTGAACAAAGAAAGGAAGAGAAGCAAAAGCATTAATCTGTTTTTCATATTTAAAATAATTTTAATTTTATTGGTATCCAATAGAAATCATTTAAAAAAGTAATAATAAATATACTATCTGATTATGACTCAGACTGTATTTTTACATATTGTTATATTTTTTTACAAAAATAAAATTTTAATTTCAAAAAATA
Source organism: uncultured Bacteroidaceae bacterium (assembly GCA_904501775.1). Lineage (GTDB taxonomy): Bacteria > Bacteroidota > Bacteroidia > Bacteroidales > Bacteroidaceae > HGM04593. Next base: position 10,796 of record CAJGCJ010000013.1, on the reverse strand, counting down.
TTATTTTTCACCACCATTTTTTAACAAATTAAAACATTTAAGCTCCTAAAAAAATTTATTTCGTATTACTGAACGAATATGGGGCATCATCGTCACCTACACCTCGGTTTCTGTTGGGCTGCTGCTCCATCTGAAGATCCATCACACCGCCACGCATTATTGATTCATGAGTGATGTAGTTGCGTGTATATTGTGCACCGTCGAGCAGCATATTACCTATATATATATTGCTATCGCTATTTGAGGGTGCATTTATAGTCAATGTATTTCCGTTTTCGAGATGCAGCGTTGCCTTCTTGAAGAGCGGTGCTCCAAGCACATATTGGTCGCTTGCAGGACACACAGGATAGAAACCCAATGCCGAGAAGACGTACCATGCCGAAGTCTGTCCGTTATCCTCGTCGCCACAGTAGCCGTCGGGGGCTGCGGTATACATCCTATCCATCACCTGTCGCAACCAATACTGCGCCTTCCAAGGTTGCCCTGCATAGTTGTATAGGTATATCATGTGCTGAATGGGCTGGTTGCCATGGGCATAGTTGCCCATGTTCATCACTGTCATCTCACGAATCTCGTGTATAGGGAAACCATAATAGCTGTCGTCAAAGTGTGGGGGAACGGCAAATACCGAGTCGAGCATTGAGACAAAAGTATCTTTACCGCCCATAAGGTCGATAAGCCCCTGAACATCGTGGAACACCGACCATGTGTAGTGCCAGCTGTTGCCCTCGGTAAAGTTACCGCCCCATTTCAAAGGAGAGAAATCTGTCTCGAAAGTGCCGTCCTTCTGACGTCCGCACATCAGGTTATACTCCTTATTGAACAGGTTACGATAGTTCTGTGCACGTTTCTCGAGCATACGAATCTCTTTCTTGGGACGTTTCAGTGCCTTGGCAACCTGCAATATACACCAGTCGTTATAGGCATACTCGAGTGTACGGGCTGCATTCTCATGTATTCCGACATCACAGGGCACATAACCAAGTGAATTATAATATTCGTATCCCAATCTTCCGGTTGATGACACCTGCGGATGCACCGCCTCGGTTGCATGCAACAGTCCCTTGTACATTGTATCGGTGTCATCCACTCTTATACCTTTTATAAAAGCATCGGCAAGCACCGAAGCCGAGTTGTTTCCAACCATGCAGCCTCTGTGTCCGGGGCTTGCCCACTCGGGATAGAAACCGCTCTCTTTATAGGCATTTACAAGGCCCTCCTGAATCTCGGCATTAACAGATGGATATACAAGGTTAAGCAACGGAAACAGCGAACGGAATGTATCCCAGAAACCTGTATCGGTGTACATATATCCGGGAAGCACCTCGCCATTATATGGGCTGTAGTGCATTACGTTGCCCTCGCAGTCAATCTCGTACAGTTTGCGCGGAAAGAGCAACGAACGATAGAGACACGAGTAGAACGTGCGTAACTGCTGCTCGCTGCCACCCTCGACGGCAATGCGTCCCAAGAGGCTGTTCCAGCGGTCGCGTCCTTTTGCCACAAGAGTGTCGAAGCTATCATCGCCAAGCTCGCGCAAATTGACGTGCGCCTGCTCAAGGCTGATGAAAGACGACGCGACACGCGCATGTACCACCTCGCCCTTTCTTGTAGTGAAGCCTACCACAGCACCGGTGTGATAATTTGTCTGCTCGTGTGCCACATCGCTTGTTGCCATGACATTTGCGCTGTCGCGGTAGAAAGTAGATACACTCTCAAAGGGCTTGTCGAACTGAACAACAAAGTAGTTACGGAAGTTCTGCAGTACGCCTCCGCTGTTGCGTGTAGTATATCCCACAATCTTATTCTCCTCGGGGATAATGCTTATGTGAGAGCCATCGTTATGGGCATCCAGCACAATATAAGAGGTTGCTTGGGGGAAGGTGAAACGGAACATCGACGCACGCTCGGTAGGTGTAATCTCGGTCAACACATCATAGTCGGCCAAATATACCTTATAATAGTGAGGCAATGCTGTCTCGCTCTTGTGCGAGAACCAGCTTGCACGTTGTGCCTCGTCGAGCAACACCTCGCCTGTTACAGGCATCAACGAGAATTCGCCGTAATCATTTATCCATGGGCTGGGCTGATGTGTCTGCTCAAAAGCATATATCTTATTGGCTGTATATGTATATTGCCAGCCATCGCCCATTTTGTTGGTACGCGGTGTCCAGAAATTCATACCCCATGGCATGGCTATTGCCGGATAGGTGTTGCCGGCAGACAACTCGAAGCTCGACTGGGTACCCATAAGAGGGTTTACGTACTGTGTGTAGTCCTGCGCCTTGACAAAGAGCGACGAACACAGTAACACACATAGCAATATATGGTGTTTCATAGTTTATAAGAGTAAAAAAAACGGTGTGAAAGTGCACTTTCACACCGTTGATTATTAGTTATTGGCATTATGCCAACTGCTGCTTGATGAATTCCTGCATCTGTGTCTCGTGTGCCTCGGCGCTCTGGAGCAACTTGAACTGTGCCTTAGAGCGTACAAGGTTGTGCTCGGGATACTGAATTCTGTAGTATGTATCGCCATTGATGTAATCGGCAAGGAAACGTACAGTCTGCATGTAGGGGAACAACATTGCTGCATAGGGAAGGTTCTCAATCTCGAGTTCGGTGAGGAAACAACGTGCCGACTTGAGGTAACCCTCGGTGAATGCCTTGAATATCTCCATATTGAAATTCACGTTATCGAGATCCTGATCGTCCTCGCGACCTGTATTTGCAGCCGAACGCAGGAAATCGCCAAAGTCCGAGAAGATGAAGTTGGGCATCACTGTGTCGAGGTCAATTACGCACAACACCTTGCCATCCTTGTCGAAGAGAATGTTGTCGACCTTGGTATCGCAGTGGCAGATGCGCTTTGCAAGCTTGCCCTCGCGGTGCAGCTGCTCGCCTTTACACATTACCTCGGCACGTTTCTCAAGCTCATCAACAAGCCACTGTACCTCGGCAAGACGACCGGCCTTGTTCTCTTTTACAGCCTCGCGCAACTGCCACAAACGGAACTCCATATTGTGGAAGTCCTTGATGGTCTCGCCAAGCTCAACGGGAATATCGGCAAGCATAGCCTGAAAATTACCGAATGTCTCGCCCACGATGTATGAGCTTTCGGGTGTTACACCGCTCATTGATGTTGTATCAGGGATAAATACCATTATACGCCAATACTTCTCGCCATCGAAATAGAAATATTTTCCATCCTTTGCGGGAACAAAACGCAACACCTTACGCTCAACGTCATCAACACCGGCTGCCTCATATTTGGCACGGATGTGATTGGTAACAGCGTTAATATTGTTCATAAGCATCTCAACATCGGGGAATATTGCATTATTCACATGCTGCAACACATAGTCGGGAGCATCACCCTCGGTCACCACACGATATGTTGTGTTGATTAGTCCGTTACCAAGAGGCTTAACCTCGCTTACGACACCCTGAATGTCGAACTGCTCTACTATTTGCTTAAGATTGTCCATTGGAGTAAATATTTAAAGGTTAGTTAGTTTCTTTTTATATTGCTTTAGGAGCACTGAAAAGCGACACCACCATAAATGCGAGGAATACAATTGCAAGAAGTATTACTGCAATATTGGTAATGAGCTTGCGCATACGCTTCTGCGATGCCTTACGCTGCTTGGCAGTGCTTTTCTTTGCCACTTTGTCCTTGCCCATGATTACTTCTGGGGTTTAAGGTCGAGCGCAATGTTCAACTCGTCGAGCTGCGAGGGCTCAAGAGCCGCAGGAGCATCAATCATTGTATCGCGGCCTGAGTTGTTCTTGGGGAATGCAATACAGTCGCGTATAGAGTCGAGACCTGCAAAGAGGCTTACCCAACGGTCGAGACCATAAGCAAGACCACCGTGAGGAGGCGCACCATACTTGAACGCATCGAGCAACCATCCGAACTGCTGCTGTGCACGCTCGGGTGTGAAGCCAAGCAACTCGAACATCTTGTTCTGCAGTGCACTGTCATAGATACGGATTGAGCCACCGCCAACCTCGACACCGTTTATAACCATATCGTATGCATTAGCACGTACTGCACCCATGTCAGTATCGAGCAATGGAATATCCTCGGGCTTGGGCGAGGTGAAGGGATGGTGCATTGCCATGTAGCGTCCCTCCTCTTCGCTGTATTCGAACAAGGGGAAGTCGACAACCCACAGACACGAGAACTTATTCTTGTCGCGCAAACCGAGCTGTGATGCCACCTCGAGACGCAATTCGCACAACTGCTTGCGTGTCTTCATTGTATCGTCACCGCTGAGGATAAGAATCAAGTCGCCGGACTCGGCTGCAAAAGCGGCCTTCATCTGCTGCAGCACATCCTGTGAGTAGAATTTATCTACACTCGATTTAACGCTGCCATCGGCCTCGACACGAGCATATACCATACCTTTGGCACCAATCTGAGGACGGCGCACGAAGTCGGTAAGCGCATCGAGTTGCTTGCGTGTATATGTAGCAGCACCCTTGGCACAGATACCGCCAATATACTCGGCACTGTCGAACACGCCGAATCCGTGTCCTTTCATTATATCCATCAACTCCACGAACTTCATTTCGAAACGTGTATCGGGCTTGTCGCTACCATAATATTTCATGGCATCGTGCCATGTGATACGGGGGAACGCTTCGGTAAGTTCCACACCACGGATTGTTTTGAAGAGATGTTTTGCCATTCCCTCGAACAAAGAGATTACATCCTCTTGCTCGACGAAGCTCATCTCGCAGTCAATCTGTGTAAACTCGGGCTGACGGTCGGCACGAAGGTCCTCGTCGCGGAAACACTTTACAATCTGGAAATAACGGTCGAAGCCCGACACCATGAGCAACTGCTTGAAGAGCTGGGGGCTCTGGGGCAAGGCATAGAACTGACCGGGATTCATGCGTGAGGGAACGACGAAGTCACGCGCACCCTCGGGAGTGGAACCGATGAGCATGGGAGTCTCGACCTCGATAAAATTCATTGAATCGAGATAACGGCGCACCTCCATTGTCATCTTATGACGCAACTCAAGATTGCTGCGCACCGCCTCACGACGCAAATCGAGATAACGATATTTCATACGGAGCTCGTCACCGCCATCGGTATTGTTCTCTATAGTAAAAGGAGGTGTCTCGGCACTGTTGAGGATGTTCAGTTCAGTAGCAATAATCTCAATATCGCCGGTAGGGATATTATTGTTCTTGCTTTGACGCTCGCGCACTACTCCGCTCACCTGAATCACATACTCACGTCCCAAATGCGAAGCCTTTTCGCAAAGTTCGGCATTGGTATCCTCACTGAACACCAACTGTGTTATACCGTAGCGGTCGCGCAAGTCAACAAAAGTCATTCCACCCATTTTACGCGCACGCTGCACCCAACCGCTAAGGGTTACATTCTTCTCTACATCGGCAAGTCTTAGCTCACCACAAGTTCTATTACGATACATTCTATATTTAATTTATATTATTTCATCAATATACAGCCCTGCACCCGACATTCAAGGAACATCCGCTGCAATACAAGCACACGCTTGCAGGCTACTGCAAATATACTACAAATTTATCGAATAAAATGTCTATTTATTAAAATAAAGATAAAATATAATCAGGATAGCGCAATAACAGCTGTGGGCACCATAGTTGCCGAGCAACGGCACTGTTTTTTAGCGGCATGGCAACAGCTTAGAAAAAGACCGATTTTAAATAAACCGACAAAACAGAGCAACAAATTATAGTTTTTTAATAGTTTGGCACACTTTTTGTAAGAAACCTTATGTAAAAAAATTACCAAAGAGATAAATTCATTTTATATTTTTGCAACCCGAAGCCCGAATAATCGGGAAAAAACAAATTACGAATATTCAAAATGGATTGATTGAGGAGGAGGAATTTTATGAACAATGAATTTTCGCAAGGAATAACAAAAATCCTATTGTTAGGAAAAGAGGAGGCCAATCGTCTTAACTGCAAGACTGTCAGCCCCGAGCATCTTCTATTGGGAATAATGCGCGACGAAAAGGACAGCGCAAAGGAGGTATTCAACAAATTGAATGTAGATGCCGAAGCCATAAAGAGCATGCTCGAGACGCATATCAAGGAGAGTGTCACAGCCGGCATTCAGGAGGGTGAAGAGGTTGAGATGAACATGGATGCGGCAAAGGTGCTGCGTTTCACCACACTCGAGGCGCGTAACCTCAAGGCAAGCAGCGATGCAGGCCAGATATTGCTATTGGGCATATTGAAGGACGAAAAGAGCGTTGCGTCGGGAATACTGAAGCAGCATAATGTAACATACGACCGTGTCCGCGAAGTGATACGGAACATGCGTGGTTACAACGACAGCGAGCCCATGCAGAACGACACAAAGCCGAAAGCCGGATACGGGTTCAACGACTTCGACGAGGAGGATGACGAAAAGGTCATGCGCAGCGACAACGGCAACAGCCGTGGCTACACAGGCACCAAGCAACAAGCATCTTCAAACGACACACCTGTGCTCGACAGTTTCGGTGTAGACATGACAAAAGCTGCACGCGAAGGAAAGCTCGACCCCATTGTAGGACGCGAGAAAGAGATTGAGAGAATATCGCAGATACTGAGCCGCCGCAAAAAGAACAACCCCGTACTCATAGGAGAGCCCGGTGTTGGAAAATCGGCACTTGTGGAGGGACTTGCACAGCGCATTGTAGAGCGCAAGACCTCGCGTCTGCTATTCGACAAGCGCGTGGTAGCACTCGACATGACAGCCGTCGTTGCCGGAACAAAGTATCGCGGACAGTTCGAGGAGCGTTTGCGCTCGATACTTACAGAGCTCGAGAACAACCCCGACATTATACTCTTCATTGACGAGATACACACCATCATAGGTGCCGGTTCAACCCCGGGATCAATGGATGCAGCCAACATCCTGAAGCCTGCACTTGCACGTGGCGAGCTTCAGTGCATCGGTGCAACCACACTCGACGAGTACCGCAAGAGCATCGAAAAAGACGGAGCACTTGAGCGACGTTTCCAGAAAGTGATTGTGGAGCCTACAACAGCCGAAGAGACACTTCACATCCTGAAAAACATAAAGGAGCGTTACGAGGAGCATCACAATGTCATATACACCGATGACGCGCTCGCAGCATGTGTCAAATTGACAGACCGTTATGTCACCGACCGCAGTTTCCCCGACAAGGCTATAGATGCAATGGACGAAGCCGGTGCACGCACCCACATATCGAACATAAGCATACCGCAGGAGATTGAGGAGCAGGAGGCTAAGATTGCTGTTGCAAAGCGCAACAAGGAAGAGGCCGTAAAGGCACAACAGTTCGAGCTTGCAGCCAACTTGCGCGACGAAGAGAAACGCCTCACAGCCGAGTACAAGCGCATGAGCGAAGAGTGGGAAAAAGAGATGCGCAACAAGCGACAGACCGTAGACGCCGAGAACATAGCAGCAGTAGTATCAATGATTTCCGGCGTTCCCATGCAGCGAATGGAGCAGGACGAATGGAGCCGCCTGAGAAGCATGCAACAAGAGCTCAACAGCAAGGTAATTGCACAGGAAAGCGCTATAGAGAAACTGAGCAAGGCAATACGTCGCAGCCGCGTAGGACTTCAGAACCCCACAAAGCCCATCGGAACATTCATGTTCCTTGGACCTACAGGTGTGGGTAAGACTCTGCTTGCAAAAGAGCTTGCCAAGCTGATGTTCGGCAGCAGCGATGCGCTCATACGAATAGACATGAGTGAATACATGGAGAAATTCACTGTATCGCGCCTTGTTGGAGCGCCTCCGGGATATGTAGGATACGAAGAGGGAGGTCAGTTGACCGAGCGCGTAAGACGCCGTCCCTACTCCATTGTACTGCTCGACGAGATTGAGAAGGCACACAGCGATGTGTTCAATATGCTTTTGCAGGTTATGGACGAAGGACGCCTCACCGACAGCTACGGACGCACTGTAGACTTCCGCAACACCGTGATAATAATGACATCAAACATAGGTTCGCGCGAGCTTAAGGACTTTGGAGCAGGCGTAGGATTTGCTCGCGAAGAGCGCGCCACAGGCAAGCAACACTCGCGCGAGGTTATACAGAAGGCACTCAACAAGCGCTTTGCGCCCGAGTTCCTCAACCGTGTCGACGAGATAATAAACTTCGACCAACTTGGCAAGGAGGCCATAACAAGCATCATCGACCTTGAATTGACAGGAATAACAAAGCGCATCAACGAGCTGGGATATACCCTCAAGATAAGCGACAGCGCCAAGAGTTTCCTTGCCGACAAGGGATACGACATACAGTTCGGTGCACGTCCGCTTAAGAGAGCGTTGCAGAACTACATCGAGGACGAGATATCGGAACTGATGCTCGACGGCATGCTCAAAGAGGGAGACATCATAACTGCCGACCACGAAGAGAATGGCGAAAAGCTCAAGTTCACAGTAAGTCAATAATAGCACCGGCGACACACTGCCAAAATGTCAGATGCAAAACATCTGGCATTTTTTTTGTTTATATATTGAAGGAGTAGAATCCAACAAAGAACAAGTATAAACTAAAAAAAACAGATAATATGCAAAAAGGTAACATTGGGGTAACAACCGAAAACATTTTCCCCGTAATAAAGAAGTTCTTGTATAGCGACCACGAAATTTTCCTTCGTGAGATTGTATCAAATGCCATCGACGCAACCCAGAAGTTAAAGACCCTATACGAAAAGGGCGAGTACAAAGGTGAGCTTGGCGAGCTCAAGGTAACCGTATCGTTGGGCGAAGGCACACTCACCGTAAGCGACAACGGTATCGGACTCACAGCCGAGGAGATTGACAAATATATCAATCAGATTGCATTGTCGGGTGCTACCGATTTTCTTGAGAAATACAAAGACAGTGCAAACAACATCATCGGCCACTTCGGACTCGGTTTCTACTCGTCATTCATGGTATCCAAGAAGGTAGAGATCATAACAAAGTCTTACACCGGCGCACCTGCAGTAAAATGGAGCTGCGACGGAAGCCCCGAATATACCTTGGAAGAGGTTGAAAAGGAGGGACGCGGAACAGACATCATAATGTACATTGACGATGACAGCAAAGAGTTCCTCGAGGAGCAGCGCATCACAGCGATACTCAACAAATACTGCCGCTTCCTGCCTGTACCCATCGCATTCGGCAAAAAGAAGGAGTGGAAAGATGGCAAGCAGGTAGAGACAAGCGAGGACAATATAATAAACGACACCACCCCGCTGTGGACACGCAAGCCCAGCGACCTGAAGGACGAGGACTACAAGGAGTTCTACCGCAAGCTCTACCCTATGAGCGACGAGCCCCTCTTCTGGATTCACCTGAATGTCGATTTTCCCTTCCACCTCACCGGAATACTCTACTTCCCCAAAGTGAAAAGCAACCTCGACCTTCAGAAGAACAAGATACACCTGTTCTGCAATCAGGTATATGTAACAGACGAAGTAGAGGGCATCGTACCCGACTTCCTGACACTCATGCACGGTGTAATTGACTCGCCCGACATCCCCTTGAACGTATCACGTTCATACCTGCAGAGCGACTCAAACGTAAAGAAGATATCTACATACATATCGAAGAAAGTATCAGACCGTCTGCAATCTATCTTCAAGAACGACCGCAAGGAGTTCGAAGAGAAGTGGAACGACCTCAAGATCTTCATCCACTACGGCATGCTCACCGAGGAGGACTTCTACGACAAGGCAAGCAAATATGCACTGTTGCAGGACACTGAAGGCAAGAAGTACACATACGAGGAGTACAAAACACTCGTTTCGGCAGAGCAGACCGACAAAGAGGGCAATATAATATACCTTTACAGCAACAACCGCGAGAAGGAGTACAGTTTCATCGATGCAGCAACATCAAAAGGCTACAACGTATTGCTCATGGACGGCCAACTCGATGTAGCACTCATCAGCCTGCTCGAGCGCAAATTCGAGAAGACACGTTTCACCCGCGTCGACAGCGATGTAGTGGACAACCTCATTGTAAAAGAGGCGCAGAAGGCATCGGCATTGAGCGAGAATGAGCGCAGCATACTTACCGGCATATTCCAGAGCCGCCTGCCCAAGATTGAGAAGAAAGAGTTCTACGTACAGGTACACGCTCTTGGCGAGAATGGCGCACCCGTCACCATAACACAAGCCGAGTACATGCGCCGTATGAAGGAGATGGCAGCCATACAGCCGGGCATGTCGTTCTATGGCGAAATGCCCGACATGCTGAACGTATTGCTCAACGAGGAACACCCCATCGTGAAACGTATCCTTGGCGAGGCCGAGGCTGCATGCAGCCAGCAGTTGAACCCCATCAACGAAGAACTTGCTGCACTTGAGGCTCATCGCAACGAACTGAACGAGGCAAGCAAAGACAAGAAGATTGACGAGATTCCACAGAGCGAGAAGGATGACCTTGAAGATACCGAGAAGAAGATTGCCGAGGCACAGAGCAACAAAGAGGCTGTGCTTGCAGGCTATGCAGCCGGTAATCCGCAGATACAGCAACTCATCGACATCACACTGTTGCAGAACAACATGCTCACAGGCGAGGCTTTGAGCAACTTTGTAAAACGCAGCATCGAACTGATGAAGTAAGCATAGTCCACACAATAAAAGAAAAATCTGATCAAGTGCAGCAATCCGCAAGGTTGCTGCACTTGATTGTTTCAGATGCACAAGGAAACAGGGCGTACAAAAAAAGAAAGGAGGTATTAGAACTTTTTAATTGTATAAAACGTAGTCTGATAACAATAAAAAGTTATTTTTGCAGATTGAACCAT
>CAJGCJ010000012.1 GCA_904501775.1 uncultured Bacteroidaceae bacterium | reverse complement strand
CTATCCCTTTCAGCAGTTCTTTAATCTCGTTTTTGGAGAATGTTGCCCACTCTTCTATTCTGAAGACTCTTCCGGGAAAATCCTTTATAAACTCGGCTGATGTGTAGAGGTTGCTGTTTGGATGCAGTTTCTCAACCTTTGTCGATTGTGAGAGTGCTGTGTGGCAACCAGCTTTCTGTATTGAGGCATTCGGCTCGTAAAGATACTCCTCCAACTGTCGGGCATATTGTATGCTTCCGTTGAGGTTCAGGGGCGAAGTGAAGCTCTGTTTGCCGTCTTTGGTGATGTTTATGCAGTGCAGCATGGGCTCCTGATTATTCTCTCTCTTGTCAAGAATCAAAAGCAGTTCCTTGCATTCGTTGTTAACTGCCACAACATGTACCTGTGCTACGCTCTTCAGTTGGCGGCATGCTGCGGTTATGTCGAGCATGGGCGAGCACTTGACCATTATTCTGTTGCATCGGTCGAATATTCTCTCCTCAAGTTCTGTTATGTCGGGCTCGCAGTCGCTGAGTGCTACAACTTTGCCTCCTGTATTGCTGCGGCGTGCCGGGTCTATGAAAATCCAGTCGCAGAAGGGTAGTGATGCAAGTGCCTCTTCGCTGTTGCTGTTTACAACTTGTATGTTGTCCAGTTTCAGTAAAGCGAAATTGTGTTTTGCGATATCGCATAAATCGGTATTACGTTCGATGTATGTGGCGTGTGTGAACTGTTTAGATATGTAGCTGCAGTCTATACCGAATCCGCCGGTGAGGTCGGCAAACTCTTCTCCCTGCATCAGCGACGCTTTGTATTGCGATGTGGCTTCGGATGAACACTGCTCCATTGATATGCGCACCGGGTATATGATGCCATCTGTGGCTGCCCATGATGGCAGTTTCTGCTGTGCAAGCTGCCACCCCTCAATTTGACACAGCGCCTTGCTCATGTCGATGCCGTTGTATCGTTTTGCCTGCAGCGCAAGGCTGCGGATATCGTCGCTGCGATGTTCTTTTATGAATTTTATGGTATTGTTGTCAATCATAGGGCTTTTCACGTTGCGTTCGGACACAATAAAAGGCGAGCATGCTCGCCTTTTATTGTGTTGTCCTACCTGGATTCGAACCAAGACAAACAGAACCAAAACCTGTTGTGCTACCATTACACCATAGGACAATCCTCGTTGTGCTTTCTGTTAAAAAGCGGTGCAAAGATAGTGTATGTTTGCGAAAAAAGCAAATATTGCGCGTTATTTTTTATTAGCGGTGTCAATTTGGTAAAGAATTGGTGGCTTATTGTTTATGGTTGGTGAAAAGCCTGCGACGATGGTGCGTTGCAGTTTCGGGTTATTCGGCTCTCCAGCTGTTGATGGCATTTATTATGTAAGTTACCTCGTCGCTGCCTAATGTCGGATGGCATGGTATGCTCAGTTCTTGTGCCGACAATTTCTCTGCTACGGGCAGTGAGGTATTCCCGTGCTCTTGATAACACAATTGCTTGTGAGGCGGTATCGGGTAGTGTATCTGTGTCTGTATGCCTTGCGATGCAAGATATTCTGCAAGCTTGTCCCGCTGCTCACTCATTATGGGGAATATGTGAAAGACATGCGAACAATGCTCTTCGTAATGTGGAAGTTTTATTGCAGGGTTGTTTATCTCGGCTATGTAGCGCTTGGCTATCTCACGTCGCTTGTCATTATCGGTGTCGAGGTGCTTTAGCTTTATGCGCAGGATGGCTGCCTGAATCTCGTCGAGGCGGCTGTTCACTCCTATTCTGTCGTGTTTGTACTTTATGCTGCAACCATAGTTGTGCAACTCTCTTATGCATTGGGCAAGCTGTTCGTCGCTTGTTGTTATGGCTCCTCCGTCGCCTAATGCTCCAAGATTCTTCCCGGGATAGAAACTGTGTGCGGCTGCATCGCCCAATGCGCCTGTGCGTCTGTTGCCGTATAGCGCTCCATGCGCCTGTGCGTTGTCTTCAATTATTAATATGCCGCGTCTTTTGCACTCTTCGTTCATTCTGTCGCTGTATGAGTTCTGTCCGTACAGATGCACCAGCAGTACGGCTTTGATCTCCTTGTCTATGGCAGCCAATACCTCTTTCTCGCCCATCAGATAACTGTCGGCATCGGGGTCGACGAAGACGGGGTGTAGGCCGTTGTGTGTTATTGCAAGTACCGATGCGATGAATGTGTTTGCCGGAACAAGTATCCTATCGCCCTTTTTCAGACGCCCAAGTTGGATGTAGGCGTTGAATATGAGCCAAAGAGCATCGTATCCGTTTCCGCATGATATGCAGTGCCCGCAGCCGATGTATGTGGCATATTCCTGCTCAAAGCATCGACACTCTTCTCCCAATATGTACCAGCCGTTTTCGATTATGCGTTTGGCTGCTTCGCTCAGCTGCGGTTCATATTGTGCATTTATCTCTTTCAGTGGCAGATAGGGTATCATGGCTCTTTTTTGTATTGTAGGAATTGGTCGAAATCGCGTATGTAATCCTCGGGGGTGTAGGGGATGCTTGCAAGTACAAGGGCTACGGCTCCCGATGAGAAATTGCGCAGTTCTTCCCATACGCCGGGGGGTAGCAGCAGTGCTTTTGACGGGTGGTTAAGAAGAAAACTGCGTTGTTCATTGCCGTCGTTTACATATACCTCGAAACTGCCCGATGTTGCGATGATGAGTTCACGAAGGGTCTTGTGCGAGTGGCCGCCACGTGATACACCTCCGGGGATATCATAAATGAAGAAGATGCGTTGGGTGTCAAAATCCAACGTCTTGCCATTGTCGACAACTGTGATGTTTCCTGTTGCTCCATGGTGCTTGCCAAGTTCTATGATGCGGCAGTCGTTAATGGTTGTCTCTTTCATGGCTCGCTTTCTTTTGTTCGCAGAATGTGTCGAAGTCGCGTATGTAGTCGCGCGGAGAGTATGGTGTCGATGCTATCACAAGCGCGGTTGAGTTGGTTGCGAAATTGCGTATCTGGCGCCATGTGCCGGCCGGTATGTAAAGTGCCTTGTCGCAATGTTCCATTCTGTAGCTCTTCTCGTTTGTGCCGTCGTTGGTGTATACCTCGAAACTGCCCGACAGAGCGATTATTATCTCATGGCTCTTGTGATATGCGTGTCCGCCGCGGTCTTTACCGCTTGGAACATCGTATATCCAATAGGTGCGTGCTATCTTGAACGGTAGGCTCTTATTGTCAACAACCGATAGGTTGCCGCGCCTGTCGCGTATCTTGCTTAGTCTGATTATGCGCACCTTGCTGTTTTTCTCGCTCTCGGTCATTTATTCAATGGTTAGTTTGTAGGTGTCGTACATTACCGCGCGTCCACCGAATCCCTCTTTCTGGCCTATTAGTCCTTCGTTGAGGTACCATCCTCCATCCTCTACCGATATGCCGAAATCGAAGTATTGCATGTGGGCATACTGCCGGCGTATAAGATGGCTATACAGATAGTCGAGTGCGCCTATGCGGCGTCCCTCGTGGCTGCTGCCTGTATATTGTGCGTGTACGACATTTTCTGTTATATATAGAACGGAACCGGCCAATGTGTTATTGTGCCCGTCTGTTACGCGGAACAGTTTAATGTTCTTCGGAAAACGGTTGTGCAGCAGTTCGATCTCTTGTAAATTGTGCACCGGGGCAACTCCGTACTTGTTTTCAAGTCTGTCACCAAGTACCTCCCAGAATGCGGCGAAATTGTCATCCTCAACAATGCTTAGCCTGCTCTTTGTTGCTGCAGTGAGCTTGCGGCGTCCCTTGAACGGTAGTGGGTCGTCCAGTCTTATTGCTGAGGAAATTTTTCTCTCGGTGAGTGTTGCCTTGTATCTGAACAGGGCATACAGCTCCTCTTCGCAGGGGTAGCGGTGGTATATGTGGGGAACGGGACGATATATTATCTCCTTTGCGTCGGTCTCCTCTTTAAGGTGTGTTGTCAGCAGTCTGAACATTTCGAGAGTCTCTGTAGCGGTGGTGTCATTGTCTATTAACAGACCACCGTAGGTGAGGCCGCAGTGTGTGCCGAATACTCCATTGCTTATATGTGCAGGGAGTATGGCGGCCAATAGCCCGTTCTTGAAAAACATAAGAGAGTGGTCGTCGAAACGGTCGCTGTGATATTCCATATATCCCCGTTTATGCAGGAATGTGCCGTTTCGGCTCTTGTCAACAAAGCTGTCCCACAACTCCTTGTGTTGCGGGGGGTAGCGAGCGATTCTTATATCTTTGTTCTCCATTTGTAAAGCTTTGTTGTTCTGATGACAAGAGCGTGCTTGTGCCGTTAATAACTGCGAAGATACAATAAATGGGTGAGATACGCAAAGTTTGTTCTGGCGTGTTTTTGTGAGTGTAATGTTATTTTTTTTATAAGACGTGGAATTTGACATATCCGTAGTAATGGTTAATTATGGGATATTGTGCGTGTGTGGGCTTGTAGGCGCTGTTGTGTCTGCAAGGATGTATAAAGGCTGTAGCTTTGGCCGGTGCTTTTCAGAACATAATTATTGCTTAGATCATTAAAAATCATTGAAAAGTGATTGTTTATCCGAAAATAAGATGTATCTTTGCACCCGCTAAAAGAATTTTTAATCATTTAAAACATCAAATCTATGTATTTGGATTCTGAGAAAAAGAAAGAGATCTTTGGCACATACGGAACGTCTAACACTGATACTGGTTCAGCTGAGAGCCAGATTGCTTTGTTCTCATACCGTATTGCCCATTTGACGGAGCACCTTAAGGCTAACCGTAAAGATTATAGCACACAGAGAGCTTTGACAACATTGGTAGGTAAGCGTCGTGCGCTCCTTAACTATCTTAAGGACCGTGACATCAACCGCTACCGTGCTATCGTGGCTAAGTTGGGCTTGCGTCGATAATAAGCACGCAAGAGACAAGAATGGCAGCAGACTTTGGTCTGCTGCTTTTTTTGTTATGTACAGTTTTTTATATATTAATAATGCAAAAATCTAATATTTAAGTAATTATTTAAATAAATAATGTATATTTGTCAATTGATATAATAGGACAAAACTGAAACAAGAGATTTTATATACTATTTTTTAACTAATCTTTTATATTTATGAAGAAAGCTTTACTTCTGATTTGCATGCTTGTTGCTTCAGTTGCAACAATGTTTGCACAAAGCGAGCTCACCCGTTATCCGGTTTTTGAGATGGGTGAAGATGGCTCACAGTACTATCGTATTCCTGCATTGGTGCAGGCTGCCGATGGTTCATTGGTTGCAATTGCCGACAAGCGCGGCTCTGACTTGGGTGACCTTCCCAATATCATCAGCGTTGTAGCAAAGCGCAGTACCGACGGTGGTAAGACATGGAGTGAGATGGTAACAATCGCTCAGGGTGACAAGGCTGCCGGAAATACATATGGTGATGCCGCTGCAGTTCTTGACGAAGAGACTGGTAAGATTATTGCCGTTTTCGTAGGTAACGAGAACTATGGTAACAATTGTGTTGGTCTTTGGGCTTCTAACTCAAGCTATCCTTTGAGATTATACCAGTCAGAGAGTAGCGACAACGGTGTTACTTGGACAAAGCCCGTTGACATCACCAACACAGTCTATGGCGCAATTTATGGTGGCAAGTATGCTTGGATTGGTATGTTTGCCGGTTCAGGTAGTGCTGTCCAGCTCAAGAAGGGTCCTCACGCAGGTCGTATCATGTTCGTTGTAGCTGCGCGTAACGACAGTTCATGGGGTGGCTCTATGAGCAACTATGCAGTTTTCTCAGATGATAACGGTGCTACATGGCAGGTTTCTCAGAATGCTGCTTACTCTAACGGTGATGAGGCTAAGATTGTAGAGCTCTCTAACGGTGATCTTCTCATGAGTATCAAGAACCGTAACAAGGGTAACCGTCTTATGGCACGTTCTACCGATGGCGGTCTTACATGGGAACAGGCTAAATTGAATACAAACCTTATGGATCCCGGCTGTAACGGTGACGTAGTGTCTTATACTTATGGTGGTGTTCACTATCTGTTGCACTCACTTCCCGGCAGTTCATCTACCCGCGAGAACGTAACTGTTTACTTGAGCGCAGACAATGGCGAGACATGGGATATCAAGCGTCAGGTTTACTCTGGTTATTCAGCATACTCAACACTTCAGGTTTTGGCTGATGGTACAATCGGTATCATTGTCGAGGAGGGTAAATGGGACTCTAACCTTCAGGGTAAAGACGGATTCCAGCTTGCTTACTATAACTTCACACTCGACTGGTTGCTCGACGGTAAGGTACCCGATGTACCTCTTGCCGAGGGTGTTCTCGACCTTAACGGTTCTCGTTACATGAGCATCGCAAATGACGAAGTATTCAACATTGCAGCAGGTGGCGAGGCTGGTTTTACTGTCTCTTGTAAGGTTAAGCTCCCCGAGTTCCAGGCCGGTAAGAACATGCGTTTTGTGAACAACCGTGCATACGAGGGTACAGCAAACAGCGGTACATCAGGTTTCGACCTTTACGGTGGTAACTCTGCTGCTCAGTCTTTCTCTGTAAACCTCTCTTACGATGGCAAGCCCTGGGGTAACAGTTTTAATTTGGTTTCCGGCGTTGCTCAGGATGAGTGGGCACACTTGACATGGGTATTGGATGGTACAACATCTTATATTTATATCAACGGTGAGCTTAAAGAGACCAAGACGGGTATGTCTGCAAACGGTATGCCTTCAAAGAAGGATATCCTTGTAGGTGCAGGATATTCAAACGTTGATGGTCAGGAGGTAGCTCCTACCTATTTTACAATAGGTTACATTGACGATGTACGTTTCTATAACAAGGCTCTTACAGCAGAGCAGGTTGCTGCTGATATGACAACAGAGGTTGGCGCCGATACAGAGGGCCTTATCGCAGCATACGATTTTGCAAATATCGAGGGTACCAACGTTGAGGATATCTCAGGTAATGGTCACAATGGTACACTCGTGGGCTTCCCCGAGGAGGTACAGTACACAGTAACAGTTACTGCAACCGAAGGTGGTACAGCAACAGTTAACGGCGAGACAGGTTCTGCTCTTGTTTGGGACGGTAAATCTGCTGTTCTTGAAGCTACTCCCGATGCCGGATACAAATTCTCAGGCTGGTTGGTTGACGAGAAAGTTGTCAGTGTAGATAACCCCTACACAATAGAGGTGACTGAGGATATTACAATTGTGGCTCGTTTTGTTGACGAGAACGCATTGGAGTATGACTATGTAGACGGTAATTCAACAAATGGTAACCGTAAGTTCGATAAGTTCACTATCACAGACGGTACCAACGAATTGGCAATAGAAGGAATTCAGGCCGATAACTTCTCTCCCATCTATGCTGACAGAACAGCAAGTGTTCTTGTAACAGAGCCCGGAGCACGTATCTCGTTCTCTGAGTTCAAGTGGGACGGTGAGTGGATGCATGCATACGGATATATCGATTATGCTTTGGATGGTTCTTTCAACAGCGATGCTAACCCCGAAGGTACAACAGAAGGCGAGTTGGTAACATATAACTTCTATCGTAATGGTAAAGACTCAGGCGATGGTTGGGATATCTGGGGCAATGTTGCAAGTGCTCAATATGCTAACAGGGATACCTACTATGATGAGGACTTCAATGAGAGCAAGGGTCTTCCCCACTTCTTCTTGCCCGCCGACCTTGCATCAGGTGACTACCGCATGCGTATCAAGATTGACTGGGACAACATCGATGCTATGGGTGACAAGGCTATCAAGACCCATGGTGGTTGTCAGGTTGACTTTATCATAAGAATAGAGGGTCCCGTAGATTATACTCCCAGCTTCACAGGTGAAAAGACCAGAACTGACCGTAATATAACAGCAGTCTCTTTATCTTCTGTTGAGAACGGCGATTCTAAATATTCTCTTGACGCAGACGCACAGAAACAGTGCTATGTTGACGCTACTGAGACACAGATTTTCAAGGTTGCTGCAGGCGAAGAGGTTTATCCCGTAGTTGAGACAGGCGGTTCATGGGTTCACTTCAGCGTTTATGTAGACGTTGATGCTGACGGCTTCACAGCAGGTATTGCCGAGGGTAGCGACTGGCAGCCCACAGGTGACCTCGTAAGCTACTCATTCTACAATAACGGTGCTGCAAGTGACAACTATGGTTGGAACAGCGTAGGTGATGCTATCACAGGTAACGACCGTGACAAGCCCGAGCTTCCTGCATTTGTAGCTCCCACAGTTCCCGGTACATACCGTATGCGTTACCAGCTTGATTGGTGCAGCATCGATCCTATGGGCGACCAGGACGGTAAGTTCGGCGACTTCATGGAGAACGGTGGTCAGATTGTAGACGTTATGCTTGAGGTATCAGGTGAAGAGCCTGCAGACGAGGCTACCGTAGCTCTTATAAAAGATGTTAAGGATTTGCTCGCTTCTACTCCCAATGCAGTAGGTTATCCCGCAGAGGCTCCCCGTGCTACATTGCAGGCTGCAGTTGAGGCTGCCGAGGCATCTCCCACAGCCGAGGCCGGTAGTGTATTGAAGTCAGCAGTTTCTGCATACTATGCAACAACTGATATTATCCTTCCCGAGGCAGGTAAGGCTTATACATTCACAGCAATGTATGGTGGCGAGGCTAAATATGTAATCAACGCTGTTGACGGCGCTCTGACATTGGTTGAGCCTGCAGAGGTTCCCGAGTCTGCTAAATTCGTTTGCTCTGTAATTGATGGCGATTACAACTATCAGTTCAAGACCTCAGATGATGCTTACTATCTTGCTTATCCTACAATTGGCGGTAAGTCTTGGTTGGATAACGAGAGTGAGACCGGTCTCGAGAGCGACGGTACATTGGCTGTTACCAAGTTGAACATTACTAAGATTCTCGCAGGTGGTAGTGTTGCTGCAACTAACGCTGACCTCTTCGGTCTTGTTAGAATCAACGGTTACCGTGGTTATGACAATGGTAAGAATGTTGATATGTTTGGTCCTTTCGTTGTTAAGCATTCAGCAGGTGCATTCGACGGTGCAGGTGATGCATTCTACAACGAGAACTTTACATCGGCATTCCGTGTTGAGGAGGTTGAGGTTGCAACTGCAATCGAGGATGTCAAGGTAGAGAACGTTGAGCAGGTTATCTACGACCTCACAGGTCGCAAGGTAAATGCAATTACAGCTAAGGGCGTTTACATCGTAAATGGTAAGAAGGTTCTTGTTAAGTAAAGAATCCGTGAAATATTAACAAAAAGTGGAGAGCATTGGCTCTCCACTTTTTGTTTTATAAATACAACTCTGATAATATGTTATAATGTAATATATAAGTGTGATGTAATTATATAATATAGGAAGTAGAACCCGAATGGATTTTTATATAACAGAACAATGGGGAGTAAGTTAACTTACTCCCCATTGTTCTGTTTGAATGATCTGAAGATTATTTTATTTCCCAAATCTCGTTTGTCTCTAACAACTCGGCAAAGTTGTGATAGGCTTTCTTTGTCTTTACCTCCTCAATTTGGGCATGTACGCTGTCGTTGTAGGTGGGTGCCTCAACATCGCGTATTATACCAAGTGCGACAGGGAAGTCGGGGCCTTCCATAAGCGCGAGCTTCAAGTGCAGTGTCGGGTCGGTACAATGTGCATCGTGTACAAGGATATCATTCTCAGTTATACCGTTCTCGCCCAATTTGACAACTTTAAGTCCGAATCCCTCCTGTACAAGTCCAAACTCCTTGTTCTCTCCAAACAGCATAGGTTTGCCGTGCTCAAGATATATTGCATTCTTGGCGCGTCCCTCTTTTGTATAGACACTCTCGTGTGTGCCGTTGTTGAAGATTACGCAGTTCTGCAACACTTCGGTTACTGATGCTCCTTTGTGTTGTGCAGCTGCTTTCAGACACTCTACTGCAGCTGTCATGTCTGTTGCAACGCAGCGTGCAAAGAAGTTGCCACGTGCACCGAAACAGAGTTCGGCCGGGCGGAAGGGGTCTTCGACCGTACCATAGGGCGATGACTTGCTTACGAAACCGCGTACCGATGTAGGTGAGTATTGTCCTTTTGTGAGGCCATAGATGCGGTTGTTCAGCAGAATCATGTTGAGGTCGATGTTACGGCGTACCGCATGGATAAAGTGGTTTCCACCAATGGCAAGGCCGTCGCCGTCACCCGATATCTGCCATACTGTGAGGTTGGGGTTGGCAACCTTTGCTCCTGTTGCAATGGCTGCTGCTCGTCCATGTATTGTGTGGAATCCGTATGTATTCATGTAGTAGGGCAGGCGCGACGAGCATCCTATACCCGATATTACTGCTGTCTCGTGTGGAGCTACGCCTATCTCGCTCATAGCTTTGTGCAGTGCTCCAAGGAAAGCATGGTCACCGCATCCCGGACACCAACGGGGTTGTCCAAATTTAAAATCTTGTGCTTTATAATTGCTCATAGCCTTATTCCTCCATAATTTTAGTGAATGCATCTACCAATGTAGCCACATTGAATGGTTGTCCCTTAACTTCGTTGTATTGGATGATATTAGCACCTGTGGTCTTCATGCGCAGGAATGCAGCAAGTTGTCCCATATTCTGTTCGGCTACTACCACCTTCTTGTAGCGTGCAAGTGTCTCTTGTGTGTTGCGTGGCAAAGGATTTACTACATTGAGGTGTGCATGGGCTACTTTCTTGCCCTCGCTGCACATCTGCAACATAGCTTCGTGCAAGTGGCCGTATGTGCCGCCAAAGCCAACAATCAGTAGCTCGGCATCTGCATCACCTTCTACCTTCAGCGGTGGAAGTGTGTCGGCAATGCGTTCAATCTTTTGTGCGCGCTGCTCAACCATCAGATGGTGATTGTCGGGATCGTTGCATATCGCTCCGGTCTTGTCATTCTTCTCCAATCCTCCTATGCGGTGCATGAAACCGGGTGTGCCGGGAACAGCCCAATAGCGTACCAATGTGTCGGGGTTGCGCTTGTAGGGGCTCCATCCTTCGCTCATCTCGGGTGTTACATAGTTAGGCTTTATTTCGGGATATTCGGCAAGGTTGGGCAGTTTCCATGCTGCCGAGCCGTTTGCAATGAATGCGTCGCTGAGCAGGATGACAGGTGTCATGTGCTCTACAGCTATCTTTGCTGCAAGATATGCCGATTCGAAACAGTCGGTGGGCGATGTAGCGGCAATTACGGGCATGGGGCTTTCTCCATTACGTCCGAAAAGGGCCTGCAACAGGTCGGTCTGCTCCGACTTTGTGGGAAGTCCGGTCGAGGGGCCTCCGCGTTGTACGTCTATTATGACAAGAGGCAACTCTGTGATGACTGCAAGGTTTATAGCTTCGCTCTTGAGGCATATACCGGGGCCTGATGTTGATGTACATGCGAGTGCTCCTGCGTATGCGGCACCTACTGCAGATGCGCATCCTGCTATCTCGTCTTCGGCCTGCATAGTTACCACACCCATTGATTTGTGCTTGGCAAGCTCGTGTAGGATGTCTGTTGCCGGTGTTATGGGGTATGAGCCAAGGAACAGGCGCATGCCGGCTTTCTCGGCTGCGGCCATTAGGCCGTAAGCGGTAGCCTTGTTGCCGTTTATATCCATGTAACGGCCTTTTGTCTTGTCTTTGCTCTCGATGCTGTAGCTGTGCGAGATTGATGCGTGGGTGTTGTGTCCCATGTCGTAACCGGCACGCAAAACCTTTATGTTCGCTTCTGCTATTTCGGGTTTCTTGGCAAACTTGGCGCGCAACATGTTCTCGGCAAGGCTCAGGTCGCGATTGATGAGCCAGCATACAAGACCGAGTGCAAGCATGTTCTTACAACGTATAATGCTCTTGTTGTCCATGCCGCTGTCCTTGAGTGTCTCCAGACACATCGATGTTATGGGACATGGCACTACGTCACATGTTATTCCGAGTTCTGCTATCGGGTCATCGGTTTTGAACTCGGCCTTCTCAAGGTCTTTTGCTGTGAATGAGTCGGTGTCTATAATGATTGCCGCTGTCGGCTTGCAGTGTTTGTATTGTGTCTTCAGCGCGGCAGGGTTCATTGCGATAAGGATGTCGCACTTGTCACCGGGTGTATATACCTTGTCGGCTCCGATATGTACCTGAAAGCCCGATACACCGGTGAGTACTCCTTGCGGAGCACGTATGTCGGCCGGATAGTCCGGGAATGTACAGATGTCGTTTCCTACCGTTGCAGATATGGTGGAGAAAATGTTTCCCGCCAACTGCATACCGTCTCCCGAATCGCCCGAGAAACGTACTATTACCTTGTCGGTAATCTGGTTCTTTTCTTGTTCTGCCATGATATGGTCAAAATTTGTGTTTGTTATATGTACAAATTTGTTTTTGGTCTGTGTTATGTATTGTTGCAAATGTCGCAAACATTTATGAATTGAAAAAACTTTTTATCAATAACTTTTAGCAAATAATAAAATATGGTGGCATATAATACGAGTAAAGCACCGGAGGATACTCCCCGGTGCTTTATTCGTGTATGGTTCTCTTCGTTTTTTTTACATCATGCCTTCGTCGCCATAGCCCTCGTCGCCCATGTTCATGTTCTGATTCATGTTCTGGTTGGGCTTGCGTGTCGGACGCTTGGCTTTCATGTTGCCGAAGCTGTATGTGAGGGTGATACCGAATCGGCGGCCTCCGTGACGGCTCTCCGAGTCGCGGTAGAATGTGTTGTCGCTTGTAACGGTGTGCCAGCCTCTGCTGTCGAACAGGTCGCGTACGTTCATACTCAGGCTCCAGTGCTGGTTGAAACTTTTGCGGAAACCGAGGTCGAATGAGTAGTTGGGCTCGCGATGACCCTGTGCAACTACTCTCTTGGCGTTGTAGCGTCCTGTTGCCTGCATGGTAATGGCCCAAGGTAACATCATGCTTGCAGTCATGCGCGCATTCCAGGAGAAATTCTCGTCAGCCTCGCCTGTTATGTCCTGTCCGTTGATTGTGTATTTGAAGCCGTCGAGCTTGTAATAGAACAGGTTGAGAGTTGTGGTAAGGTCGAGTTTCTTGAATAGACGGTTTTTGCCTATGATCTCGAGTCCTGCCGATTTTTCGCTTGCCACATTCTCGTGTGTGGTGTACATTATATTCTTTACAGGGTCGCTGTAGCTGATTCGCTCAATTACGTCGTCCGTTGTGCGGAAATATCCCGAGACAGAGAGTGTGTGGTCTTTCCAGTTCTTTATGTAGTTGAGCTCGTACGCGTTGGAGTATTCGGGAGTCAGGCCGGGGTTACCGAACGATATGTTTGTCGAGTCGCTGATGTTGCTGAAACTGTTCAGTTGGCCTCCCCAAGGACGGCGCAGACGGCGAGTGTAGTTTACCTGCAGTTCGTGTCCGTTGGGCAGAGAGTAGCTCAGGAACATGCTGGGGAACAGCGAGAAGAAGTCCTTGTCTGTGTAATCGGGACGCTGTGAGGGGTTGTGCTCCTGCTCCCAATTGAGTGAACGGGTCTTTATGCGCCAATACTCACCGCGCAATCCCAGCTGATAACCGAACTTGCCGACACGCCCCGAGTATGTTCCGTAGAAGGCATGTGTGTCCTGATTGTAGATGAATCGGTTGAACATGTTCTTGTCTTCCTGTTGGTGTGCCTCGTCGTTGTAGGTGATGGTGGGATTCTCGTCACGCGATAATGTTCCGTTATATCCGGCCTCTATTCTTGAGTTTTCACTTATCTTGTTCTCATACTCCAATTTGATGAATGTCGAACGGTTGTCAACTTCGTTGTTCTGGAACTGGTAGCTCTTGGCAATCTGGTTGTTTCCGGCCCACTGGGTATTCTGACGGTAAGTCGTGTTGTTGTTCATGCCCCAGATGTTGTAACTGGCCGACAGGTCTATGAAGTGGCCTTCACCGAATGTGTGGCGATAGCCTCCTTCGATATTGAACATCTTGGGCTTGTTAATGGCCTCTGTGGTGCGTATGCGTGTCTCTGTTGTGTCTGCATTCTGCAATGAGCCACTGTATGTGTATGCGGTGTTGCCCATTTCGCCACGTGTTCTCATGCCCATGACATTAGCATAGATTTCATCCTTTTCGGTAAAGCGCCATGTGATGCCTGCGCGTGCAAAGAAGTTGTCGGGCTCGCGTGAACTGGTGCTTCTCTGTCTTTGGTATCTGTCGTGGTTGTAGTACCGTGTGTATGAATCGCCCTCTCCTTCGTGGTTCTGATGGCGATAGTTTACGTTAGCATATGCATCGAACTTGCCGCTGCTGTAGTTGATGTTGCCGCCTGCATTGTAACCGCCTTGTGAATCGCCGCCGGCCTGTACGCTGCCGTAGTATCCTGCCTTTCGGTCGCGCTTAAGCACGATGTTGATGATACCGGCAGTGCCCTCGGGCGAGTGCTTTGCCGATGGGTTTGTTATAACCTCGATTCTCTCGATGCTTCCGGCGGGCATCTGCTGCAGAATATCTCCTTGGTTGTCGGATGTGAGTCCCGATGCCTTTCCGTTTATCCACACTGTAACGCTCTCGCTGCCACGCAAAGATACCTTGCCCTCGGTGTCAACCTCTACCGATGGGATATCTTCGAGCACATCCGATGCGCTGCCGCCTGTTGTGGCAATGCTCTGGTCGACGGTAAAGACACGACGGTCTATTTCAAATGTCATTTGGCTGCGCTGTTCGGTGACGACAACTTCTTTTAAAAGTTTGTTGTCGGGTTTCAGACGTATTATGCCCAAATCGACGTTTCCCTTGCCTGTCACTTCGAAACTGCGGTTGTCGTCAATATATCCTACGAACGAAATTCTTGCAACGTACTCTCCCTTCTTTACGTTCTTGATGTTGAAAAAACCATCGTCGTCGGTGTTGACACCGTTTATGGGTGTGTTGCTGCCTTTTGGGATAAGCGCAACTGTTACATACGACAAGGGCTCTTTTGTCTTTGAGTCAATCAGTTTTCCACTAACATCAGCTGTTGCCTGTGCAAACATGGCAAGTGGTGTAAGCAGTGTCAGCAATGCTATTAAAATTCTATACATATTCTGTTGTAATTATATTTTCAAAAGGGAAGGCGCTATGCAATTCTGACACTTCTTATGGCTCAATGTTTAATCTTTTTTTTGCTTTTTAAATGTCAGTATAATTTTGCGATGCGAATATACATCTTTTTATTTATCTATGTTAATTATCTTTGCCAATAATTGCATGTTCTTTTACTTTTTTGTATCTTCGCGACGGATTTTTCGGAATAATAATTATTATTTAAAATATTTTAAGAATATGATTAACTCTCAAGACATTAAAATTGGTACAGCAATCCGTATGGATGGCAAATTGTACTTCTGTATCGACTTCCTCCATGTAAAGCCCGGTAAGGGTAACACATTCATGCGTACAAAGCTTAAAGACGTTGTGAATGGATATGTATTGGAGCGTCGTTTCAACATCGGTGAGAAGCTCGAGGATGTACGTGTTGAGCGTCGTCCCTATCAGTATCTCTATCAGGAGGGTAGCGATTATATCTTCATGAATCAGGAGACATACGAGCAGATTCCTATCCCCTCGTACCAAATCAACGGTGTCGATTACATGAAAGAGGGCGCTATTCTCGAGGTTGTAACTGATGCAACTACCGAGACTGTGCTTTTTGCAGATATGCCTGTAAAGGTTGTTCTCGCTGTTACATACACCGAGCCCGGTCTTAAGGGTGATACAGCAACAAATACAACAAAACCCGCTACACTCGAGACTGGTGCCGAGATTCGTGTGCCTCTCTTCATTAACGAGGGCGAGCTTGTTGAGGTTGATACACGCGACGGTTCATACGTTGGTCGCGTAAAGGCTTAATTTAAAATACAATAGATTTGTTATACTCTATAATAGTCCCCGTATATAACAGGCCCGATGAAATAAAGGAACTTCTCGAGAGTCTGGCGGCTCAGACGGTTAAACCTTTTGAGTTGCTTATTATAGAGGATGGTTCAAAGGAACGGTGCGATCATTTGCTTGATTGCTACCGTTCTTCTTTTACCATTCATTACTATTTTAAACCCAACTCGGGCCGTAGTGATACACGAAACTATGGAATGGAGCGCGCTACGGGCGATTATCTGCTCTTTTTCGATTCGGATGTGATATTGCCTCCTTTCTATTTCGAGAGATTGCAGTCGGCAATTGAGAAGCAGAAATGCGACTGTTTCGGTGGTCCCGATGCGGCAGATGCCTCTTTCTCGGATGTGCAGAAGGCTGTCAACCATTCGATGACCGGTTTCTGGACTACCGGCGGAATACGTGGCGGAAAGGTTGTTGCCGAGAAGTTCTGTCCCCGTACATTCAACATGGGCTTTTCGAGGGCTGTTTACGAAAAGGTCGGTGGCTTCGAGGATATGATGGGCGAGGATATCGACCTTAGCATACGTATACGCAAGGCCGGTTTCAGCATCAGTCTTATACGCGAGGCTTTTGTGTATCACAAGCGCCGTGTCGACCTGAGCCGCTTCTTCAAACAGGTGAATAACTTTGGACAGGCGCGCATATGGCTGCAGATAAAACATCCCGGTTCGTTGAAGATAGTACACGCAATGCCTGCGCTTATGCTTGTCTTTGGCGCAATTTTGCTTGTTGCTGCCATCTTCTTTCCGTGGTTGCTGCTATTGCCGTTGTTGTATGTGATGCTTATCTTCTTCGACTCGTTGTTCAAGAACAAAAGCCTGAAGGTTGCACTCTATTCGGTGGTTACCGCTGCGGTACAGATTTCGGGATACGGCACAGGCTTCCTTAAGGCTCTATGGTTTAAGATGATTCTTAAACAGCCACTGGAGACAAAGAAGAATCTTACCAAACTATATAACAGAGGCTGATGACTCAAGAAAAGACAAAACCGAGCATAAAAGAGTGGCCGCTTGACGAGCGTCCTCGCGAGAAGGCTGCCAGACATGGTATCTCGTCGCTGAGCAAATCGGAATTGCTTGCGATGCTGATAGGCTCGGGTACTGTCGATGAGTCGGCTGTTACGCTTATGAGAAAGATTCTTGCATCGTGTGGTGACAGCATAGCCCAATTGGCAAGACTCTCTTTCGACGACCTGTGCCAATTCAAAGGTATAGGTCCGGCAAAAGCAATGACTATAATGGCAGCGTGTGAGTTGTGGAAAAGACGCGAGAACGATAGCCGCGAAGAGGTTCTTCGCATACGCTCGTCGCACGATCTGTACACCTACTTCTATCCTATCCTGTGTGATAACACAATAGAGGAGTGCTATGTGCTGCTGCTGAATAATATGCATCGTGTGATAGACCATGTGCGCATAGGCAGCGGTGGCCTTACGGCAACTCTTGTGGATATACGGCTGGTGTTGCGCGAGGCACTGCTCAAGCGTGCGACCTCGGTTGCTCTTTGTCATAATCATCCTTCGGGCAGCCTCAGGCCAAGCGCCGAGGACGACAAGATAACAAACAGTCTGTCGCAGGCATGTAAAATTATGAATATACGTCTTCTCGACCATATAATACTCACATCAAATGGGTATTACAGTTATGTCGATGAAGGAAGAATTTGATTTGTGAAAGAATAAAATACCTTGAATATGGAAAAATTTGAGTTGGAGCAGAAAATTGTTGAGATGATAAAAACCGTGTACGATCCCGAGATTCCTGTCAATATCTATGACTTGGGATTGATTTACCGTATCGAGGTAAAAGAGGATAACGCAGTAGAGGTAGATATGACTCTTACTGCTCCCAATTGCCCTGCAGCCGATTTTATGATGGAGGATGTTAGGCAAAAGATTGAGACTCTCGAGGGAGTGAGCAAGCTTACTCTTAATCTTGTATTCGAACCCGAGTGGAGTCAAGAACTAATGACCGAAGAGGCCAAGCTCGAATTGGGTCTGTTGTAACGTTTTTTTAAACAGCAAACACACTGCCATGAAGAAGATATATTTCCTGTCCGATGCGCACCTTGGTGCTTGGGCACTTGAACACCGCCGCACTCAGGAGCGTCGCCTTGTCTCTTTTCTCGATAAGATAAAAGGGGATGCTGCAGCCATATATATGCTTGGTGATATGTTCGATTTCTGGTACGAGTACAAATATGTGGTGCCGAAGGGATTTACCCGTTTCTTGGGCAAGGTGGCCGAACTTACGGATATGGGTGTCGAAGTGCACTTCTTTACAGGTAACCACGACCAGTGGTGTCTCGACTATTTCGAGAAGGAGTGTGGTATGATAGTGCATCGCGAGCCTTTCCTTGTAGAGCTTATGGGCAAGGAGTTTTTCATGGCTCATGGAGATGAGTTTGCCGATGATTGGAAATATTCGATAATGCGTTCTATGTTCCGCAGCAAGCTGCTGCGTTTTCTCTTCTCTACGGTACATCCGCGCTGGAGCATTTGGATGGGTAACAGTTGGGCCAAGCACAGCATGGTGCAGCATAAGATAAAGGGCGATACCCCGTTTATGGGCGAGGATAAGGAGTCGTGTGTGCAGTTTGCCAAGAGATATCTTTCAAAACACAGCAGTGTCGATTGCTTTATCTTTGGTCATCGTCATTGTGACGAGGATATGATGCTCGATGGCGGTGCCCGCTGTATATTGCTGGGCGACTGGATATATACTTTCGCGTATGTCGTGTGGGACGGAAAAACAATCTCGCACGAGCGTTATGTCGAAGGCGACGATGTGAAGATTGTTTCGCAAAGCGAGTGATTCCTAAAGGAATTTGAGGGTTGTTCCCCTCTCTTCAGTAATTTCAATAATAGCCTTTGCCCCTTCTATGACGGGCATGTTCACAGCCCCGTGTCCGACGGGGAAATTAAAGCATACAGGAATATTGCAGTCTGAAACGATGCGGTGTATTATCTCGTATAGCGTACCGCCGAATGCGGTGTGCTCCTTAGTGTCGGTAAATTCCCCTACAATAAGCGCCTGTGACTGTTGCAGAATGCCTGCAAGTTTCAAATTCTGCAGCATGCGCTCAATGCGGTATATCGGCTCGTTTATATCCTCTATGAACAGAATGTTTCCGGGTCTGAAGATGTCGTATGGTGTGCGCAGTAATGAACATAATACCGACATGTTGCCGCCCGATATGACACCCTCCCCGTGTCCGGTGATATTCAGTGGGTGCGGTTTCAGCTGATATTGGGGCAGGTCGCCAAAAAGTATTCTTCTTATATTTGCGACGTGTTCGCTTGTCGGGAATTCGGCAAGGTGGCGACATTGTGAGGCATGCAGCGATTCTATCCCTGCTGCGCTGCATGCAGCGTGCAGTACGCAGCAGTCGCTCATTCCTATAATCCATTTTGGACTTTCCTTTATTGCCTTTGAAACATCTTCGATGAGGTGTATGCAGCCGAATCCGCCATAGCTGCATAGTATTGCCTTGATACTGTCATCGACAATGGCGTTCAGCATCTCTTCGGTGCGTTCCTGTCGGCTGCCTGCATAGTAGCCGTTGCGTGAAAGGGTGCGTGGTGATATTACAGGCTCTAATCCCCAGCTGCGCAAGGTTTGCGCAGCCTTTTCGACAATGGAGTGGTCGCGTATTGCCCCTGCAGGTGAGACAATAGCTATCTTGTCGCCAACTTTCAGTGACAGGGGGCGTATCATGATGTTTTATTCGCAGCTTCGTCCTGTGCTCTCTATTTTGTAGAGCTTGTCGGCAGGACGTATCTTGTCGGGTACTTTGAACGATACATATACGCCTTTGGGAACTGTGTCTACCGCACCCAAGTCTACTCGTGCCTCTTCAAGGTCTACATACATTGCTCCTGTTGTAGGGCCTGTTATCAGCAGCTTGTCTCCAACGTGCAGCTCGCCGGCCTCAATGTAGAATTCGCCAACACCGAGCTTTGAGAAATATTTTACGCCACGTCCTATATATACTTTTCTTTCAGTTGCCTGTGAGCCGTAAATGTTGCTCCATTCTCCCAGTTTCTGTCCTAAGTAGTAGCCGTCCCAGAATCCTCGGTTGAATACGGTGGCAAGTTTCTTGTCCCATTCCACGCACTTTTCTTGGCTGAAACTGCCGTCAAGGCACGCTTCGAGTGCCTCTTTGTAGCATGCAACCACGGTGCTTACATATTCGGGACCTCGTGCGCGTCCCTCAATCTTGAACACACGTACGCCTGCCTTGATTAGACGGTCCATAAAGCCTATTGTCTTCAGGTCTTTTGGTGACATGATATATTTGTTGTCAACCTCGAGCTCGATGTCGCTTTCGCGGTCCTTCACGATGTAACCTCTGCGGCACACCTGCATGCACTCGCCACGGTTGGCGCTGCGTCCCAGCTGATGAAGAGATAGATAACATTTGCCCGAGATTGCCATGCAGAGTGCTCCGTGACAGAACATCTCAATGCGTATGAGATTCCCCTTTGGACCTCTGATATCCTCTTCGATGATTACGCGATGTATGGCCTCTACCTGATCGACATTCAATTCACGTGCAAGCACCACTACATCGGCAAACTTTGCATAGAATTTGAGGGCCTCGCTGTTGCTTATGTTGAGCTGTGTCGACAGGTGTACTTCAACGCCGATGCTGTTGCAGTATTGGAGCACCGCTATGTCGGCTGCGATGACAGCCGAGATTCCCGACTCCTTGGCTGCATCCACAATGCGGTGCATCATGTCGAGGTCGTTCTCGTATATTATGGTGTTTACGGTAAGATAGCTCTTTACGCCGTTCTTCTCGCATATCTGTGCAATTTCGCGCAGGTCGTTTATGCTGAAAGCACTTGCCGAGTGGGCACGCATGTTAAGGTGCT
Source organism: uncultured Bacteroidaceae bacterium (assembly GCA_904501775.1). GTDB lineage: Bacteria > Bacteroidota > Bacteroidia > Bacteroidales > Bacteroidaceae > HGM04593. The sequence continues at coordinate 6,557 of CAJGCJ010000012.1, read as the reverse complement.
CAATGCCAAAATAGATTGAATTGGCTCCTGCCTGTATTGCAGCCATAAGGCTCTCGCGTGAGCCTGCCGGTGCCATTATCTCGAAATCTTCTCTTTTCATTCTGTTGTATGAGGATTGTGTTTTTATTCCGTCTGTTTTTGTCTGCTTTGCAGATATCAATTGCAAATATACTATTTTAAAAAAGAATGTATATAACGAAGTCCAAAAAAAAAGGATGAATATGCCGAAGTTGATATTGCCGTTCGGTTTTGTCTTATTGCATATTTTTTTGTAACTTTGCCGTCGCAAGCGACGGCCCCGGGGAAATGGGGGTTGCACGCCATTTGTTGAATTTAGTACGAACAAGATAATATATATGCAAAACTTACGCAACATAGCCATTATCGCCCACGTCGACCATGGCAAAACTACACTCGTGGACAAGATGATGCTTGCAGGCAATCTGCTGAAAGAGCAAAACAACGACGCGCTCACACTCGACAACAATGACCTTGAGCGTGAACGAGGAATAACCATCTTGTCAAAGAATGTGTCGATACAGTATAAGGATACAAAGATTAATATCATCGACACTCCGGGACACAGCGACTTCGGCGGCGAGGTGGAGCGAGTTCTTAACATGGCCGATGGCTGTCTGTTGCTGGTGGATGCTTTTGAAGGCCCTATGCCCCAGACTCGTTTCGTGTTGCAGAAGGCTTTGCAGATTGGTCTTAAGCCTATTGTAGTGGTAAACAAGGTGGATAAGCCCAATTGCCGCCCCGACGAGGTACACGAAATGGTATTCGATCTGATGTTCTCTTTGGATGCTACAGAGGAGCAGCTCGACTTCCCTGTGATATTCGGTTCGGCAAAGAACAATTGGATGAGTACCGACTGGCGTAATCAGACCGAGGATATAACAGCCCTGCTCGATGCAATAATTGAGCACATACCTGCCCCCAAGAAACTTGAAGGTACCCCACAGATGCTAATAACATCACTCGACTATTCGCCCTACACCGGACGTATAGCTGTGGGTCGCGTACATAGAGGAACACTTGCCGAGGGTGCGAATGTGACTCTCTGTAGTCGTAACGGTGTACAGACAAAGGTAAAGATAAAAGAGCTGCACACATTCGAGGGATTGGGACGCAAACGCAATGAATCGGTAAGTTCCGGTGATATATGTGCCATTGTCGGCCTCGAGAAATTTGAAATCGGCGACACTATATGCGACTTCGAGAATCCTGAGCCACTGCCTACAATTGCAATCGACGAGCCTACCATGAGTATGCTCTTCACCATAAACAACTCGCCATTCTTTGGCAAGGAGGGTAAATATGTGACATCGCGTCATATACAGGACCGTCTTGATAAGGAACTCGACAAGAACCTTGCTCTTCGTGTACGCAAGGCCGCCGACGAGGATGCATGGACTGTCTATGGCCGCGGAGTGCTGCATCTCTCAGTGCTTATTGAGACAATGCGCCGCGAGGGTTATGAGTTGCAGGTGGGACAGCCTCAGGTTATATATAAAGATATTGACGGAGTGCGTTGCGAGCCTATCGAAGAGCTTACAATAAACGTGCCTACCGACTATTCAAGCAAGATAATCGATATGGTAACACGACGCAAGGGCGAGATGTTGTCGATGGAAGCGCAGGGCGAGCGTGTGAATATAGAGTTCAACATACCTTCGCGCGGTATAATAGGCTTGCGTACCAATGTGCTTACTGCATCGGCCGGTGAGGCTATCATGGCGCACCGTTTCAAAGAGTATCAGCCCCATAAGGGCGATATTGAGCGTCGCACCAATGGCTCTATGGTGGCAATGGAGAGCGGTACTGCATTTGCGTATGCAATAGATAAGTTGCAGGATAGGGGACGTTTCTTCATCAGTCCGCAAGAAGAGGTCTATGCAGGACAGGTAGTGGGTGAGCACATCCACGAGAACGATCTTGTGATAAACGTCACCAAGAGCAAGAAACTTACCAATATGCGTGCCAGCGGCTCGGACGACAAGGCTCGCATTGTGCCCCCAATAATCTTCTCGCTCGAGGAGGCACTTGAATATATCAAGGAGGACGAGTATATCGAGGTTACTCCAAAATCAATGCGTATGCGTAAGATAATTCTTGATGAGTTAGAGCGCAAACGTGCCAACAAACAGTAAAACGGTATCGGGTAGACAGCATGAATACAAAAGCGACATTCTTATTGGCAGTTCTGTTTATGCTCGTTGCATGCAACGAGCAGGTCTCTCTGTTTACGCTCGAAGGTGAGTATGGGAGCGGCAATGACACTATCTATGTCTATGGTATAGATAGCCGTTATGAACAGATTGATACAATACAGACCAATGACAAAGGCTATTTCGAGTATATACTCGAAACAGATACAGTGATACCATTGACTATGGTGCTGCCCAACGGAAGCATGCTGCCGCTGTATGCCGAGCCGAATGTCGATGCAGCCATGAAATATGAAAATGACCGTTGGCTCATATCAGGCGGAGCAATACAGGCTCTGCACGATAGCATATCGGACAGAATAGAGAGTGTGTTGTTGAGGTCGCAACGTTTGGAGAAGATAGACAGCTTCATAAAATGTCATCCTTACAGCGATGTAAACATACATCTGTTGCAACGATATCTGGTGGATGTATATGATGCGAAGGGTTCTCTGATAAAAAAGAGAATAGAGTATATGGGCGGTACCTTGCAGGACAACAGCTATATAAGCAGTGTAAAAAGGCTGGCAGACGGTAAGATTCAGAATATAAACAACCGCTCAATGCCCGAATACACATTTGTCACTGCCGGTAACGATACTATAAAGCGTTCGACCTTCATGGACAAATACTTGCTTGTAACGGTGTGGGCATCGTGGGATACAGCCAGCATATCATACCTTAAGAAATTCAATGATGTAAAGGATAAACTCGATAAGGACTACTTTGAAAGGCTCAACATCTCAATCGACCACGACACTGCAGCATGGAAAAGATGTATTGAGAACGACAGTATCACAGGCTATAACGTGTGCGATGTAAAAATGTGGGATAATGCAGTGGTAAAGGAGTTCACTATTGAGAAACTGCCGTTTAGCATGTTGGTAAACCCATATATGAGAATAAACAGCTTTAATATAAAGCCCGATGATTTTGTCTATACTGTAGACTCGTTGATAAATAAGTTCAAGGTTAAGGAAAAGGCCAAGAAAGAGAAAGAGGCTGCACGAAAGAATGAGCAGGAGAAGAAGGACAAAGGCAATGATTCAAAGACAGCAGCTGCAAAGAAAAAGGGCTTGCGTATGAACGAAGCCAATAAAGAAGTAAACGAGAAGATAATAAAATAACTCCCATGTTGACTAAAGTATATGCAGCGGCCATTCAGGGCATCAATGCCACTCTTGTCACAATAGAGGTGAATGCGCTGCGCGGAATACAATTCTTCCTTGTAGGGCTCCCCGACAATGCGGTAAAAGAGAGCTATCATCGCATACATTCTGCATTGCAGCACAACGGGCTTAAATTCCCCAGCAAAAAGATAATAGTTAATATGGCTCCGGCCGATATCCGTAAAGAGGGTTCGGCATACGACCTTCCTATTGCAATTGGAATTCTTGCGTCCGATGGTATTATAAACAGCGGGAATCTCGATAAATATATCATAATGGGAGAGTTGGGGCTCGACGGCGGATTGATGCCCGTAAAAGGAATTCTTCCGATAGCAATAAAGGCTAAGGAACTTGGTTATCATGGCATAATATTGCCACAGCAGAATGCTGCCGAGGCCGCAGTGGTTGAGGGGCTTTCGATATATGCTGCCGACAATATCAAACAGGTGATTTCCTTCCTAAACGGAGAAGGGGAACTTGCTGCTTGTAACATCAATCTCGAACAGGAGTTCTATTCGCGACAAAGTAGTTTCGAATTCGACTTCAGCGATGTGCGTGGACAAGAGAGCGTGAAACGTGCCTTCGAGGTTGCTGCTGCAGGTGGTCACAACCTTATAATGATAGGTCCTCCCGGTAGCGGAAAGAGTATGATGGCAAAGCGTCTTCCAAGCATATTGCCTCCTCTTACACTGCAGGAGAGCCTTGAGACTACAAAGATACATTCTGTCAGCGGACAGCTTCCCGACGGGGCTGCACTTATAACACAACGTCCTTTCCGCAGTCCCCACCATACAATCTCATCGGTGGCGCTGTGTGGCGGTGGCACCAATCCGCGTCCGGGTGAGATATCACTTGCACACAACGGAGTGCTCTTTCTCGACGAGCTGCCCGAGTTCAGCCGCGACGTGCTCGAGGTGATGCGTCAGCCGCTTGAAGACCGAAAGATATGTGTAGCCCGTGCCAACTATAAGATAGAGTACCCGGCAGGTGTTATGTTTGTGGCAAGCATGAATCCTTGCCCATGCGGATACTATAATCATCCGACAAAGGCCTGCGTATGTACTCCCGGGCAGGTGCAACGCTATCTTAACAGGATAAGTGGTCCGTTGCTCGACCGCATTGACCTGCAGATTGAGATTGTGCCCGTTCCGTTCGAGAAGATTTCCGATGCGCATGAAGGGGAGTCAAGTGCTGTCATCCGTGAGCGTGTAATTGCGGCGCGTAAGATACAAGAGGAGCGATATAAAGGCGAAGAGGGTGTTTACTGTAACGCTCAGATGTCTCCAAAACTGATAAAGAAATTTGCGGCAATAGATACTCAGAGCCTTGCAATGCTTAAAATGGCAATGGAGAGGTTCAATCTCTCGGCACGCGCATACGACCGCATATTGAAAGTGGCACGTACAATAGCCGACCTTGAGGCAAGCGAGAATATTAAGAGCCATCATATTGCCGAGGCTATCGGTTACCGCAACCTCGACCGCGAGAACTGGGGCGCGTGACAATAAACGTATATAATGCCTGCGCTGCCGGCTAATGTTGTTCACTTTATCCTCTCAGTGTGTTTAAATCCCATCAAATTATGAAAACCTTGAAGCATTTTCTCTTTGTATCATTGTTGTTACTTACTGTTGCAAGAGGCGAGGCGCAAAGCATAGAAATCTATCCCGTTCCACACAATGTGAACTGGAGCCAAAATGTGGCTTTCGACAACAGTGCAACATACACTATTGTTGGTGAGGCCGATGCCGATGTCGATGCTGTAGCTCTCTTTAAGAAAAATTTTACACTAAACGGCAATGTTGAACTTGTTATAGGCGAGAGGGGCGACGCTGCAGTAAAAGCCTATGAGAACAATATACCCCAAAAGGCTGAAGGTTACTATCTTGATATAAAGGGCAACCGTGTTGTCATTGCCGGAAACGATGGCAGCGGAACATTCTATGGTGTACAGAGTTTCATACAGATTGCTTCGCAGCCCAAGGTGATGGAGGTAACCATAAAAGATTATCCCGATGTACCCAAGCGCGGACTTGTTGAGGGTTTCTATGGTAATCCTTACAGCGTGGAGAACAGAATGAGCCTGTTCGAACTCTTCGGCCGTCAGAAGATGAACATATACATATATGGTCCTAAGGATGACGTCTACCATAAATCGAAATGGCGCGAGGAGTATCCTGCAGACTTGGCCCGCCAGATAGAAGAATATGTAGATGCAGCAAAAGCGAATAAAGTGGAGTTCGTGTGGGCGATACATCCGGGCGAGGATATAGAGTGGAACGATACCGACCGCCGTAACATAGTGAATAAACTGAAGGCGATGTGCCGGTTGGGCGTGAGAACTTTTGCTGTCTTTTGGGACGATTTGTGGGAGGATGACGGCACGCATGGCGACGAGCAGGCATCGCTGATGAATTATATTGCAAAGGAACTCTCTTCGGAGTATCCCGATGTGAATCCGCTTATAATATGTCCTACGCAGTATCATAAAGCAGGAAGCTACGGTGTTTACTTGCCTACACTTGGCAGCACGATGAATAGCGATATAAATGTAATGTGGACAGGCAACTCTGTTGTTGACATGATTGACAAGAGTGATGTCACATGGATCAATAACCAGATAAACCGTAAGGCGTTCATTTGGCTCAACTACCCTGTAACTGATTATTGCATAGACCATCTTCTTATGGGGCCTACATTCGGAAACGGTACAGATATCGCCAACCTCTTGTCGGGATTCGTATCTAATCCCATGGAGTATGCCGAAGCTTCAAAGGTGTCGCTTTTCAGTATTGGCGATTATACATGGAATATGGGTGCTTACGATTCGGATGCTTCGTGGGAGGCGGCTATCAAATATCTTATGCCGACGAGGGCAAGCTATTTCCGTCATTTCTGTGAAAACAACGTCGATCTTGGCAGTAACGTTCATGGTCTTAGACGAATGAACGAATCTCCGGCTTTTGTGGCTGCGAAAGAGATATTCGACAGTAAAATGACTCAGGGCGACAGCGCAACGGCCTATATTGCCGTAGGCGAGGAGTTCCAGAGACTTACAGCATCAGCAAATGCCCTTCTTGGCAGTGACGAGGCACGTGCTCTCATAGATGAAGTGACTCCATGGATACTCTCAATGAAATATCTTGGACAGATGGGAGGAAAGACAGTGGAAATGTAT
>CAJGCJ010000011.1 GCA_904501775.1 uncultured Bacteroidaceae bacterium | reverse complement strand
GATGATGGATGAGGAGGCTCTGGATTATCTGAATGATTACAATGCATGGGTCTTCGAATCTCTGCATAGTTATTTCTCAGGCGAGGAGCTTGAGTTTATGAAGGGACTTTGTTCACCAATTTGATTCGTATGCGTCTGCTCTATCTGCTGCTGTTGATTGTGGTTCTCTCTTGCTCGCATAAAGTGGAGCAGGAGACGGCTCTATGCGAGTATATTGCCCATGCAGGTGGTGCAATAGACGGCTATGTCTATACAAACAGTATCGAGGCTATGGAGAATGCTGCTGCATTGGGATATAGATATATTGAACTCGATTTGCAATATACGGCCGACAGTGTTCTTGTTGCGGCACATTCGTGGGGCGATTTTAACAGGATTACAGGCTTTGTGCATTGTGGCGATACGGCTCCCGTTCTCAAGGAGTTTGTTGCAAGACGTATATATGGTAAATATACACCTGTGACGCTCAATGATATTAATGACTTCTTTACAAGACATAAGGAACTTTTTCTTGTTACCGATAAGGTGTCCGATGTGCAGGTTCTGAACGAAGCTTTTCCTTCGTTGAAGGAGCGTATGGTTGTAGAGGCTTTCAGCTATGACGATTATAGGAATCTGTTAAGTGATGGTTATTACAGGGTGTTGTATTCGTGCATGGCCGAGGATTTGTACAGCTCTCTTGTCAAGCATATGATGCTGCATGCTCTTTTCCGCGGTCCTAAGATTGAGTGGCTTGCCTTGCATACGAGTGCTGCCGAATATCCCTTTTTTGCTCTTGTCAATACGTTGTGTGACTTCAAGACAGCGCTCTTTACGGTTAACGATATATCGCTCATTCCCGATGTATTTGATGAAAGGCTGCGGATGTTGTATACCGACAGCATAATTCCATGCAACAGATAATAATTGCCGTAATAGCGTAAAACGATAATACGTTTCAAGCATGCCTTAAGGCATGCTTGAAACGTATTATGTAGATTGTTCTTTTAATTATTCCTCGGCGTAGGGAGTGTGAAGAATCAGTGTTGTTGCTCCAAGTGTTATGATTGCACCGTCTTCAATGCGCAGGCGTTCGCGGTCGCCCAATATGCGGTTCATGACAAATGTTCCTGTAACGCTTGGATTGTCGCGTATTGTGTATATTAGTTCACCGGCTCCATTGCGCTTTACATTTATTATGCAGTGACGGCGGTCCATGCTTGGGTCACGTGTCTCAATAGGGTGCGATATTACAGTTCCCTTGTTGTATCGGCCTATGACGTTGTCGCCTTCGGTCAGTTGCAGTGTCTGTTTGAAGCAGAATTTGTTCTCAATGACAACAACATGTCCTAAATCCTCCTCTTGATACTCCTCTAACTCTTCGCCTATACGTATTGTAAAACTCTTGCGACAGCTGTCACATTCAAAAACCACAGACATGCCTTTGGGGTAGCCGCTGTCGTCGAATACTATAGGGTGGTCGCACTTGGGACAGGTTATCTTCTTCATCTTATTTTGTAGATTAATGGGTAAGCACCCATGCATCGGGGAATGTTGTCTGAATACGGGGTAGTGCGTCTTGTGCCTCGCTCTCGGTGCTGAATGCCTCTATTGCCACACGATGACGCTTGCCGCATACCACAACGGTGTAGTCGGCCTTCATCTTTCTTGTGAGTTCGCTTATTGCGAGTTGTGCATTCTCGGCTGTGGGCGAACTTGCTACTATTATGTAGTGTTTCTTGCCTGTTTCTGTCGCAGTTGTAGCGGCTTCAACGGCCACTGTTGCTGTAACCGGTTCTGTAGCCTTCGGCGCTATTGCAGTGCTTACGGATGTTGCTGCATCCTCTGATGTAGATGTTACAGGATAGATGTTGCAGTCGGCAGGCGATTCTACTGTTGCAGGCGATGTCGTTGTGAGTTGTTGCATCATTGATATCTGCTCTGATGATGCAAAGTTACTCAATGAAGCCTTCAGGTTGCTCTCATAGGCGCGGTCGCTAATGGGTGTTACAAACAGAAATGTGAGTATCACTGCTGCTGCGGCTGCGATATAACGGCCAAGCTCTTTGCGCTTTATTGTGATTGTCTTCTCTTTTCTGCTTTGTAGACGGGCAATGGAGAGTGTCTCGAATCCATAGTTGTATGGGTCGTCTATGCCGTTACTGTCGGGCTCGAACAATATATTGTTGTTTATATCCATTGAGAATGTACCCAATGCACCGAAACGTACTGTTCCGTTCTGTGATAAGTTTGCATTGAGCATGCTGATATCCTTTTGCATTACATCGTATGCATCGCTGTAAGAGAGCTTCTCCTCTTTTATGTAGCTTGATACCAAAAGGGCATCGTCAACCTTCACCTGTGGGTTGAAACCCAATGTGCGATGTGGAGGCATGAATATCTGCTCATCTGATAGATAACGTGCAGGTACACGATGAGCCAAGAATGCTCCGATGCCCGGTACAATTACACAATCGTTGCTTGAGAGCAGATGTGATATATGTCGTTCGAGTTTGTTCATATACTGAATATTCCTTTCTGTGAATATTTGCTGATGATATATTAAACAAGCGGGATATATGATTTTGTTGTAACAGAAACATACATTCGCTTATTACTGCAAATTTACAAATATTTTAGTTAAAATGGTGCTGTGGCTCTCTGTTTTTTTATCCTTGAAGTTGTTTTTTCTTTTTGATGTTCAAGATTGCGCTATTTTAAGTATCTTCGCAGATATTAATTGCATATAGATGGTTAAGAAAAGAAAAATAGAATTGCTCTCCCCTGCGCGTAGCATAAAAGAGGGTATTGCGGCTGTCAATCATGGTGCCGATGCTGTGTATATCGGTGCAATGCAGTTTGGCGCAAGGCAGGCTGCCGGAAACAGTGTCGAAGATATTGCCAAGCTTGTGGAGTATGCCCATTTGTACAAAGTGAAGGTCTACGTTACGCTTAATACAATTGTAGAGGATAGTGATATTGCACAGGTCGAAAAACTTATTGGCGAACTTTATGAGATAGGTGTTGATGCGTTGATAGTTCAGGATTTAGGTATTCTGAAAATGAATATACCGCCTATTCAGCTGCATGCAAGCACGCAGACCGATAACCGCGATGCCCGTAAGGTGGGTTTTCTCTCCGATGCAGGATTCTCGCGTGTGGTGCTTGCGAGGGAACTCTCTTTGTCCGAGATTGGCGATATTCACAAGAGTGTCCCGGATACGGAACTCGAGGTGTTCGTGCATGGTGCCTTATGTGTGAGTTACAGCGGACAGTGCTACGCATCGCAGTACTGTTTCGGACGAAGTGCCAACAAGGGGGCATGTGCTCAGTTCTGCCGTCTGTCGTTCGATTTGAGGGATGCAGATGATAACCTGTTGTGCAAGGAGAAGTATCTGTTGTCGCTAAAAGATATGAACCGTAGCGATTATGTAGAGCAGATGATGGATGCCGGTGTCACATCGTTTAAGATTGAGGGTAGGCTGAAGGACGAGTCGTATGTGAAGAATGTGACAGCTTACTATCGAGCAAAGATAGACGAGGTGCTTGCACGTCGTGATGAATACGAGCGTGCATCATGCGGTGTTGCGGTGCCTCAGTTCGTACCTGCTCCCGAAAAGAGCTTCAGCAGAGGTTTTACCGATTACCTCCTTGTTGGTGATAAAGAGGATATTACGTCGTTCGATACTCCCAAATCGCGTGGCGAGTTTATGGGTAGTGTAAGAGTCGTGGCACGTAACTTCTTTACAGTCATCGGAAAGGATTTTAACAATGGTGACGGTGCCTGTTTTGTCGGCAAGGATGGCAAATTGCATGGATTCAGAATAAACAAGGTCGAGGGTAATAGAATATTTCCGCAGACGATGCCTTCGTTGTTGTTTCAGGGTGCCGAGCTTTACCGTAACTACGATTGCGACTTCGAGAGGGAACTTTCACGTCCCGATGTAAGGCGTACCCTGTTGCTGGATGTTGAATTCGGCGAGTGTGAAGCGGGTTTCGTTCTTACTGCAAATGATGAGAGTGGTGTATCTGCTACGGTAAACATAGAGTCGGCTAAAGAGGTTGCACGCACCCCCCAGCGCGATAACATTGTCAAGCAGTTGAGTAAGTGGGGTAACACTCCTTTTGTTACACGCAATATAGATGTGCAGCTGTCGGATGAATGGTTTGTGCCATCGTCTGTGCTGTCCGATGCTCGCAGAAGGCTTTATGAGGCTTTGTTGCACGAGCATACTGTTTCCTACACACCCGAGTTGCGTAAACAGGCCTCTTCGGTTTCGCGTGAATATGTAAGTGAAAAGCTCGACTATCGTGGAAATGTTTCAAACACTCTGGCTGCAGAATTCTATAAAGAGCATGGCGTGAAAGAGATAGCTCCGGCCTATGAACTAAACGCAGTGGAAGGTGCTGCTGTGATGTTCTGTAAGCATTGCATCAGGCGCAGTTTTGGTTGGTGCAGCAGAATGGGGCAGAATGTACCTTATAAAGAGCCGCTTTATATAGTATCTGGCGATGGCCGAAGATTCCGCCTTTCGTTCGACTGTAAAGAGTGTATGATGAAGGTCATACCGGAACAGGATTAAAAAGAGAACAGCAGAATGATGAATATGGGATGTGCAATAAAGTGCATCCCATATTTTGTGTGCGTATTATCGATGTCGGCAGTAGTTGGTGGCAGTAGTGGGTTTGTCGTTAACTGCAAAACGGGGCGTAGTGCTCTGTAACCCGATAAAATAGTTTGTCTCTTTTTTAAGAGTGTATAAAAGTTTTCCTATTTTTGCAGAATGAATTCAGTAAATGCGGCTGCATCTGTCGGCTGTATATGCAATGTGTATTAATGATAGTATATTTAAATGAAAGTTACTGTATTACAACAAGATATTGTGTGGAAGAATATTCCGGCCAATCTTCGACACATGGGAGAGTTGCTTGAGAAGGCTCCCAAATCTGATATATATCTGTTTCCCGAGATGTGTTCAACCGGCTTCTGTATGCAACCGCAAGATATTGCCGAAGAGCCCGAAGGACTCACTGTGCAACGCATGAAACAGTGGGCTGTCAAATATGATGCAGCCATTGCCGGAACTGTGATGACGGTAGAAGATGGCAAGTATTATAACCGCATGTATTTTGTAACTCCCGAGGGTGTGTTGGGACACTACGACAAGGTGCATCTGTTCGAGTATAGTGGCGAGAATCTTGTATATACACCGGGCAAAGAGCAAACAATCTGGGAATGGCGCGGGTTGAAGATTCGCCCGGCTATTTGCTACGATATCCGTTTCCCTCTTTTCCTGCATAATAGTCAGGGATACGACCTGCTGCTCATATCTGCCAATTTCCCCGAGAGCCGTATTCTTGCATGGGATACTCTGGTGCGTGCACGTGCAATTGAGAATCAGTGTTATGTGGCTGCTTCGAATCGCGTGGGTGTAGATGAATATGGTAATTATGTAGGGCATAGTGTAGTGATAAGCCCTTATGGAGAGAAACTCGGTGGTTGCCGTTCTAAGAGTCAGGGCAGTGCCAGCGGTGATATCGACTTTGATATGGTGGCAAAGATGCGTAAGGCCTTTCCGCTTATGCAAGAAAAAATAAATTGGTAAATGGTTGTTTCTTGGAAGCTAAGTGATGAAATCAAGCAGCTTCCGATGATACATGTTAAATAAACAGGGTTGCGATACAGTTTCTTGTATACGCAACCTTTTGTCTATATGTCTATATTGACTTTTTGGGGATGCCTGTTCTCTTTGAGTCCTTTTTTGTCTTTATCTACAGAGAACTGTATTCCGGGATATTGGCAATGAACTCAAATGAGTTTTTTTCATAATCCATTCGGCAGCAATAGTGCTGTATGCCGTTGCTGATAATGAGATAGTCCACCTTAAGAACAAGGTTATACCGTGCAATCTGTGAAAAGACCTCTTTATTGATTTTTACGGTTGGAGCTTTGTATTCTATGATTATGCGTGGCTTCAGATTTCGGTCGTAAACTACTGTGTCACAACGCTTTTTTGTTCCGTTAAGTGTCAGTCCCACTTCGTTGCCCATAAGTGTGGCAGGGTAGTTGCAATGCTCTATAAGAAAATGTACAAAATGCTGACGTACCCACTCCTCGGGGGTGAGTGCTACATAGCAACGGCGCAACAGGTCGAAGATGGTTGGTTTGCCATCTTTTGATGATATTTTTGTGTCGTAGCCGGGTAGGTTTAATGCGAACATTTGCTATCTTTGTAGGCGCAATATTATATTGCAAAAATAGTAAGATTTTTTCGAAAAATGGCAAAATACACATACGATTCAATACTTGCAGAACTGAAGAAGGGAGTATATCATCCTGTTTACTATCTGATGGGTGAGGAGTCTTACTTTACGGATAGACTGGTCGATTATATCTCGAAGAATGTTCTCAGTGATATTGAACAAGAGTTTAATTTGACGGTCTTTTATGGTCTCGATACCGATATTGATACTGTTATTTCTGCAGCCCGCCGCTATCCTATGATGGCCGAGCATCAGGTTATAATTGTAAAGGAGGCGCAGATGATTAAGAATATCGACGCTCTTATAAATTATCTGAGAGTGCCTCAGCCGTCTACGTTGTTGGTTTTTGCCCATAAGAACGGCTCTCTCGATAAACGTAAAAAGGTAGCGGTGGAACTTGAGCGTTGCGGTGTTGTCCTCGACAGTAAAAAGGTGAACGACAATCAGTTGCCACAGTTTATAAATAACTATATGCGCGAGAAGGGTCTTGTTGCCGATAATAAGGCTGTGCTGATGTTGGCAGAGTCGGTAGGTGCTGACTTGAGTCGTATGGCAGGTGAGATTGATAAACTTTCGATCCTGAAGGGTGAGGGTTCTGCTAATATTACTCCCGATATGATAGAGGAACATATTGGAATCAGTAAAGAGTACAATAATTTTGAGCTCCAGAATGCCATAGTCAATAAGGATATATACAAAGCTAACCGTATCATCAATTACTTTGCCCAGAACCAGAAGAAGAATCCTATTCAAATGACATTGCCATTGCTGTTCAGTTTCTTCTCCAATCTTATGATGGCATATTATGCTCCCGATAAAAGTGAGCGTGGTGTGTCGGAGTTCTTGGGGATACGATGGGGGTGTGGTGATTATGTCAAGGCTATGCGCAATTACAGGGCAATGCATGTGATGGAGATTCTTCACTTGATTCGTTTGGCTGATGCACAGTCTAAAGGTGCTGAAGGCGCAGCCATTCCGGCGGGCGAAATCATGAGGGAATTGCTGTATAAGATTATGCACTGATAAATATGTTTAAAAAATGAATGGGCGATGGTGTAAATACTGTCGCCCATTCATTTTTTTTGCTTTAATGGCTGTTTTTTCTGGTTTGATGATAGTGGTGAATACGGTTTTTGTGCTTAACTTATTGGTATTTAATAGAGTAGGTGGTTTTTTGTCTTCTGAGAATTCAATTTTTCTTTTAATCTGAATAATAGTGCGAAATATTTTGATTCTTAGCGCTATTGTTTTGTTAATCGGGTATTTTCTGTTTCAAAGCCCACTGTTATGTTGCACCATTAGAAAAATATGCACTTTTTCTAATGATTACAAAAGTAAATCTGTGCATGTGCTGCATTTAATAAAAGTTTGTGATTTATACAAAAGTATATAATATTATAACAGTATAATACTAATGTTATAATATTTGTACTATGGTTATATCATTTAACTGTAGTTGTTTCTAATGTTAAATAGGTGATGTGTTAATGGATGTTAAACGAATAAATCTCTATTTTTATTTGTAATTCAGAATTTATACATTTTTGTATATTGTATAATAAGTGATTGAAAAACAATGTTTAATGTGTTTTTATATAAAGTTTATTATTTGTTTTTAGGTTTTATTGCCTTATTTTATGCATAAATGGGTGTATTTTGTCAAAAATAATGAGATTAACTATATGTAAATAAGATAAATACCGATTTTTGTTAATGTTGATTGTGTAGTGGTTTACATCTGTTTTTACTATTGAATAGAGCCTGGTATGTTTTGTTTTATTTGCTTTTATAATTGTGAATTACAATTGTAATATTTGTTGTTTGTGTATTTGATGGTATTAATTATTTATTGATTATATTTTTATTTGTATGTTGTGTTGTTGGATATTATTTATTACATTTGTACGGTATTTGTTATTGATACTTTTGTATAAATGAAAATGCATAAAAGATGAATGAGCGTGAACGTATAGAATTTATAATAAATGGTTATGGATTGTCACCATCGCAGTTTGCCGAAAGAACCGGTATACCCCGTGCTTCTGTATCGCACATACTTGGTGGTAGAAATAAGCCGAGTCTGGAGATACTGCAGAAAGTGGCTGCTGCGTTTCCTGATGTCGATTTGCAGTGGCTGATGCTTGGTATAGGCGATAAACCATCTCTGCATGCAGCAGTGTTGCCGGCCGAGGCTGTAGCTGCCTCGGATACGTTGTTTCCTGCCGACAGTGCAGTGGTTGTGAATGCAGAACAGCGCGATGTTGCTGCAAGGGCTGCCGTTCCGAATACTGTGCGTGAAGCTCCCCGTCAGGTTAGGAGCACTCCTAAAGAGGTGGCTGTAGAACGTATTCGTAAGGTGCGTCAGGCGCAGCCCGAAGAGAATGTCAGACGTATAAAAGAGGTGAGAGTTTTTTATAGTGACGGTACATACGAGATTCTTTATCCCGAGAAACAATAATATATAATTAAGTTGGTATAAAAAATAGAGGCAATGCGTATAGGTTGTCTCTATTTTTATGTTTATCTTAGCACCATTATTAATTAATAGTTACTATGAAGAAATATCTTGCAGATTTAACGATAAAGGAAGTTCAGAAATTGAACGAGTCGTGCGTGCTGCTTATGATGACCGATGAGAAGCCTTTGCCTGCCTCTCTGCCCGGTCAGTTTGCCGAGTTGCGTGTAGATAAGACACCTACTGTGATGTTGCGTCGTCCTATATCTATACACTGTTTCGATGCCGAGAAAAACGAAATAGGTTTTCTTGTGCAGGTCGTTGGTGACGGAACCCGTTGGTTGGCTTCGCTTGCAGTAGGCGACAAGGTGAATGTGTTGCTGCCTCTTGGTAATGGTTTTACAATGCCTCAGAGTGCCGATGCGCGTCTGTTGCTGGTTGGTGGCGGTGTAGGCTCGGCTCCCCTTTACGGATTGGCGCAGGAACTCAAGCGCCGTGGTAATGATTTTGTGATATTGATTGGTGCCCGTTCGGCTAAGGATCTCTATCGTTGTTCCGAGTTCGAGGCGCTTGGCCGTGTCGAGTATACTACTGAGGATGGTTTGCTTGGCGAGAAGGGCTATGTTACCAATCACTCGGTGCTGAACGAGAAGTTCGATTATATTTATACTTGCGGTCCTAAGCCTATGATGATGGCTGTGGCAAAGTATGCCCGCGAGAACTCTATTCCTTGCGAGGCTTCGCTCGAGAACAAGATGGCTTGCGGATTGGGTGCTTGTCTCTGCTGCGTCGAGGATACAAAAGAGGGGCATAAGTGTGTGTGTACAGATGGTCCGGTTTTCTCAATAGATGATTTGAAATGGTAAAGACAGATGTAAAAATTGGCGGATTGAATCTGAAAAATCCGGTTCTAACCGCATCGGGTACTTTTGGTTATGGACTCGAATTTGCCGACTTTGTCGATTTGAACAAGTTGGGTGGTTTTATTGTCAAGGGTACAACTCTCAATGCAAGAGAGGGTAATCCCTATCCGCGAAGTGCCGAGACTCCTATGGGCATGCTCAATGCTGTGGGATTGCAGAATAAGGGTGTAGATTATTTTGCACAGAATATCTATCCACTGCTCAAAGACCTTGATACAAATGTAATAGTGAATGTATCGGGTGCCTGCATCGAGGATTATGTGGCATGTGCCGAGAAGGTTGCTGCGCTTGAGAATATCCCTGCTATTGAGTTGAATATCTCGTGTCCTAATGTAAAGCAGGGAGGAATGGCTTTTGGTGTTCAGCCTCAATCGGCAGCCGAGGTGGTTGCTGCTGTGCGCAAGGCCTATCCCAAGACCCTCATTGTGAAGCTCTCGCCCAATGTTACGGATGTTACCGAGATAGCCCGTGCTGTAGAGGGTGCCGGTGCCGACAGTGTGTCGCTCATAAATACTCTGCTGGGTATGGCTATCGACTCGGAGAAGCGCCGTCCTTTGCTTTCTACCATTACAGGTGGTATGAGCGGACCTGCTGTCAAGCCCATCGCGTTGCGTATGGTTTGGCAGGTTGCCAAGGCTGTCAAGATTCCCGTAGTGGGTATCGGTGGTATTACAACAGGTGCCGATGCAATCGAGTTCTTGCTTGCCGGTGCGAGCGCTATAGAGGTTGGCACAGCCAACTTTATGAATCCTGCTGTTACCGGTGAGATTGTCGATTATATACAGGATTATCTTGTACGTCACAAGATGAATTCTGTTGACGAACTTATAGGTGCGTTACAGGTGTAATTGTGTTGATATGTAACATATAAAAAAGAGTGTCGCACGACACTCTTTTTTTTTGTATGTATACAATTGTATTTTGTAAACCAAGTGTAAATTTTGTTTGGTTTTATTACCTCCATGTGGAGTTTATTTTAATAAATCGGGGCGTAGTCTTTTGGTACGTTCCATTGACTGTTCGAACTCCCATTGACGTATCTTTGCCTCGTGTCCCGAGAGCAGAATGTCGGGTACTTTCCATCCTTTATACTCTGCTGGGCGTGTGTATACCGGTGGAGCAAGCAAATTGTCCTGAAATGAGTCGGAAAGTGCCGATGTTTCGTCTGAAATAACGCCCGGAATTAGGCGAATAATAGCATCACATATTACTGATACTGCCAATTCGCCACCTGTCAGAACGTAGTCTCCAATACTTATCTCTTTGGTTATCAAGTGTTCTCTGATTCTGTAGTCTATGCCTTTATAATGTCCGCACAGGAATATAAGGTTTTGGGCCATTGAGAGGCTGTTTGCCATGGGTTGGTCGAATACTTCACCGTCGGGAGAGGTGTAAATTACCTCGTCGTAGTGGCGTTCGGCCTTTAGTGCCGATATACAGTTGTCAATGGGCTCTATTTTCATTACAAGTCCGGCACAGCCACCGAAGGGGTAATCGTCGGTACGGCGGTGTTTGTCTGTTGTATAATCTCGTAAATTATGTAAATGAATTTCGGTATATCCATGTCGTTGTGAGCGACCGAGGATTGAGGTGTTGAAGAAGCTCTCCATCATCTCTGGGAATGTTGTAATTATGTCAACTCTCATAGTGTTGTATAATATTGTAAATTCTTAAATTTTTGTTCTCTCCTGTTTTTTTTGTTGTATCTGTAGATGCTATTCATGTTGCGAAGATAACTTTTTTATTTGGTTGTTCGGCTATTGTCGGGTAAGAAACTGATATTTCCACCAATGAATAAGATTTATTTCAGAGCATTATCTCACAAGAACTTTCTCTTATTTGTCAGATAAAGTAATTTATAGAGGAATGTTTGGTTTATTTTATCTGTTTTCGAAGTTAATTTTGGGTTGTTACGATATTATTTATTTACCTTTGTATAGAAAATGTGACTAAAATGATAGAGATTATTGAGTTGGCGAGCAGCATGGCTCCTTATCTGCTGTTGGGATTCCTATTGGCAGGCCTGATGCATGCATTTATTCCTAAAGTATTATATAGTAAGTATTTGGGTGGAAACTCGTTTCGAGCGGTTTTTAATGCCGCGTTGCTTGGTATACCATTGCCTTTATGTTCGTGTGGGGTGCTTCCTACTGCTATGTCATTGCGCAAAGAGGGAGCATCTAAAGCGGCTACCGTATCGTTCCTTATATCTACACCGCAGACAGGGGTAGATTCTATTATTGCTACATACTCGCTGATGGGGCTCGCTTTTGCTCTGTTGCGTCCTCTGATAGCTTTTGTGACTTCGCTGATAGGAGGTCTCATGGTGGGCTGGTTTGTTGCTGATAATAATAGTGTAATCGCTCAATCTACAATCCCGTTGGAACAAAAGAAAACTACTTTTTTGCATAGGGTATCGGATGCATTGCATTATGCGTATATTGAAATGATGCAGGATATTGGTAAGTGGCTGGTCGTGGGATTGATTGTGGCGGGCTTGATTACGGTATTTGTGCCCGATAGTTTCTTTGCTATATTTGCTGACAAGCCTTTTCTGAGCATGCTGTTGGTGCTGGTTTTTGCCATACCGATGTATCTTTGTGCCACCGGGTCAATTCCCATTGCAGTGGCGCTTATGCTTAAAGGACTCTCGCCGGGTACAGCGCTGGTGCTTCTTATTGCAGGTCCTGCGGTCAATGTGGCTTCTACATTAGTAATAAGCAAAGTGATGGGTAAAAGAACTTTGTTTATCTATTTGGCATCCATTATTGTTTGCAGTATATTTTTCGGGCTTGGATTAGACTGTTTTTTACCTCGCGAGTGGTTTACAGAGCATCTTTCTTATATCTATAACTGTCATGAGCAAGGCTTGTCATATTTTAACATCGGATGTTTTGTACTGTTGTTGGTGTTGCTATGCAATGCTTTTATATATAAGTGGCGTAAGTCGCAGTCGCGTCATTGCCAATGTAACGAAGATGCTTGTGGGGGTGCATTGTCGCAAGAGGAGAAAAGTGAGTTTGTTGTTAGCGGTATGCGCTGCAATCATTGTGCGGCCAATGTGAAAAATGCTCTCTTGAAGGTTGATGGTGTGAAGAGTGTAGATGTGACTCTGTCTGATGGTCATGTAATCGTTTACGGACGGGTAAAAAAGTTGGATATTCTCAAGTCTGTCGAGGATTTGGGATTTGACATAGTGTCGCGTGATGGAGAGTAAGAAACCGCAGCTTCAAAAATGATGGCATGTTGTAATCCGTTTTCTATGTCTGTTTTAAGCCTATCTCCTCTCTACGGCCGTTATATGGCCCAATAACCCTATTCTGTCTATAAAACAAGTGTAATAAATCTTAAAAAATTTGTTCGAATCGCTTATTTTGTGTAATTTTACAATGTTTTAGTGATATTTCAGAGCAGAATATCGCAGATAAGATTAACAATAAAAATAGTATAAGATTAAATGATTGACAACGACAGAATTATAAAAGTCAATGTTGAAGAGGAGATGCGTACGGCATATATCGACTACTCGATGTCGGTTATTGTTGCCCGTGCATTGCCCGATGTGCGTGATGGATTGAAACCTGTACAGCGCCGTATATTGTACGGTATGATGGAGCTTGGAAATACTTCGGACAAGCCACATAAGAAGTCGGCCCGTACAGTGGGTGATGTGCTTGGTAAGTATCACCCTCATGGCGATTCATCGGTATATGGTGCATTGGTACGTATGGCTCAGGATTGGGTTATGCGCTATCCGCTCATAGACGGTCAGGGTAACTTCGGCTCTATCGACGGCGACTCTCCTGCAGCAATGCGTTACACCGAAGCACGTCTCAAGAAAATCGGTGAGTGCATGGCCGAGGACCTTTACAAAGAGACTGTTGACTTTAAGCCTAACTATAACGACGAGTTTGAAGAGCCTACTGTGCTCTCTACCAGAATACCCAACCTGTTGGTTAACGGTTCAACCGGTATTGCGGTGGGTATGGCAACAAATATCCCCACACATAACCTTAACGAGGTAATAGACGCTTGTGTGGCATATATCGATAATCCCGATATAGACACAGACGGTCTTATGATGCACGTCAAGGCACCCGATTTCCCCACAGGATGTGATATCTTCGGGTTGAGCGGTGTGCGCGATGCATACGAAACAGGACGTGGCCGAGTTGTCATGCGTGCTGTTGCCGAAATTGAGTCGGGCGCAGCTCACGATAAGATTATTGTAACCGCTATTCCTTATAATGTAAATAAAGAGGAACTGATAAAGGATATTGCCTCGATGGTAAACGAGAAGAGAATCGAGGGTATATCAAATATCAACGACGAGTCGGACCAGTCGGGTATGCGTATTGTGATTGACGTTAAGCGCGATGCCAATGCCAATGTTATTCTGAACAAGCTGTACAAGATGAGCGCACTGCAGACATCGTTCAGCGTTAACTGTATTGCACTTGTTCATGGACGCCCACGTCTGCTTACATTGAAAGATTGTATTGCCAATTTCGTAGACCATCGTCACGAGGTTGTAATACGTCGCACCAAGTTCGATTTGAGAAAGGCTCAGGAGCGTGCTCACATTATTGAAGGACTTATAATTGCATCGGACAACATCGACGAGGTTGTACGCATTATCAAGGCTGCAAAATCTCCTTCGGATGCAAAGACTGCGCTTATGGAACGATTCTCGCTTTCAATGGTGCAGGCAAATGCCATTGTCGAGATGCGTCTGGCACAGCTCACAGGTATCAATCAAGAGAAACTGCATGCCGAGTTTGATGAACTGCAGCAGAAGATTGCATACTATAACGAGATTCTTACAAACGACGAGCTTTGCAAGCAGGTGATGAAAGACGAGCTTGTTGAGGTTAAGGAGAAATATGGCGACGAGCGTAAATGCCGCATCGACTATAGCGCATCCGAAGACTTCAACCCCGAGGACTTCTATGCCGACGACGAGATGGTAATTACCATTTCTCACTTGGGATATATCAAGCGTACACCTCTCACCGAGTACCGCAGTCAGAATCGTGGTGGTATAGGTTCAAAGGGTAGCGATACACGCGACAGTGACTTTATCGAGTATATCTACACTGCAACAATGCACAATACAATGCTATTCTTTACACAAAGAGGCAAGTGCTATTGGCTTAAGGTATATGAGATTCCCGAAGGCAACAAGAACTCTAAGGGAAGAGCTATCCAGAATATGCTGAATATTGAGCCCGATGATGCAGTAAATGCGTTTGTTCGTGTGAAGACATTGGCCGACAAGAATTTCATTGAGAGTCATAATATCGTATTCTGTACCAAGCAGGGTATTATTAAGAAAACAAGCCTTGAGCAGTATTCACGTCCCCGTGCAAACGGTATTATTGCAATATCAATACGCGAAGACGACCGTGTGATTTCAGTAGCCCTCACCGATGGCGACAGCGACATCATCCTTGCAAACAGAGGTGGTAAGGCTGTACGTTTCAATGAGTCGACAGTACGCGCAATGGGACGAACTGCAACAGGTGTCAAGGGTATGGCACTCGAAGAGAACGACGAGATTGTAGGTATGGTTGTATTGCCTAAGGATGATGCCGAGCATAGCTTGCTGGTATTGTCGGAGCAGGGAATAGGTAAACGCTCAGGCGTTGAGGACTATCCTACCGTGGGTCGTGGTTGCAAGGGTGTAAAGACCATGAATATCTCAGAGAAGACAGGTGCATTGGTTGCTATCTTGGATGTGAATGACGAAAACGACCTTATGATAATCAACAAGTCGGGTATTGCAATACGTACTGCTGTCGACCAGATTCCTGTTCAGGGACGTACCACACAGGGTGTCCGCATCATAAATGTGGGTAAAAAGAACGACTGTATCGGTTCGGTATGTAAGGTAACACGTGACGAAGATATCGTAGAGAGTGAAAATAACGAAAACAACGAACAGAGCGTTGTAGATGCGGAATAATTACTAAGATTAATAATATTTTTAAATTTTAAATTATGATTAAGAGATTATTATTATCGTTTACTTTGATTCTGGCTGTATCTTTTGCATTCGGTCAGGAATTGTCAAAGGAGGAGCTTAAGGCTCAGAAGAAAAACAAGAAGGTTCTTATGGGTCTTATTTCAGACGCTGAGAAGGCATTGTTGGACGACCCCGCAGGAGCTTTGAACGCTCTTCAGCCTGCATTGACAGGTGAGCACAGTGCACTTGTTGCAAACGAGCCCTATTTGTGGTATATTCTTGCATCGGCTAAGCTCGGCATCATGCAGCAGGAGCAGTTGAAGATGCAGGAGGGTCAGCCCTGCAACGAGGCAGTGTTGTATCAGAACTGTGTTGAGATTTTCCAAGATCTTTCTCGTTGCGACGAGCTTGACAGAACCCCCGATGCTAAGGGTCGTGTAAAGCCCAAGTATACCGAGCAGATTAAGATGATTCTTTCAAGCAACCGTCCCAACCTTTTCAACGGTGGTGTATACTACTACAACGAAGAGGATTTTGCTAAGGCATACGATCAGTTCAATACATTCTTGAAGTCAGCTTCATATCCCAGCCTTGCAGAGTTTGGTCTCAACGAGGGCGAGAACGCGAACTTCAACAAGATAGCTGCTTACTATTCTGCACTTTGCGGTATGCGCATCGAGAACTACGAAATGGTATTGAGCAACATCGAGGTAGCTGTTCAGGATTCAGCAAATGCTGAGAGTGCTTATCAGTTCAAGGCCGATGCCCTTTTGCATACAGGTGACACTGTTGCATGGTTGAACACACTTAAGGAGTGTTCTATCATGTATCCTTCTAACGTATATTTCTATCAGTCACTCATTCAGTACTACGATAACAACAACAAACGCAGCGAGCTCGTTGCTTATGCTGATGAGATGATTGCTTCAGATCCCAACAACCCCTTGTTCGTATACGTAAAGGGTTACATCGCACAGCAGGGTAATGACCAGACAGAGGCTATTGTATGGTACAAGAAGACTTTGGAGATTGATCCCAACTACGAGAATGCTCTTGGTAACCTCGCTCTTTGCTACATACAGCAGGCACAGGATTATAGCAACAAACAGGCTGGTGCTAAGGTAACAAGAGAGCAGATGAAGAAGGACAAGGAGGTTCTTGACGGTTATTTCCAGCAGGCTCTTCCTTTGTACGAGAAGCTCCGCTCAATTGCACCCGACAAGACCAACTTGTGGTTGAACGGTCTCTTCCAGTGTTACTATAACCTTAACATGGAGGATAAGGTTAAGGAGATGGAGAAACTT
This sequence comes from uncultured Bacteroidaceae bacterium, assembly GCA_904501775.1. Classification (GTDB taxonomy): domain Bacteria; phylum Bacteroidota; class Bacteroidia; order Bacteroidales; family Bacteroidaceae; genus HGM04593. Next base: position 10,985 of record CAJGCJ010000011.1, on the reverse strand, counting down.
ATGCCTCAGGAGTAAACACCTGATATTTAATACTAAAAAAGGTTCAGTGTCATGTAAGACACTGAACCTTTTTTTATTAATTCATATCGCGGGTGCATAATAAAAGCGAGCAAATAACTGTTTGCTCGCTTATGATTTGTTGTATATGAATCAGATTGTTCGTCCGGGATATTGCTCAAGTGCCTTTCCAAGTATGAATACTGCACGTTTGAGGTCCTTCTTGTCGAGTGCATAGGCTATACGCACCTCGTCTTTTCCGTAGCCTTCCTCGGAGTAGAAACCCGATGCAGGTGCCATCATAATTGTTTCGCCCTCATAATTGAAATCCGAAAGACACCATGCACAGAACTTGTCGCTGTCGTCAATAGGCAGGCGTGCAACAGTGTAGAAAGCACCCATGGGGATGGGCGAATATACACCCGGCAGCTTGTTCAGTTCGTCAATAAGGCAGTTGCGGCGTTCAATGTATTTTTCGTATGTGTTTATAGCATATGAACGTGGCGCATCCAATGATGCTTCGGCTGCAATTTGTCCCAAGAGTGGGGGGCTCAAACGTGCTTGGCAGAATTTCATAACAGCCTGACGAAGTATCTTGTTCTTTGTTATAAGTGCACCAATTCTAATTCCACACTCAGAGTATCTCTTTGATACAGAGTCTATTAGAACTACGTTCTCTTCAATACCTTCAAGGTGGCAAGCCGAAATATATGGCGAACCGGTGTATATGAATTCACGATAAACCTCGTCTGAGAAGAGGAATAGGTCGTGCTTCTTTACAAGGTCGCGTATGCGGTTCATCTCTTTTCTTGTATAGAGATAACCGGTGGGATTATTGGGGTTACATATAAGTATACCGCGTGTACGTTCGTTGATAAGCTCCTCGAATCGTTCCATTGGAGGCAATGCAAACGATTCTTCTATAGTAGAACGTATAGGACGGATTACAGCACCGGCCGAAATTGCGAATGCCATATAGTTGGCGTATGCAGGCTCGGGAACAATAATCTCGTCTCCGGGATTGAGGCACGACATGAATGCGAACAGCACAGCCTCGGAACCTCCTGTTGTTACTATAATATCATCTGCTTTCAGTTTTATTTGATATTGATCGTAGTAGCCGACAAGTTTTTCGCGCAATGAGAGGAAACCGTCACTTGGTGAATACTCAAGTATTTTGCGGTCGATGTTTCTGATTGCTTCGAGTGCTATTTCGGGTGACTCAAGGTCGGGCTGTCCGATGTTGAGATGATATACATGTATTCCGCGTTCTTTTGCATCGTTTGCAAGAGGTGCCAATTTTCTGATTGGTGATGATGGCATCAATATGGCGCGTTCTGATAGATTCGGCATAGTAAATAATTTTTCGTTTCTTTTAGAGTGTTGCAAATTTATTAAAATCATTTTGTAATCTTTTATAAATGCCACGTTTTCTTAAATAAATATTGTTTATTAGCTCTTTAAAATAAGTCATGTTCTTTTGAATGATAATGAATATTATGTTTAATAGCATTTTGAAATATTTATCATTCCCTATTTGTTGGGCGAGAAAATTTATTTTTAAAGCCTATTGAAATGAGGTAAAATAGTACGTTTAGGTTGTATATGTCATACGCAGTAAACCAACATTACTGCTTGTAAGCCTAATAATTCAGCGCATATTACAGAGGCCACCGACTATTTGAATTGCATTTATTTTTACTTAAATGAGCGCTACAAAAACTTTAATTCGTTTACTGCTGCTAGATAGTTTTTCAAGTTTCCGCTTTTCATCACTTTCTTGTAGGGTTTGCGTCCAAGAAGCAGTTCGCTATACTCCCAGAATGTACGCATCTTGTTCAGCATCTGAGTATCACCCTTAAGTATTTTTGAATACTCTGCCATAAGTGCCTCGTGCATTTCCAACATTTTTGCAATTCTACGGCTGTTGCTGTACTCTTCGTTGTTGGCATATTCACAGGCAAGCAATGGATTGCCCAATAGTCCGCGACCTATCATTATTCCTTTTAGCTTTGGGAATTTCTCTTCAATACGGTGTATATCATCGAGTGTGAGAATATCGCCGTTGTATATTACCGGGTTACGGCTATTTTCATATAAATGGCCGAATGATTCAACATCCACACTACCCTTGTATTGTTGTATTCCTGTGCGCGGATGTATTGCAATGTGTTGTAAATCAATGGTATTAAGGATGTCTAAAACCTCGTTTGCCTCGTTGTTGTTATCCCATCCCAAGCGCATTTTTACCGAGAATGTAATATCGGAATGTTCCTTTACTCCATCAATTATGTCTGAAATTATATCGGTGTGCTGCAATATGCCCGAACCGCGTTTATGCTTGGCCTGCAATGGAAATGGACATCCCATGTTAAGGTCTATTCTTTTGTACCCGTTTTCTATGACTCTGCTTGTAAGATATTCAAATTCCTTGCGGCTGTTGAATATAATTTGTGGAACAACAGGTACATTCCTGTTATTTGCCGGCAGAATATCCCTAAGGTCCTTAGAGCGTACACTTCCAACCTCTACACGCACAAATGGTGTGTAGTACTCTTCAATACCGCCTGCCATTTTGTGGTGTATTCGGCGATAGACATCATCGGTGTATCCTTGTAAAGGTGCAAAGTGTATAGGTAGCATATTCTTACAGTATATATTCGCTGTTTACAGCAAAGTTACGAAATATATTACATTTTTAATATTTTCTATTTTATATATTTGATTATTTTGTTTATGTTCGCAAGATGAATGTATAAAGTATTATAGATATGAAGAAATTATTATTGTTCGTTTCTGTAGCAGTTCTTATGGCATGTGCCAATGGAAACACAAATTCTACTGCTGCGGATGTTACAGAGAAAAGTGATTCGGTTATTGTATATGAGCACGACTATTTGGTGAAGGTCGGTGATATGGCTCCCGATTTTACACTCAAGTATACCGATGGCAGTGAGTTTACCCTTTCGCAGCAACGTGGTAAGGTTGTCATGTTGCAGTTTACTGCCAGCTGGTGCGGTATCTGTCGTAACGAGATGCCACACATTGAGAGCGAAATTTGGCAAAAGCATAAGGATAACCCCAATTTTGTTCTGGCGGGTGTCGATCGCGAAGAGACAAAAGAGGTTGTTGAATCCTATACTTCAAAGATTGGAACCACCTACCCCATGCTGCTCGATGACAAGGCCGATGTGTTTGCAAGCTATGCGTTGCGTGAATCGGGAATTACACGTAATGTGTTGATTGACAAGGATGGACGTATTGTGATGCTTACACGCAAATTTGTAGAACCCGAGTTCAAACAGCTTGTAGCGACTATAGATTCATTGTTGGCTGAATAAGGAAACCTCCTGTATATATGAGGTTTTTGTACAATAAAAAAGCAACTCGAATGGCTCGGAGTTGCTTTTTTATTGTACATATTTTAAAAATTATTCTGCGCTTTTGCGACGTATGCTGCGACGCTTGGGTGCGGGTGCCTCTACAATCTGCTCCTGCTTTACGCCTGCAAGCTCGGGGTCAATCATGATGCGGCCACAGTTCTCGCATACAATGATTTTCTTACGCATACGTATATCCATCTGACGCTGGGGGGGTATCTTGCTGAAACAGCCGGCGCAAGCATCGCGCTCTACATATACAATACCGAGTCCGTTGCGTGAGTTCTTTCGGATACGTTTGAACGAAGCCAACAAACGGGGGTCGATGCTGAGTTCAAGGTTACGTGCCTGCTCGCGCAACTTCTCCTCTTCGGCCTTTGTCTCGGCTACAATCTCATCGAGTTCTGAACGCTTGAGCTCAAGGTCCTTCTGACGCTCGTCGAGCTGTGTCTTTGTCTTCTCAAGATCCTCGCTCTTAGCCTTTTCGTCGCGACGTGCTTCGTTTATCTTCTTCTCGTCGTGTTCGATAACAAGTTTGTTATACTCAATCTCTTTGTTAAGTACGTCGAACTCGCGGTTGTTGCGAACATTGTTCTGGTCTTCGGTATATTTCGCGATGTTTCTCTCCGACTGCTCCATCTCTTCTCTGAAGGCAACGATGTTCTCGCGTACTTTCTTGATATCGTTTGTGATGTTCTCGATACGTGTACCAAGACCTACTATCTCGTCCTCGAGGTCCTTTACCTCCAAAGGAAGTTCGCCACGAAGAATCTTTATCTTGTCAATCTCTGTAAGGATTGTTTGCAGCTGATACAAGCTCTTGAGCTTCTCTTCTACTGTAAATTCAGAAGGATCTTTCTTTGCCATTTTATTTTTTATTTAAGGTTAATGTATTCTTTATAAACAATTTATGGGGTTTGTCGATATGCTTGTCGTCTTTATCGGCAAATCGGGGTATTCGTGCGATATTATATCGTGCAATATCTCCGTTGTGTATTGTTCGCTCTCGTAATGCCCTATTATGGCATACATCATCTTGTCGGTATTGTCGAACAGTTCATGGTAGCGTGCCTCGCCTGTGAGGTATAGGTCGGCTCCCGAAGAAAGTGCTGCCGATGCAAATGATGCGCCTGCGCCACCGCACAATGCCACTCTTTTTATCGGTTTACCCCTGAACGGCGTGTGTTTTACACAACCGGCCGAGAATGTCTCTTTTATGTTCAGCAAGAAACTCTTCTCGTCACATTCGTCTTCAAGTTCTCCAATTACTCCCGAGCCAACACTACTCCACTTGTTCTCTGTCGGATACAGGTCGTAGGCCGGTTCTTCGTATGGGTGTGCTTTTAGCAATGCGCTTATTGCCTTGTTCTTGAGGTATGTAGGAAGTATTGTCTCTATTCTCACTTCGGCCTCGTTGTGTATGCTGCCTATGCTGCCGCAATAAGGGTTGCATCCCTCATGTGCGCGGAATGTTCCTGTTCCTTCGATGTTATAGCTGCAACTGTCGTAGTTGCCTATGTTGCCGCAACCGGCATTAAAGAGTGCCTCTCTTACAACTTCGGCATGTGACACAGGTACATATACCGCCAATTTGAGCAATGAGTTCTCTTTAGGCACAAGTATGCGCACATTCTTAAGTCCCAACTTATTGGCAATGTGGTAGTTTACACCGTTGTGGGCATTGTCGAGATTTGTGTGTGCCGAATAGATTGAGATACCGTTAGCAAGCGCTTTTATTACACAGCGTTCTACATAGTTGCTACCTGTTATGCGCTTTAATGGACGGAAAAGAAGGGGATGATGTGATATGATGAGATTGTATCCTAACGCGGTTGCTTCATCGATAATCTGCTCCGTTACGTCCAGACACAATAAAACCCCTGTAACTTCCGCATCTGTTAATCCAATTTGCAGTCCGGCATTGTCAAATCCATCTTGCAACGGCAGAGGCGCGAACTTTTCAAGGGCGGTCGCTATCTCTTTAATTGTAGTAGCCAAATTCGCTTATTTTTTGCAAAATTACTACTTTTTCTCGATTCAACAAAATTTATACTTTAGAATATTGCTTAATTCTTGGACACCCTTCTGAATTATTGCAATGAGACATTGCGCTTCTTTTTATAATACTTTATTCATGTTGTCAGTACCTCCCGCGCGCGACGCTGCAAATAAAAGAGAAACAGAGATATATTAAATTTAAAGTCAAGTATGTTTTTCATATTATGAAGGCAACATTTTTTAGATAGAATTAAAGAGATTCTTAATCTCGGCTCTTTAAAAAAGGCTGATATTTCAATATTTATGCGTATCTTCGCAACTCGATATGCGATAACGACTTACATGTACTAAATATTAAGACGCTTTATATGAATTTGAATGATTTTAGATTGTGGATTGAGGGACTTTTTACGGGTCTCAACGAGTGGGTGCAAAGTATAAATGATGTTATATGGGGATGGCCCATGTTGCTTGTTCTTTTGGGTACACACTTGTTCCTGACTTTCAGACTGCGTTTTCCCCAACGCTATATTTTCAAGGCAATACGTCTGTCGGTAAAAAACGATAAGGAATCGGCAGGCGATGTCACTCCATTTGCAGCCCTCGTTACATCACTTGCAGGTACTATAGGTACGGGAAATATTGTAGGTGTTGCTACTGCGTTGGTCATTGGTGGTCCCGGTGCCCTTTTCTGGTGTCTGCTCACAGGTCTCCTCGGTATTGCAACAAAGTATGCCGAGTCACTCATTGCCATGAAATACAGGGTGCGCCGTAAGGACGGCTCTGTGTCGGGTGGCCCCATGTATGTGCTCGACAAGGCATTGAATTTGAGATCCCTTGCGGTTATTTTCTGTATCTTTACTCTTATAATGGGATTCAGTGCCGGAAACTTTATTCAGGGAAATGCCATTTCCGAGACTCTTAAAGAGGCCTACGATGTTGATATATATGTAACTGCAACGCTGCTTACAATCGCCGTCTGTTCGGTTATATTCTTCGGATTGAAAGGTATTGCCCGTGTTTGTGAGAGCCTTGTTCCCTTTATGACCATTGCTTATATGATAGGTTGCATAATACTTATCTTTATCAACTGCGAATACCTGTGGCCCTCTGTTGTGCTTATTATGGAGAGCGCTTTCTCGCCTGTTGCCATTGGCGGCGGTGTTGTAGGCGGTATGATGATTGCGTTGCAGTATGGTGTCAGCCGCGGACTGCTCTCTAACGAGTCGGGAATGGGCTCGGCTGCAATCATTATTTCAGCTGCAAAGTCGCGTAACCCTGTGCGATTGGCCCTTATCTCCTCAACCTCTACTTTTTGGGATACTGTAGTTGTGTGTACCATTACTGGTATAGTGGCAGTGAGCAGCATGCTTGCAATTGGCTTCGACTGGAATCCTAATTCGGGCGGGCTTATTATGCAGACCGCATTTGAGCAGATACCGGCAGTAGGTTCGCATCTGCTGACAATTATAATATTTACATTTGCTTTCAGCACCATCCTTGGATGGACCTATTGTGGCGAGAAAGCAATAGAATATATCTATAAGGGGAATAGCGAAAAGGCTGTGCGTAACTTCAGAATACTATGGGGTATCGCAACTTTTATAGGTGCCATAATGCCTTTGCATCTTGTTTGGAACATAGGTACTACAGCTGCCGCATTTATGATTATCCCCAACATAATACCTCTGTTTGTTCTTTCAAACATGTTGGTTAGGGATACACGTTACTATCTGTGGGAGGATAGGATTGATGAATACTCCAACGACGAGGTTGAAGAAATTTGATAGGCCGACAATTCATATATAAAATAAAATCCACTTCCAAGGGGAAGTGGATTTTATTTTATATATCGGTTTCATCAGAATTGGCGTTTGTCGTATGCCTCTTTAATCTGTTTCATCGCTTTTTCAATAATGCTGCGTGGACAGCCTACATTCATGCGCATGAATCCCTCGCCTCCTTCACCGAACATCGCACCGTCGTTCATGCCAACTTTTGCTTCCTTGACAAAGAAATCGACAAGGTCGCTGTTCGTAAGGTCGAGTCTTCGTGCATCGATGAATATGAGGTAAGATGCCTGCGGACGTATCATGGAGAGTTTGGGCAGATGTTCCTCTATGTATTGTTGTACATAGTTGATATTCTCTTCGACATACACCATCATTTGTGTGAGCCATTCTTCGCCTTCGTCGTATGCTGCTGCTACGGGTTCGGTTGCAAAGAGAGGGGCAAAGTCCTGTTCGCTTTTGCGCAGGTATTCGCAGTACCTGTCGCGCAACTCCTTGTTTTTGATTATGTGGTACGAACTTTTAAGTCCTGCGATGTTGAATGTCTTGCTTGCTGCCATCAATGTAATGCAGTTCTGCTCGGCTGCAGTGCTTACGGTTGCATATGGAATATGTTTGTAACCTTTCAGCATCATATCACAATGAATCTCATCAGAGATTACAAGTACATTGTGCTTGGCACAGATGTCGGCAATCCTCTCAAGTTCTTCTCTGTTCCATACGCGTCCTCCCGGATTGTGCGGGCTGCACAGAAGAAACATTTTGCAATCCTTTGCTTTATTCTCGAAGTCGTCGAAGTCTATCTTGTATTGTCCGTCGACAAGTTGCAGGGCATTTGTCACGACAGTGCGTTCAAGGTCGTTGGTGACATTGTAATAGGGGTGGTATACGGGCGGTTGAATAAGTACCTTGTCGCCCTTCTTTGTGAAACACTGTATTGCGAATGCGAGCGCAGGTACAATACCTCCCACAAAACCAATCTCCTCTTCTTCTACCTTCCAGCCATAGCGGCGTCCAACCCAGTTTACAATGGAGGGTCGCCATTTGGGGCTTAAGAATGTGTATCCGTAGAGTGAGTGCTCTACCCTTTTTCTTATGACATCGACAACGCATTGCGGTGTACGGAAATCCATATCGGCCACCCACATAGGTATAAGGTCGTTTGTGCCGAATATGTTTTCTGCACCATCGTATTTCACGCAGTCGGTGCCTGTACGTGTTATTATTTCGTCGAAATTGTATTTCATAGCTTTTCTATTTCAATTCTGTTTGTGGCCACATTGTAGTGTATTCCTTCATTCTCTATGAACTCCTGCAGAATGCCTTTTTCTACAAGTTCGTCTACACTGCCGGTGTATATGTCTCCATTGTGAATGAGCCACAGCTTGTCGGTAAGCTGCAAGGCAAGTTCAATGTCGTGTGTCGATATCAGTATGGCTTTCTTCTCTTCGTGGGCAAGGTTACGCAGCAGACGGAAAAGTTGCACCTTGCTTCCAAAGTCGAGAAACGATGTAGGCTCGTCGAGTAGAATAACCGGTGTCTCCTGTGCAAGTGCCTTTGCAATCATACACTTCTGGCGTTCGCCGTCGCTGAGTGTCTCTATGCTGCGTTGTGCAAGATGTGATATGTCGACATAGTGCATGGCACGGGCAATCTTCATCTCGTCGTTTTTCCGTTCATAACCTATGAAGTTGGTATATGGTACACGGCCCAGTGCAACAACTTCGCGTACAGTCAGGTTATTTATACTCCTGTTGTCGGTTAGTACCACTGCCATCTGTGTTGCAAGTTCCGATGCCTTGCGCCGGTGGCTTTTTCCGTCGGGGTAAGTTATGGTGCCACTTAGTGGATCCTGAAAAGCCGACAAGGTGCGCAACAGTGTCGATTTGCCGGCTCCGTTTGCTCCTATCAGTGCAATGAATTCTCCACTTTCGAGCGTAGCATCGAATACACTCATAACAGGCCTTTGCTGCCTGTTATGAGTGTATCCTATCGAAAGCTTGTCGAGTTTTATACTTGCCATGCTCTGTATTATTGCATCCACTCTTTCAGCAGAGAAAGAATCTCTTTCTGAGTGTCGCGCGGCATTGTGGAGATGCGTGCTCTGTGGCTACCGTTAGGTTGAGTGTATATGTGTATGTTTTTTTTGTTACGGCTTTCGAGCCATGTAACACCACTTGCAGTCCAAGGATCCCACTCGCCATATATGAATATCATTTTGGGGTCGTTCTCGGTCAGATAGTCTGTTACGAAACGGTAGTTGTAATCATCGAAGATTGTATTGGCCCACTCAGCAGGCAACATCACCTTTTTGTAATATCCTTCAATATCCTCGGCTTTGATGTAATCTTTAAATGGGTCTACGTTGTATCCGTAGTAACCGAAATCCTTTACTGCCTGAATAGAGAACGATTCCAAATCGTTCTTGCGTGAGAAATACTCGGGCTCACACGATTTGATGAGGTATTTGAATATGGTTTCGTTGTCGGCATCGTTTGAGGGGATTCCTGTGACGGGCATGCCCCACTGCCAGAATGAGAACTGGTACTCGAGTACACAAAGGTCATAAATTGTCTCTGTAGGTACATAGAATGTGTATCCCTTTTCATTGCAATACTCGTTGAACTTAGGCATCAGCTCGGCTTTGCGCTTCAATAGCTGGAACTGGAATTCGCGTATTGCATCGCGGTCGGCTTTTGTTGCGGCCTGCTCAAGGAACGACTCGTGACGGCCATCCTCGAGTGCACGGCTCAGCGGAGCTACATAAGGTACCGACACATCTACATCCTCGGGGTAATAGGCACGATAGAATATAGTTGTTGAACCGCCTTTGCTTATTCCTGTTGCTGCCCACTTGCCTGTGTAGTGCTTTTTGAACTCAGTTGTTATTGCGTGGTAGTCGTGCATTGAATTGGCAATTGTAAGGTGTTGCCAATCGAGCGGATTGGGCTTCGACTGTGAGAAATAGCGGTATTCTACAAAAAGAATATTGGCATCGAGCAGATAGGTAAGCTCTTCCATATAACGTTTGCTGTTGAAGGCATAATCGGCACCGTAGCCTTCGGTAACAATTACTGTGGGGCGGTCGAAACCACGATGTCCGAGCATAACGCGCTGTTCGAATGTTCCGGCATTTTCGTTATTGGGGTCAATCAACTGTGTGAATTTAAGAAGATAGTAACTGCGTGTGGTGTCGTTCTTCTCAATCTTCTCGTAGTTTGTTACCGATGCCATTCTGCTTAGCATCTTTTCTACTTCCTTGTTTCCTGCAAGTGCAGCGATTGCTGTAAACAGCAACATTGCAATTGTGATAATGTGTCTATGCATGTCTGTTATAATTATTTTACACCGTTGTATATTAAATAAATATATCCTATTGCAAAGATACAACAAACGAGCGAAACGCACAAAGTTTACTTTGATGCGTTTTACGGCTAGTGCAGAAAATCTTCGAGCTTAGCTCAGATATATAACAAACGATTCAGATATATAAAGCTTGCTTTAATATTTTGCACTGAACAGAGTATATAAAAGATGAATCTGTGGCAGTTGACTGCCACAGATTCATCTTTTATTATATAAGGTAGTAATTACTTCAAGTTAGAGCAAGGACAGATGTTGTCTTTCTCGATATCTTTGAAGTAGTTTACAGTACCAACCTTAAGCTCTGCTGTTGCAGCGTCGTCGCAAACGATGATACCGTTCTGGTGTATCTGAAGAACGCTGATGGTCCACATCTGTGTGATGCTACCCTCAACTGCGTGATACAATGCCTGAGCCTTGTTGTGGCCGTTAACGAGGATAAGAACCTCTTTAGCAT
>CAJGCJ010000010.1 GCA_904501775.1 uncultured Bacteroidaceae bacterium | reverse complement strand
CCCGAGAAACGCATTCCCAAAGACCCGGCTTCGGCATTTACAGCCATCGGCATTCCCGAGGAGTGGGTTCCTGTTCTTCAGAAGGCAGGATATAACATGGTAGCCGACCTCAAGGGCGGCAATCCCCAGAAGATACAGCAAGAGATTGGCGGTATAAACAAGAAATACAAATTAGGTTATACCAATCCCTCGGTAAACGACGTTGCCGCATGGATTGAGCAACTCGCATAGCAAACGTCCTGAACAAGCATAAACGCCAAACAGGATATTTAGAAACGTTATAAAACACATTACTATGGAACTTGCCAATAAACAGGTTGCAATCATGGGTGGAGGTAGTTGGGCAACAGCTATCGCCAAGATTCTGCTCAGCAACGTAGATACCATCAACTGGTACATAAGACGCGACGACCGTATTGAGGAGTTCAAGAGACTGGGACACAACCCTGCCTACTTGTCGTCAGTAAAATTCGACACAAACAGAATAAATTTCTCGTCAAACATAAACAAGATAGTAAAGGAGAGCGACATTCTGGTTTTCGTAACCCCCTCGCCCTACCTTAAGAACCACCTGAAAAAACTGAAGGAAGACCTCTCGGACAAATTTATTGTAAACGCCATCAAAGGTATTGTACCCGACGAGAATCTAATCATTTCGGAGTACTTCCATAAACAATACAATGTACCCTATGAGAACATTGCAGTAATAGCAGGTCCTTGTCACGCAGAAGAGGTTGCCTTGGAGCGTTTGTCTTACCTGACTGTGGGCTGTTCGAGCATCAACCACGCGACACAGTTTGCAAAGAAGATTGCAAACAGTTTCGTAAAAACATCTGTCAGCGACGACGTAGTAGGTATTGAATATGGCTCGGTTCTAAAGAACATATATGCCATTGCAACAGGTATATGCAACGGCTTGAAATATGGCGACAACTTTCAAGCAGTACTTATGTCGAATGCAGTCATTGAGATGAACCGTTTCATCAACGTGGTACATCCGATAGACCGCACCATCAACGACAGTGTATACTTGGGCGACCTTTTGGTAACAGGCTACTCAAACTTCAGCCGTAACCGCGTATTCGGTACCATGATAGGACGAGGCTACTCGGTAAAGAGTGCACAGATTGAAATGGAGATGATTGCCGAAGGATATTACGCCGCAAAATGTATCAAGGAGATAAATGAACACTATCGCGTGAACACTCCCATCATTGATGCTGTTTACAACATCCTGTACAAGCAGATTTCACCTGTCATAGAGATCAAGCTCCTTACCGACTCATTCAAATAAAAAACCAAAACTAACCATAACATCATGAAAAACATTTCACTAAACATCGACAAGGTTACAGGTTTCGTAACCAAAGAGCAAATTGTAGCTTTTAAACCACAAGTAGAAGCAGCACAGAAGGCTTTGGAAGAGGGTACACTCCCCGGAAACGACTTTTTGGGCTGGCTACACTTGCCTTCGTCAATAACAAAAGAGTTTATCAACGAACTCAAATCGGCAGCCGACACACTCCGCCAGCACTGCGAGGTAGTAGTTGTTGCCGGTATCGGCGGTAGCTACCTTGGAGCACGCGCAGTAATCGAGGCGCTCAGCAACAACTTTGCAGCATTGCTCGAGAGCAACGGCCCCCGCATAGTGTTTGCAGGCCACAACATCAGCGAAGACTATCTTAGCGAACTTACAGCATACCTCAAAGGCAAGAAATTCGGTGTAATCAACATATCTAAATCGGGTACAACAACCGAGACAGCCCTTGCATTCCGTCTTCTCAAGAAACAGTGCGAGGAGCAGTGGGGCAAAGAGATGGCAAGCAAAGTAATCGTTGCCATCACCGATGCAGTGAAAGGTGCTGCACGCGTAACAGCCGACAAAGAGGGATACAAGAGTTTCATCATTCCCGACAATGTTGGTGGCCGCTTCTCGGTACTCACTCCTGTTGGACTTTTGCCTATCGCTGTAGCAGGCTACGACATCGAGGCACTTGTTAACGGTGCATTGCAGATGGAGAAGGATTGCTCACCCGCAGTTCCCTTCGAAGAGAACATCGCTGCAGTATACGCAGCTACACGTAATGCATTGTATGCAAGCGGCAAGAAGATTGAGATTCTTGTAAACTACCAGCCCAAACTGCACTTTACATCAGAGTGGTGGAAGCAGCTCTACGGCGAGAGCGAGGGTAAGGACCAGAAGGGTATCTTCCCTGCATCAGTAGATTTCAGCACTGACCTTCACTCAATGGGACAGTGGATTCAGGAGGGCGAGCGCACAATCTTTGAGACTGTGCTCTCTGTTGAGACAACAAACAGCTCACTCTTGGTTCCCAGCGACGAGGAGAACCTCGACGGTCTTAACTTCCTTGCAGGCAAACATGTCGACGAGGTCAACAAGATGGCCGAGCTCGGTACACAGCTTGCACACGTTGACGGCGGTGTTCCCAACATCCGTATCTCAATCCCCGTTCTCAACGAATACTACATCGGACAGCTTATCTACTTCTTCGAGATAGCATGCGGTATCAGCGGTTATGTATTGGGTGTGAACCCATTCAACCAGCCCGGTGTCGAGGCATACAAGAAGAACATGTTTGCGCTTCTTGACAAACCCGGCTACGAGGAAGAGAGCAAGGCTATACGAGCAAGACTATAATGGAATATAAGAAGAAAATAGATGAATACCTGCAACTGCAAGGCCATAAGGCCTTGCAGTTGCGTGCTGTATTGTTCGACATGGACGGTGTGCTGTTCGACTCAATGCCCTATCATGCCGAGGCGTGGTCGCAGGTAATGACCGATGCCGGATACAATTTCAGCAAGGAGGATGTCTACATGAACGAAGGCCGCACCGGAGCCGACACCATAAATACCGCAAGCATAGCACAGTTCGGACACCCCTCTACACCCGAGCAGATAGAGGCATTGTGCAAGGCCAAGTGCGAAATATTTGCCACATATCCGCCAACACCCCGCATGAAAGGAGCATTGGAGTTAGTGAGCAAAGTTAAAGCCTGCGGACTTACCCCCATGATAGTAACAGGCTCGGGCACACCTACACTGCTCGACAAGATAGAGAGCAATTTCCCCGACATCTTTGACAAGGGACATATTGTAACAAGTTTCAATGTAAAACGCGGCAAGCCCTACCCCGACCCCTATCTGCTGGCATTGGAAAAAGGAGGATTGCAACCCCACGAAGCCATTGTGGTAGAGAATGCCCCATTGGGCGTTACTGCCGGCGTTGCAGCAGGACTGTTTACAATTGCTGCAAACACAGGACCACTGAAGGAGAGCGTACTCGTACAGGCCGGTGCAAGCCTTGTCTTCCCCTCGATACAGGCATTGTGCGACGAATGGGAAAAGCTCTACAAAGCAACAAGATGACAAGCATCATACAACATATACGCAACAGGATTGGCGAGCACTACTCAAACGGAGAAGTGACCGCCATTTCGCGTATTCTCATAACCGAACTGTTAGGTTTTAGGGACAACGCCTATTTCCTAAAGGAGAAGGTTACACTGACCGAAGAGCAGCAGCTGCAATTGAACAATGCTCTGGAACAGCTCTGCTGCCACCGTCCTATACAGCAGATATTGGGATATGAATATTTTTGCGGACTGAAGTTCGAGGTTAACGAAAGCGTTCTGATACCGCGCCCCGAGACACAGGAACTTGTAGAATGGATAGTATCAGAATCGACAGGCAAGGAGGATATACTTGACATCGGCACAGGAAGCGGATGCATCGCAATAAGCCTTGCAAACAGACTGCCATTGTGCAACGTCACCGCATTCGACATATCGCCTCTCGCATTGGATACAGCCAAAAAGAACAGCATAAGAAACAGTTGCGACATACATCTGCAGCAGTGCGACATATTAAGCTACCAACCCGAGGAGAACCTGTTTGACACAATAGTCAGCAACCCACCCTACATAAAAGAGAGTGAGAAGGAGCAGATGGAAGCCAATGTCCTCGATTGGGAGCCTCATATTGCACTGTTCGTACCCGACACCGACCCCCTTCTGTTCTATCGCACAATAGCCGAAAAAGCTGTCACAATGCTCAAGCCACAAGGAAAACTCTATTTCGAAATAAACAGGGCACATGGTAACGAAGTGTGCGAAATGTTATCGACACTGGGGTACACCGGCATTCAACTGAAGAAAGATTTTGCCGGAAACGACAGAATGATAAGAGCTATAAAGAAACAATAGAGAAGAGGCAGAATGAAAACTATAACCGAAAGCGAAGCACTGAACAAAGCTGCAGCATATTGCACACCGTGCGAACGCTGCACACACGAGGTTGTAGCCAAGCTTAAGGCATGGGGGGTTACAGAGGAGGCACAACAACGTATCATAGAGAGGCTAAAGAGCGAGAACTTCATAAACGAAGAGCGTTACAGCAAGGCTTTTGTAAATGACAAATTGCGGTTTAACCAATGGGGACGCATAAAGATACAGGCAGCCCTTCGCGAGAAACAGATTGACAGGGAGAATATCAATAACGCCATAGCTGCCATTGACGACGACACCTACATCGCCATAATGAAAAAGGTTATAGCACTGAAACACAAAGAGCTTAAATACAAAAGTGACAGGGAAACCACACAAAAGGTACTGCGTTTTGCAGCAAGCAGGGGATTCGAGCCACACCTAATAATAAAATCATTGAATTCAGAGTGTGATGAAATGGATTTCTGACTTCATAGATATTATTTTTCCCCGTCACTGTCTTGTATGCAACGAGATATTATCAAAAGAGGAGAAGGATATCTGCCTCAACTGCCTTGTGGGCCTGCCACTGGTAAGCAGAGAAGAACTGCCCGACATCGAAAAGTCATTCTGGGGAATTGTTCCTGTAGAGCACGCCGCCTCCTATATATATTACCGTAAAGGCTCGCCATACAACCGTCTGCTGCACGAAATGAAATACAACGACCGCCCCGAAATAGGCTTTCGCCTTGCCGTAAACGCAGCAAAAGAGCTTGTGAAAGATGATTTCTTCAAAGAGATTGAACTGATTGTTCCGTTGCCTCTTTCAAAAAAGAAACTTCGCAAACGCGGCTACAACCAGAGCGAATACATTGCACGCGGACTCTCGCACGCAACGGGAATAGATACCGCCACCGACCTCATTGTACGCACTATTGCTAATGAGACACAGACAGACAAGAACCGCGAAGAGAGATGGAAAAATGTCGATGGTATATTCTCTATAATAAACCCCAAGAAGATAGAAGGCAAACATGTGCTTCTTGTCGATGATATTCTAACAACAGGAGCTACAATTGCAAGTTGCGCAAAAGCATTATGCGCAGCAGGATGCAGAGTGAGCATCTTCACCCTTGCATACACAAGCAACAAATTCCAATAATACAGAAGAAAAATCCAACTATTCGACACCAAAAAAGCGCACAAGATAGACGAAACGTTAGCAATAACACAAATTCCAATAAATTTTATCAAAAAACCGCACAAATGTTATTGTTTTCTCATTTTTATTTATAAATTTGCCAGCGTACAAATAAAAAATGAAGAAAACAGACATGTACAAATACAATCAGATTACAGTCTCCTCAAATAATACTGTCGGTACATCTATCGGCGGCAGTATTATTATTTGTACATCCATCGGTATTACCCTTAGGGGTTAGGACAGTATACTTTTGTTTCTACGCGAAACATCTTTTCAGCAATTTTTTATTTAAAAAAGACAATCAGCCGACAAGGCATTGTCACACTAAAGTCAGTAGGCACATAAGAATGTGTCACGACAATATTGTTATTCAAGACAATACCAACCACTTTGCAAAAGAGCATTATGAAACACATTATAATATTGGGAGACGGAATGGCCGACTGGCCTATTGAATCACTTGGAGAAAAAACATTATTACAGGCGGCACACACACCACACATGGACTATCTGGCAAAAATGGGCCGTTGCGGATTACTTTCGACCGTAGCTCCCGGCTTTCATCCCGGAAGCGAGGTTGCCAACATGTCGATACTTGGATATGACCTTCCGAAAGTGTACGAAGGACGAGGCCCATTGGAGGCAGCAAGCATAGGAGTTGAATTGGCCGATGACGAACTTGCACTACGCTGCAACATCGTGTGCATAAACAACCACATACTCAAGAACCACTCAGCAGGACATATTACAACCGAAGATGCCGATATACTTGTAAAATATCTGCAGGAGAAACTCGGCAACGGACAGGTACGTTTCCACACAGGCGTACAATACCGTCATCTGCTTGTGATAAAAGGTGGTGACAAGCGCATCAGCTGCACACCGCCCCACGATATACCCGGAGAGAAATTCGCTCCCTATCTTGTAAAGGCCGATGTACCCGAAGCACAACCCACAGCCGACCTTATAAATGACCTTATAATGCAGTCGCAGATTCTGCTGATGGAGCACCCTTTGAACAAAGAACGAATACAGCAAGGCAAGGATGCAGCCAACAGTATATGGCCATGGGGCGGCGGTTACCGTCCCCAAATGGAATTGCTCAGCGAGAAATTTCCACAGATAAAAAGAGGCTCGGTAATCTCGGCTGTAGATTTGATACGCGGAATAGGACGCTATGCAGGCTTGCGTGTACTTGAGGTAGAAGGAGCAACAGGACTCTATAACACCAATTACGAGAATAAAGTATCGGCACTGCTCGAAGCGCTCAAAGACGACGACTTTGTCTATCTGCACATAGAAGCGAGTGACGAAGCAGGACACGAAGGCGACATAGCACTGAAGATGCGCACGATAGAAGACCTCGACAGCCGTGTCGTTGGCCCTATATACGAGAAGGTGAAAGATTGGGACGAGCCGGTTGCAATAGCCATACTGCCCGACCACCCCACACCCTGCAAACTTCGCACACACACATCCGACCCTATTCCATTCCTTATATGGCATAAGGGAATAACCCCCGACAACGTAAAGAGCTTTGACGAGATGGCCGCAAAAGAGGGCTACTACGGAGATATGAAAGAAGATGAGTTTATAAAGGCATTCATGCAATGCTGAACAGATAAAAACAGAAAAAAGATGAAATATTACAGCACAAACAAAGAGGTTAAGGAGATATCACTCGAAGAGGCAGTCATCAAAGGACTTGCAGCCGACAAAGGTCTCTTTATGCCCAACAAGATAAACAGACTGCCTGCAGAATTTTTCGAGAACATTGAGAATCTTACATTCCAAGAGATTGCGTTTGAGGTTGCAAAAGCCTTCTTTGGCGAAGATGTTCCGCATAACGACCTTAAAGAAATTGTTTACGACACTCTCAGTTTCGACACACCTGTAGTACATGTTACCGATAACATCTATTCACTTGAGCTATTTCACGGACCAACGCTTGCATTCAAGGATGTCGGCGGCCGTTTCATGGCCCGACTGCTGGGATATTTTGTAAGAAAGAAAAACGACAGACAGGTAAACGTACTTGTTGCGACATCGGGCGACACAGGAAGTGCCGTAGCAAACGGATTTCTTGGAGTTGAAGGCATACATGTATATATCCTCTACCCCAAAGGAAAAGTCAGCGAAATACAGGAAAAGCAGTTCACCACTCTTGGACGCAACATCACAGCACTTGAGATAGATGGCTGTTTCGACGATTGTCAGGCACTTGTAAAACAGGCATTCCTTGACAAGGAGTTGAACGGGAAACTGTTCCTCACAAGTGCGAACTCAATAAACCTTGCACGTTTCCTTCCACAATCGTTCTACTATTTCTGGGCATACGCACAGCTGAAAAAGATAGGCAAAGCCGAGAATCTTGTGATATCCGTACCAAGCGGAAACTTCGGCAACCTTACCGCCGGCCTCTTTGCCAAAGAGATGGGATTACCAATCAAGCACTTTATTGCAGCCAACAACAGCAACGACATATTCTACAACTATCTGCAAAGCAGCCTATTCGAGCCCAAGGCATCGGTGTGCACAATAGCAAACGCAATGGATGTAGGCAACCCGAGCAATTTCGCACGCATAATGGATTTGTACAACTATAACCACAGCGAAGTGTGCAGGAACATCAGCGGTGCAACATACAACGACAGTCAGATTGCAGCAGGAGTAAAGGAACTATGGAACGACAGCAGATATCTGCTCGACCCTCACGGTGCTTGCGGTTATCTTGCACTCAAGGAGCAGTTGCAGCCCGACGAGACAGGAGTATTCCTTGAAACAGCACACCCTGCAAAGTTCAAAGAGACAATAGACAACATACTAAGCAGCGACATAGAGATTCCGTTGCCATTGCAGGAGTTCATGAAAGGCGAGAAGGTCAGCATCGGAATGAGCACAGAGTTTGAGGAACTGAAAAGCTATCTTATGAGATAACATTACAAGGAGAATATCCCTGTCACAATGTAATAAGGTGTATGTCGCGGCATGCACCTTATTCTTTTTTATATTTAGGCCTGTTGCAGCAGCAAGCCTAAGAGATGAGTCATATTATCAATCAGGCCTCATCCATGTCACTAAGACTATCCTTGTTTTTCAATGCCACATTGAATTGCGGCATAAGCATAAAACACAACTCAAAAAACAGCAGAAACTCAATAATAAATTTTTCCATAAATACCGATTGCAAAAACATCATTCAAGCCAATTATAAAATCTCTTCAAATAACACCCCGTTAAAAGAGCATACAAAAAAAAGCGTGGACTTTCAGATATCCTCGCTTTGCGGTGTTTGGCGTAACCTCGACAAAAGAATAGCTAAAAAGCCCGCGCTATAAAGCACGAGCATTTCAGACGTTACTCTTTTTTGTCCTTTATAGTCGCCAAACTTTCAAAGCAAAAGAATAATGCTAAAACGCTTCCGTAATATGTATGTGTGCGCGTATTATACTATACGCATAGTCTCATAGGCATTAATTTTAATCATTAGTGTAAAAGTAGAACTATTTTTTGTAATTATAAAATCTGAAGGTAATATTCTTTTAACTCCTTTGAAAATAAGATTTATTATACTACTTTTGTAGCAGATTTCAAATACGGGGTGCCTTAATACATGGGCTGAGATCATACCCAAGAACCTGATCCGGGTAATGCCGGCGTAGGAATTAGTCACATGGCGTGGCCACACATGTGACTGGATAGGAAAAATCCCCATTTTCCGTTTAACCGGGAGTTGGAGGATTTATTTTTTTATCCTCTGCTCCACAATTTTTGAAATTACAATGAAAAAAATTGCATTGTCAGCCACACTCATCGTGGCAACGGCCAACCTATTTTCACAACAGTTGGTAACAAAAGACAGTCTGCAGGCCATCAACCTGCAAGAGGTAGAAGTCCTGTCGATACGCGCTACCGAAACGACACCGATAGCCTACACGAACATCGACAGCAAAGAATTGAGCACATACAACAGCGGACTCGACTTTCCATATATGGTAAGCATGACGCCAAGTGCCATAACAACGAGTGATGCCGGAACCGGCATCGGTTACACAACACTGAGGGTACGCGGAACAGATGGTACACGTATAAACGTTACTGCTAACGGCATACCCATAAACGATGCCGAAAGCCACACTGTTTTCTGGGTAAACCTACCCGACCTTGCATCATCTGTAAAAGATGTACAGATACAGCGTGGCGTTGGAACTTCAACTAACGGAGCCGGTTCATTCGGAGCAAGCATAAATCTGCAGACGGGACACATGTCATCAAAACCATATGCCCAAATAGGAAGTTCATACGGTTCATTCGGCACACACCGCGAATATATCAAGGCCGGTACAGGAATAATAGACGAACATTGGAGTTTCGATGCACGTCTCTCAAGAATAGCCAGTGACGGATATATAGAGCGCGCTTCGGCCGATCTGAAATCGTATTACCTGCAAGCAGCATATTATAACAACAACAGTGCTATAAAATTCATCACTTTTGCAGGCAACGAAGAGACCTATCATGCATGGAATTACGCCTCTAAGGAGGAGATGGAACAATATGGCCGACGCTATAACTCATGCGGTTACATGTACACCGATGACAATGGCAGGGATCACTATTACAACGACCAGATAGATAATTACATACAGACGAACTACCAACTGCTATTCGACCACAGTTTCGGGAATGGTTTGAGTATGAATCTGGGACTTCATTACACAAAAGGCGATGGTTATTATCAGGAATACAAAACCAGCCGTAAGCTTATTGAGTATGCATTGCATCCTTTCGAATTTAATGGTGAAACCATAAAGAAAAGCGATCTTGTGCGTAAGAAGGCCATGGACAACCATTTTGGCGGTGCTATATTCTCACTCAATTATAAGAATAATCGTATAAACGCCACTATTGGTGGTGCTCTGAACCGCTACGATGGCGACCATTTCGGTAATGTGCTATGGGTAAAGAACTATATTGGCAACCTTAATGCTACACACGAATATTACCGAAACAATGGTACAAAGGATGACGGCAACATCTATTTTAAAGCAGATTACACAATACAAAAGGGGTTGAATGCCTATCTGGACCTGCAATACCGACACATAGGATATACCATAAAAGGTTGCAACGATAAATGGAACGATGCTGAAAACTCGTTGCAAAAAATGGACATAGACGAAACGTTCGACTTTTTCAACCCCAAAGCCGGAATGTCATGGCAGATAGACAGACACAACCGCATATTTGGTTCTGTCGGCATCGCACACAAGGAGCCCACACGAAACAACTATACCGATGGTAAACTGAATATACATCCCAAAGCCGAAAGACTTACCGACTATGAAATTGGCTACACATTTGCGAACAACACAATACATGCAGGCTTCAATCTCTATTACATGGACTATAAAGACCAATTAATACTTACCGGAGAGCTGAATGAGATAGGAGAGCCGCTTGCCGACAACATACCCGACAGCTACAGAACCGGTATAGAACTGATGGCCGGTATTGGGCTTCCATGCGGATTCTCGTGGGATATCAATGCAACACTCAGCCGTAACCGCATAAAGGAGTTTGTCGAGGTTCTTTACGATGACAACACCTACGAGGAATGGAGAATAAATCATGGCGAAAGACAGATATCATTCTCGCCCGATATTGTAACCAACAACATCATAGGCTACAAATACAAAGGAGCCTCTTTATCGCTGCACACACAATATATCAGCAAACAATATATGAGTAATGCCAACCGTAAAGAACACCGACTCGATACCTATTTCGTAAGCAACCTCTATGCATCGTATACATTCAAGCTACAGAGCGTAAAGAATATAACGATAGGCGGGAACGTATACAACCTGTTCAACGAGGAGTATGAGAACAATGGATATGCCGGAAGCGGATACTACACCGAAGCTGATGGAGCAAAAGTAAGGTACGATTATGCAGGTTATGCAGCACAAGCCGGTACAAATGCAATGGCACATATAACATTGAATTTCTAATAATATAAAGATGGAACTATACATAGAGGTACTTGGTACAGTTGTAGGTCTTATATATTTGTGGCAAGAGTATAATGCAAGCATATATCTATGGATAACAAGCATTATTATGCCTGCCATATATCTGTACATATATTACAATGCCGGATTATATGCCGATTTCGGAATAAACGTATACTATCTTATAATAGCATTGTATGGTTGGCTTGCATGGCGCTATAATTTTACAATAAGAGGAAAAGCCGGCAACAACAAAGAACTGACAATAAGCCATATAAAAGGCCATACTGCAATAAAGCTGACTATGATATTCCTTGTTTCATGGGGTATAATATGGTTTATACTTAAGCTCTTTACCAATAGTAATGTTCCTATATCAGACTCATTCACTACAGCACTTGGCATAGTAGGTATGTATATGCTTGCACGCAAATACATAGAACAGTGGTGGGTATGGCTCATAGCTGATCTTGCATGCAGTATTCTATATGTATATAAAGAATTATATTTTACAGCAGTACTCTACTTTATTTATGCAATAATTACTATCTTTGGCTATCGCAAATGGAAACAACTCATGACAAACTATGCCAATGATATCTAAAGAGACAGACGCTGTAGTTCTTGCCAACGGAGAGTATCCCACAGCAGAGATTCCTCTTCAGGTTCTAAAAGAGGCGCCTTACGTTGCATGTTGCGACGGAGGCGCCAATATATATATAAGTAAAGGCAATAGACCCGACATCATAATAGGAGACGGCGACTCGCTGAAAGAGGAGTACCGTATAAAATATGCCGATATAATAGAACGCATATCGGAGCAGGAGAACAACGACCTTACCAAAGCCGTATTATCTCTTCACGAACAAGGGAAAAAGAACATAGCCATTGTTGGTGCGACAGGCAAGCGCGAGGACCACACAATAGGCAATATAAGCCTTCTTTTAGAATATGCTCGCAAGGGGATAAGAGTGCGCATGTACACCGACTATGGCGTGTTTATTCCATGCAAGGAGACCACATCGTTGAAACTGAAAATGGGACAGCAGATTTCCATTTTCAACTTCACCGGCAGCGGTTTCACAAGCAAGGGACTGCGCTATCCCATCTACGACTTCAACAATTGGTGGCAGGGGACACTCAATGAGACAACCGACGAGGATGTCGAGATTACAGCAAATGGGGAATATATCCTATTTGTCAACTACAAATAAGAAGAGCAAGACATACACACAAGATTCCACCCTTACAGCGGTTTCTGTAGAAATACCCTGAGACCATCAAGCGTATCGCTGAAGAAGATTGCACCGCACGAAACATTGAAAATCTTTTCGTTCGAAACAGATATGTTGCGTTCGTGATTGGGATAACGCTCTGCATCTGCAACCAGAATATCATCGCATCGCAAATTAGACTCAAGCATCTCGAAATAGCAGCATGCCGTTTCATAGGTATTCAATCTGTTCTGCGCTCCATAATTATAGACACCTGCTGGCAGGCTGAATGTTCGTGGCAGAAACTCAACCACCTCGCGCACCCATGTTATTCCGCGATATTCGCGCATGGAGACAGGCAACTTCACACCACCCTTCACAGCACGGTCTATGTTTGATACAAAATTGGGATGTAAAGGCATCTTGTCATCTGCTTTGTCATACATCCATGTTGCGCGCAGAATCACCGCATCGGGATGCACCGATGCAATTCTCCTCTCGGCCTCCAACTTATGAACGGCATACACAGTCTCGGGATTGACCGCAATATCCTCTTTGAGCAGTCCATACTCGAGATTGCCATTATAGACTTGGTCGCTCGAGAAGAATATAAACTTTGCATAACATGATGCAGCTGCACGGGCGATGCGTTCAGCCCCTATGACATTCACCCGGTAACTCGAATCGGGGTCCTGTTCACAGTACCATGTATTTGAAATCGCAGCCAAATGCACAACCACGCTTGGACGATTCATCTGAAAATAGCGTTCTACCGACACGTCATCGGTTATATCAAGTTCAGAATGCGATGGAGTAAGAATATTATACTCACCCGACCATCTCTTCACAAATCTGCTGCCTACGAAACCACTTGCTCCTGTCACTAAAATTGTCTGCATATAAAACTATTTTTTAAATACATTATAATGTATATGTTAAACTTGCTGTCAGATTGCGTCCTGCAGCACTTATTCCGCTGCCATAGGGACGATAACGCCTGTCCGTTATATTCTCGACTGTTGCATTCAATTGCATATTGTCATCCATATTATATGAGATACGCACGTTGAATGTCTGCCACGACGGTGAATAGACCTTACCATCGGTATCAAGAGCATAGAACTCACTCTTGTCACGCTCCTCAGCAGGCATATCGTCGGCACTGCACTCATCCTGAAAGGCAGTGAAGAGCTCTGCAGTCAATTTTCCGCAACGATATCCTATAGCCACGCGTCCGAAGAGAGGTGCTGCATGACGCGAAGGAGAAGTTTCGCCATTGTCGAGCTCTTCGCGTCCACGCTGAAAATTCACATTTCCGTCAATATAAATATTCTTAGCAGGAGTGACATTTACAGCCATCTGCGCACCCCACACCTTGGCATGCGAGGCATTCTGCAATGCCTGCACCCTGCACTCATTGCCTTGATAATTGATTACAGGACTTCCGTTAAATATAAAATTGCGGCGCACAATCGCATCGTCAAGATAGGTATAATAGGCCGAAAGGTGCAATTTCATAAAATGGGCAAAACGCTTTTCAACTCCAACCTCAACATTATCGGCATACTCGGGTTTAAGGGCCGGATTGGGAACAGTGACACAGCCTTCAGCACTGTCGAACAGTTTACCCATGTCATCAACATTGGGAGCACGGAATCCCCTTGCATAGTTCACACAGAATATCCAACCCGGAAGAGGACGCCAATTAAGACCTATGTTACCGCATATACTGCCGGCACTGCTCTTTTGCCTGTCATCAAAAGGAATTTCATAACCTACATCCGAGAAGTCACTATCTATCTGATACATGTTGTACCGCACACCGGCGGCAAGGTTCACAGCATCTGTAATTGCCCAATTGCACTGTGCATAAATACCGTAACTATACCACTCGGCATCGGGGTAACGTGCTGCCATTCTGTTTTTCTCAAGGGTTGTAACATCTGTTGACACCCCTGTCGAATGCACGTTATTCTGCACGAACTCTGTTCCATACATCATGTACACATCACTATGCAGGCTCTTTCTGAAGTCAATATTCACACTCCACGCATCAACCTTTTCAGCTTGGTTCTCACATAATGCGCTGTTGAATTCGCGGCTGATGCGACTCTCTTCAAAACGTTGCAAAGCCATATTCAGATGCAACGAATCGTACATCAGAGAGTTGTCCGAATGTTCAACACGAAGATGATTCATCACCCACAACTGAGGGCCATAATCCCATTGGGCATATCGTGGCTTGCCACTCTTCATACGCTGGTGACGGTCGTATCGGGCATAGTGCGATGTTTCGCTGAAATGGAATGCATATTCAAAGTCCCAACGGGGTGAAGGTACAAAACGCACCTTCTGCATAAGATTGAGTTGTGAATATGCACTTGGCGACTGCCTGCGTTCGTCACTATTCATCATGACACGGTCGCTCACTTTACCACCGAATTTATATTCGGGAATCACTATATATGGCATTATATACTTGTCGGGGCCATGTGTCCCCTGCTTAAGGTCGCCATATGACGAGTAAGTAAGACTCGACAGGAAAGCCCATCTTTCAAGCCCCACACCAAAATGTATGTGCCCTGTCTTCTCACTCGATGCCGATGCAGTACGCACCGTTGCCGAGCCTGTAAAATCAACACCTTTTGCAACAGGACGTGCCCGCAATGTATTGAACACCATTGTACCGCCTATTGCATCACTGCCATAACTGACAGCACCGGGACCGAAAAGCACCTCGGTTGATAAGACTGCGAATGGGTCTATCGAAATCACATTCTGCAAATTGCCGCCCCTGAATATGGCACTGTTCATCCTTACCCCATCGACACTGTACAGCAGCCTGTTGGCAGCAAAGCCACGTATCATGGGACTGCCACCGCCATACTGACTCTTTTGCATGAACACCTCGCCCGTAAGAGCCAACATATCGGCTGCAGTCTGTGGGTTATACACGTTCCATTCATCAAAAGTGATGCAGTTTATCCTCACAGGCAAAGTCCCACTGTTACTGCTCCATCTGTTACCCGCAACAACAAATTCGGGTAAAAAGGAGTGCCGGGCATCTTGCGATGATGCCACAACAGAAATCAACAGAAACATATATAACAGCCTGACTCTTTTCATCACTCAACCGTCAATTGCTTTTTACAAGCAGTTTACCAACCTTTCTATAACCATCCTCGTCTGTTCCCATATAGAAATATACACCTTGCGATAGTTGCAGTGTAGCAACAAGGTGTCTCTCCTTTTCAACAACATCGTATACAACATTACCTTTCGAATCGAAGAGTTTCAATCGTACACTGCCTACAAGATTCTGCGCAACAAAGACAAATTCATCACCCTTTGCCACCACATTCCCCGACTGCAACAATATATCCTTTCTCTTTTCATCTATCTTGTCGACATCAGTCGCATCGGGAACAGGCTTTGTGCCCTTTATCATTTCTTTAATGCATCTGGTATCGCTACCGGCCTCTGTAGTAACGGTGAGCGATATGTCATATGTCTGGTCAGGCTCTATAGTTATCTTCGGATTGCGTATGTTGTATGAGTCGATAGAGAGAGGCTTGGGATTTATCTCCCACTGCCACGACGCACCATTCTGATTAACGATGCTGTAGCTATCCAATTCTATCACACGCGGATAGTCAGGAGATGTATTGTCACCCGAACCTGCATTCAATATTATAGGCTGCGCAATGGGTTTGAAATCACTGTCAACAAGTGCACGCTCCCATATTCCATTGTTCGTTGCAAGACGTATAACACCCTCTTTATAGAACGGCAACATACGATTGAGATTTACGACCTTCGGCAGGCCCTCGCTATAATCGACCCAACCGTTGGTTGTGTCATCGCGATACAAGACACGTCCGCGGGCTGTTGTATAAGTCTCGTTAAGGTATCCAAGGGTATATGCTATTGCATACGCGGCATTTTTGTCATTTCCGGTAAGGAAGAAACGTCCCACCTGGTGTTTTTCGGTATTACCTTCCCAATTGGCAAATGTAAGTCCCTCGTCAATCAGTTCCCAATTCTTGCCATTGTCAGTGGTGCGCCAAAAGCCTCCGGCATTGCCGTCACTCAACCATATCTCATCTTCGTTCATGGGATGTATTGCCAACTTATAAGTTATTGAATACGTCATCTCTTCGGGAATATCATACTCTTCGAAGGTTGCTCCGGCATCCAATGAATAGAAGATGCGCCCCCAAGTAGATGCTATTATCTTATTGGGATTGGAGCGTGAAACCGCAATTGAGCTTATAGGCTTGTCGAAAGTATATACCGACGAGAATGAAGCACCGTCGTCGTGCGTGCACCATAGAGTCTTATGCTCTTCGTCGCTACTGCCCTGCACTATATAAAAGCTCTGCGCATATCGGGGGTCAAACTCAAAACCGATACCATGCTGCGACGACTCTTTCGGATAGGTCCAGAAGTCGAGGAACGGGACAAAGTCTTCACGCCAGTCATCGGGCATAATAACGTTCTCCGAATCACTGAAAGCCACCTTACGCGGATTGGAAAGGAAGATATAGCCGGTGGGGCGTTCCGAGCCTCGCATATATAACGACACGCCATTGTACCTGTCCATCTGCGACATATTTCCGTTATGGTTACGACCACCAACCATAACATCCTCATTCCATCCCTGATCGAATCCCCACATCTCTGATGCATAGAGTCCACGCAGACGCGGCCGGGCATCCGACTCAAAGAAGTCACTGCTGTATATCATACCACCGTCTGTAGAGAGCCATGTATCATTCACTCCGTTTGTCTGTATGCACTGCATATCACAATGCAGGTCGAAACGGCCGTAATAACCGCCTATATTCTGCAAGGTCTTACCGCCGTCGGTAGAGCGGTAGAGCTGTATTATACCTACCAGAATTGTCTCGGGGTCGGTTGCCGATGCGACGCATACGAGGTCGTAATATCCCTGACCACCGTTCTTGTCTACAGCCTCCATCTGCTCAACCGGGTCGGTAACCGTAAAGGTAGCACCTCCGTCGATACTCTTGTATAGGAGTGGGGGGCCACTGAAGAATAGAGGACCGGGACGCGACAGATGATTTCTGCGACAAGCCCACATATATACATAATCGGCTGCACCGGGAGCCTCACTAAGGCCTATTCGCGCACTTATAAGAGGCTCGTTGCCCGTATCGAGCATAGTCCAGTCGGCACCGCCGTTTACACTCTTGTAGAGTTTCACACTGTTATCCTGCTCCACTGCTGCATAGCATACCTGCGGATTATGATGCGAGATACGTATATCGAACACCAAACCGTCAAGCACTTTCTGCCATGAATCACCACCATCCACGCTACGCCATAGCTGTGCCCTGTCGCCTGCAAGTATTTCTTGGTCGTTAGCCGGATTGAACAACGCAACATTTGTACGGGCATAGGTGCTCTTCTGCGGTGTTATGTTCCGCCATGAATCGCCTCCATCGTCACTCAACCAAAAAGTAGCACCGCCACCGATAAGCACTCTGTTGTGATTGGTTGAACTGACATCGACAGTTGTTATCTCTCCAGACATCCATTCACCACCGCCACAAGGAGTCCATGACTCGCCTTTGTCGGTAGTTTTAAAGATAAGACCTGTTTCGGAGCCGCAATACAGGACATCGGGGTTCGATCGCGAAGCCTTGAATCGCTGTATATTTGATTGTGCAGGGCTGACCGTCTTGTTCAGGTAGTCGTATGTCACCACGGGAGAAATAACCTTCCATGGAGCAGTTGTACTACCCTCGACATTTGCAGCAGTGCGCTTCCTCGAGCGCATGAATTCAATCTCTTTGGCAGTAGACTCAATCTCGCTGTGGTATCTTTGCGCCTTGGGCAGCCTTATCTTTCCATCACGTTGCACAAAACGCGAATATGCTTTTTGAAAACGTCGGAAGTGGTTCACCACCTGCTTAGTTTCGGGACTCTTTCGGCGTGCTCCCGGGGTAATGTTCAGATAATGGTTGAAGCTGTCTACCATCGCATTGTAATCGAGCCCATTGGGTGATTCAAGCTGTGCCATCCATGCAGGCGCGCCATAGGGAAGATAATTCAGTTTGTATGGTGTAAACAGTGAATCGCCATGCTCAACAGCCTGTACTGCGTTAATGGCCATCAGAGAAACACATATTATTGCTGTATGTAATTTCTTTCTTATCATAATAGAATATTATTTAATCATTATTTTTCCAAAGAACTTTTGTTTCGAGGTCTTTATCGAATAGATGTATGTTCCGGCAGCAAGACTGGAGACATCGACCTTTGCAGAAGCTTGGTTGCCCTCTACATAGGTGGTTAGCATCAATGCACCCCGCATATTGTGAATGGTAAAGCATGCACTCTCGTCAAGACCTGTTGTTACCACATACAGCGGCTCGCTACTCTCAAGCACATTCTCAATTACTCCTACCTCACCCACAAACGATAAACTGTCAATTGCAGTCTCGCCATCTATTGTTATCATGTTTTTTATTGTACGCGAATTTGTTCCTGCCGAAGTTGTGACAGTCAGCGTCACATCATACTTTCCGGGATTCGAGAAAATCACTTTAGGATTGCGCACATTCGCATTGCTGACATACTCGGGCTGTGGCGAGAAGCTCCACTGCCATTCAGTATCTTCGTCATAGCGTGCAATGCTGTAGCTGTCGAACTGCACCTCTTTTCTTGGGTTGACTGTAAGGTTGCCGCTTCCCAAATTGAGAGCCATAGGCTGTGGCACCGGGAGAAAATCGCGGTGATACAACGGAGCCTCCCATAATCCCTGATCGGTGGCCATACGCAAAAGGCCATCCTTGTAGAATGGAACGACTTTCGATATACGCGCACCTGGATTAAGCCCTGCCGAATAGTCGATAAAGTCACTCATGGTGTTGTCGCGGAAATAGACACTTGCACCATCGTAGCTCGTAACGTATGTGCTGTTGTATTCATCACCTACAAGTATTATCTGATGAATTCTTCTGTCGGCAAGGCTGCCGACATCGAAGTTACTCCACGAAGCACCTCCGTCAAAGGTCTCGCGCACAGCGCCAGGCACATCATTACATATTACCAACAGATGATTCTCGTCATTGGGATCTACAACCACTCTCAGATAGTGCATATTATAGTCAAGGTCGGGGAAAGGCTGCGCTGCACATACTTCAAATGTGAGACCGCCATCATCCGAACGCCATAGGTTATATTGCCCTATTATGTAAAGGATATCGGGATTGCTGCGCGAAAACTCATAGTTATAGAATTCTTCGCCCTCACTGTCAAACACTTTCTGGAAAGAGGCACCCTCGTCAAATGAGAGATACCCCTCCTGTGGATTTGTCATATCCTGCAGAAAAACTTTCAGAGCATAACGTGGATCGGTTGCAATCTCGCCATTGATGCGTAAAGCCTCGTAAGGTTTCTTATCGCTGAACCATGTCTTGTAGTCCTCGCCTACTGTACCATCCATCTCACGCGGCATTATGCGTGTCGAAGCGTCAGTAAAGTATACCTTCCAAGGGTTGCTACGCATCACATATCCCGTAGCAATCTCAACTCCGCCCACATGCAGCGAGTTTCCTTCGCCGTATGTGGCAGCATGCACAACATCACCGTTATGCCATCTGCCGGCAGCCATCACATCCTCGTTCCAACCGACGCCGAGCCCTTGATAGTCCGAAGCATAAATACCCTGATAACGGTCTTCGCCCATTGTCTCGAAAAAGTCATCCGAATACTTTATGCCGCCATCGTTGCAAATCCATGTATCGCCACAAGGATGTACAGCAATATCCTGAATATCACAATGCATCCAATCGCTGCGCTGATAGCCGCCAATGCCATGATTACGATAATTGCATGTTCCCTCTTCTGTAGAGCGGTACAACGAGCAGAGCCCAAACAGAACATGCGCCGGATTCTTAGATGACGCACCTATCATCATATCAAAGAATCCCTGTCCGCCACTTGCATCAAGAATTGGCGAGAAAGTATTGTCCCAATGTGTTCCGCCCTTGTCTACAGTCTTGTCGACCCATGTGTTGCCGGCATCTTTCGACAGCAGCACCGAAGGAGCGCCCTTTCCGCCTTGAGGACCGCTGTCGTATCCCCATGAATCACTTGTTGTGAGAGCATAGACATACTCTTCGCCACCCGGTGCCTCACTCACTGCCAATCGGCCACATATAACCGAGTAGACAGGCAGTTCCCGCTGTTGCCAACTGATTCCTCCATCATCCGATATATAGAAATAGGCCCAAGGACCTGCAGTCTCACGGCGTATCAGATATATGCGGTTGGGATTTCCGGGCTGCAGTTCGTGGTCGAAACAGACACCATGTAATGTACACGAGAAACTCTCACCGCCATCCAATGATATAAAGAATCCGCTTCCATCAGATGGATTACGCGCAGCACCCGTTGTCACAGTCACATACTGCGTGTCATCAGGAGAGATGCGTATGGAGTTAACCCTGTCGGTTATTCCGGCACACCGTTTCCAAGTATCACCTCCGTCAATGCTCTTCCACAACCACGGGCCTCCACCCACATATACGGTATTCTTGTCATAGGGGTCGATTGCTATGCTGTAGATAGAACCGCCGAACACATGTTGTGGTGCACATGGCTTCCATGTAACACCCTTGTCGGTTGTCTTGAAAACGACTCCGCTCTCGGTGCCGCAATACAACGTGGCACTGTCACTCAGACTCACAGCAATGCGGAAGACACACACCTGTGAGTCTTTCCGTTTCACAGTTCCGTTACTGTTCTGATAAGTATTATTCGGGCCAATATTACGCCAAACCGGCTCTTCGTCCCCTGCTGCGACACGACGGTTAATCCCGTCAATCTCGGCAGCATACTCCTCAATTGTCGGCAACGAAATAGTGCCATCTGGTGCAACATATTTTCTATGCGCACTCATCCAGCGACGATAAAAGTTAACAGCCTGCTTATATTCCAATGTCTTTACCCTTGCATCCACATTCTGCGATGTCCATTCGTTGAACAGGCGCTGCATCTCATAAAAATTAACCTCGCCCGGAGAGTCGGCAATACCCTTCATCCAAAGAGGGGCATTTGGCGGCAGAGGCTCGGCCATATACGGAGCGTACAGCTGAATAGAATCTGCCGATGCAATATCATAGCACCGTTCATTCTTATTGTCATCGGCACATAGAGGTTGTACTGAGTTCAAGACTAACAACACAAGCAACAATCTTATGCCTATACACATTTTTCCTATCATATTTTAAAATCACATTTACACATAATTAATCAATGCAATATCGACAAAATTAGCCAAACCTGCAAGAGAATTTACATAAATTATGTTATTTCCGGCAAAAAGCTGCATAATTGTCAAAGAAATTCACCACACTGAAAATATATGAAACAATTGGAAGAGTTTCTAAAATTAATACACAAATATTATATTAATTGCAATTAAATAGTATCTTCGCATAAATTTAGATAAAAGTAAAAATGAAATCCTTACGTTCACTATTCAGAATTGGTCTTGGACCCTCAAGCAGCCACACAATGGGCCCTAACAGGGCTGCCAAAGAGTTTGCCGAGCGCTGCCCTAACCCCGATTCATACAGAGTCACACTATACGGCAGCTTGGCTGCAACAGGCAAGGGACACATGACCGACAAAGCCATAGAAGAGGTTCTGCAACCCATAGCCCCGCTTGAGATAGTATGGAAAGACACCGAATTTCTCCCGTTCCACCCCAATGGAATGAAGTTCGAGGGAATAAAAGATGGAAAGAGCATAGACGAATGGACTATATATAGTATCGGCGGTGGCGAACTTGCAAATGAAGAAACACGCAAAAGCGATGCCGACATATACCCACTCACAACCATACACGAGATTATGGAATGGTGCGACGAGACAGGCTACAGTTTTTGGGAGTATGTCGAGAAGTATGAAGGTCCCGAAATTTGGGATTTCCTGAGCGAGGTGTGGGAGACCATGAAAGAGACTATAAAGAGAGGACTGGAGCACGAAGGAGTATTACCCGGAGGACTTGGAATACAACGCAAGGCATGCACCTACCTGCTCAAATCGGCAGCATACACCTCATCGGTAAAGAGCAAGGCCAAGGTATATGCCTATGCACTTGCAACATCCGAGGAGAACGCAAGCGGAGGAAAGGTTGTGACAGCACCCACATGCGGTTCATGCGGTGTTTTACCGGCCGTGCTTTATCACCTGTCGCAAGAACACATAAGCAGTGAGCCTCGCATATTACGAGCACTTGCAACAGCCGGTCTCTTTGGTAATATTGCCAAGGAGAATGCCTCGATATCGGGAGCAGATGTAGGCTGCCAAGGAGAAGTAGGCGTTGCATGCGCCATGGCTGCAGCTGCAGCATGCCAGCTCTTCGGAGGTACAATAACCCAGATAGAGTATGCAGCCGAGATGGGACTCGAGCACCATTTGGGACTCACATGCGACCCCATGTGCGGACTTGTACAGGTACCATGTATTGAGCGCAACGCCATTGCAGCATCAAGAGCTTTGGACGCATGTACATACGCCACAATATCTGACGGAAAACACAAAATAGATTATGACCGCATAGTTGAGGTAATGAAAGAGACCGGGCACGACCTGCCAAGCCTGTACAAGGAGACCTCGACCGGCGGTATTGCAAAAATCGGTGCACGAAAAAGAAAATAACAAACAACACAAAATATAATGAAAAGAACAATACTACTGACAGCCCTATTCTCTTTACTTTTTACAGTAAATGAGACAAGGGCACAAGAGAACAGAGCTTGTGACATAGAGCCCAATTATGCACTTGCCGAACGATTCTCACCCAAGAAAGTTGGAAGAATGGTTAAGCAGACAAGAGTGGTACCCACATGGTTCGCAGACGGCAAACAGTTCATCTATTCATGGAGCACCACCGACAATGCCTCATACTACATTGTAGACGCAGTGAAAGGCACACGCAAAGAGCTATGGGACATGGATTGGATGGCAAAGGAGATAACCATGCGCACAGGCGACCCCTACGACGCACAGCATCTGCCCATAAGAATCAACCGCGTGATACGCGACAACAGATATGTCCGATTCGACATAAAGTCGAACAAGGAGACCGACAGGATACTGCCACGTCACGAGCGCAACGACAGCATCAAGATTAAAGAGAACAAAGGCAAGAAAGAAAAGAAGACCTTCTATTTTGAATACGACATCAAGGATAAGAGTCTCTACGAGCGTACAAAAGACGAGATTGAGGACCTCTACCCCGAATATCCCAAATGGGCCAACGTATCACCCGACGGCAAGTATGCCATATATGAAAAGAACTACAACCTGTGGTATATGTCGCGCAGCGACCTTGACAAGCTTCGTATATGGGACAAAGACACAACAATAGTCGAGCATCAGCTGACATTCAACGGACGCCCCAACTACTGCTACTCATACCACAAGCTCGACGAAAAGCCCGACAGCACCAAACGCCACTACGCCTACTGTCTGTGGAGCCCCGACTCGCGCTATTTCGTAACCACACACCGCGCCGATTCGATACTGTCGAAGATGTGGGTAATAAACTCACTCAGCACACCACGCCCCACCCTCGAAAGCTACTACTATCAGATGCCCGGTGAAGAGACCCCGCTTACAACGATGGAGCTGTTCGATTTTGAGAACAAGAGCAGCAAACAAATCAAGATATCACAGTTCAAGCACCAGCGCATAGAGTTGCAGAGCAAACCCGCCACACATGCCGAGCGTACAGCAAGCCCTTACAAACGCGTATGGTTGGGAGACGAGAAAGGTTTCTACTTCGAGCGCATAAGCCGCGACATGAAGAAGATTGAGGTATGCTATCTGAATGTAGAGAGCGATAGTGCCATAGCAGTTGTCCGCGAAGAGATGAACACAAGCATCGAGAGCAAGCCAATACGTCTTGTAAACAACGGCAAGCAGTTCATCCAGTGGTCGGAACGTACAGGCTGGGCAATGCTTTACATGTACAACAGCGACGGCACATTGTCACACGCTATCACAGAAGGGGCATTCCATGTTGAAGATGTTGTCGCAGTGAATGACAAGGAGAAAAAGATTTACTTCACAGCATGCGGATACAACAAGAAAGAGAATCCTTATTACATGCATCTCTTCAGCGTCAACTACGACGGTAGCAATATGAGGCAACTCGACAAAAGCGACATGAACATCAGCAGCTATTCGTTTGCCGACAATGGCGAGGCATTTGTCATAACAGCCTCACGCGTAGACACAGCACCTGTAAACACCGTATACAGCAAGCATGGCAAAAGCAGCGTGGAACTTGGCACTGCCGACCTGAGCCAACTCTTCGCAGCAGGCTACAAATACCCCGAGAGATTCACCGTTAAAGCAGACGATGGCATCACCGATCTTCACGGAGTAATGTACAAGCCTTTCGATTTCGACTCAACAAAATGCTATCCGCTTATAGAGTATGTATATCCGGGCCCACAGACCGAGGCTGTGAACGAGAGCTGGTCGAGCGGTATGAACAGAATCGACCGTCTTGCACAGATGGGATTCATTGTCATAACAGTCGGAAACAGAGGAGGCCATCCCAACCGCTCAAAATGGTATCACAATTTCGGATACGGCAACCTGCGCGACTACGGACTTGCCGACAAGAAAGTAGCGGCACAGCAGTTGATAGCACGTCACAGCTACATCGATGGCGAGAGAGTGGGAATACACGGACACTCGGGCGGCGGTTTCATGTCAACAGCAGCCATACTTACTTATAACGACTTTTTCAAGGTAGCTGTTTCATGCGCCGGCAACCACGACAACCGCATATACAACAACTGGTGGAGCGAAAAGCATCACGGCATCAAAGAGAACATCAAAGAGAAAAAGGGCAAGGATGGAGTAATAGAGATGGATACCACCTTCTCGTACAGCATCAGCACCAATCAGGACCTTGCAAAACGTCTTAAAGGAAATCTGTTGCTCGTTACAGGCGACATGGACAACAATGTACATCCGGCAAACACCACACGCGTTGTCAATGCACTGATAAGAGCCAACAAGAGATTCGAGATGCTCTATCTGCCCGGCCAAAGACACGGCTTCGGTGATATGGACGAATACTTCTTCTGGAAGATGGCCGACTTCTTCAGCAAGCACCTATTGGGAGAGAGCAAAGAGAGCGAGATTGATATAAAGGAGATAAACAACGACTGATAAACACTCTCGACATATACAACAAATAAAAAAGACTCACCGCGGTGAGTCTTTTTTATTTTCATAATGCAATCTATAATATCTTATAATTCCAGAGGTTCATACTCAAGACCCCATGCCTCGGCAACCTCTTTATAGACAACTTTACCCTCGACCACATTCAAGCCCTTACGGAGCTCTTCGTTATCGGAACAGGCCTTTCGCCACCCCTTATCGGCAAGTTGCAAGGCATAGGGCAATGTAGCATTAGTCAAAGCCAATGTAGAGGTATAGGGAACAGCACCGGGAATATTGGCTACACAATAGTGCAGCATACCGTCGACATAATATGTAGGCTCTTCGTGAGTAGTAGGATGAGAAGTCTCGAAACATCCTCCCTGATCAATGGCAACATCCACCATCACAGTACCGGGCTGCATCAGCGACAACATATCGCGTGTAACCAGTTTGGGTGCTTTGGCACCGGGGATAAGCACCGAACCGACAACAAGATCGGCCCTTTTAAGTTCTTCCCTGATATTATACTCCGAAGACATAAGAGTCTTCACATTTTTGGGCATTATGTCTGTAAGATAGGCAAGGCGCGGCAACGAGATATCGCATATTGTAACATCTGCTCCCATGCCGGCAGCCATACGCGCAGCAGCAGTACCCACAACACCACCACCTATCACAAGCACATTGGCAGGCTTCACACCGGGGACACCACCCATCAGTTTGCCCTTTCCGCCACGCGGACGCTCAAGGAAATAACATCCCTCTTGAGTGGCCATGCGTCCGGCCACCTCAGACATAGGAATGAGCAGAGGTAGTGAACGGTCGGAACGCTCAACTGTCTCATAGGCACAACACACCGCACCACTCTCAATCATAGCCTTGGTGAGCTGCTCACTCGATGCAAAATGGAAATAGGTGAACACCAGCTGCCCATTGCGCACAAGTTTATACTCTGAAGCTATTGGCTCCTTTACCTTGACAATCATTTCGGCGACAGCATAAACCTCTTCTATGGTTGGCAGAATTTTAGCTCCAACCGCAATGTAGGCCGCATCATCAAAGCCACTGTTAACTCCGGCCGACGCCTGCACATAAACAGGGTGACCATGCTTGATCATCTCACGAACTCCCGAAGGTGTCATTCCGACACGATTCTCATTGTTCTTAATCTCTTTTGGTATACCGATAATCATAGCTGTAAGATTTTAAGGTTTACAGAAGTGAAAATATACAATTAATGCATTATCTCAAAGAATTGTTCCTTAAAATTAGCTAATAGAGCCGAATTTAGTCTTTTCCGACGGGATAAACAAAAAAAAGAGAACAACCGTTTGTTGTTCTCTTGGTAGCGGGGGAAGGGATCGAACCTCCGGCCTTTGGGTTATGAGCCCAACGAGCTACCACTGCTCCACCCCGCGATGCTTTTCAAATCTGGTGCAAAGATAGTGCTTTTTTCTTTAACACCAAAATTTACGGCATGTTTTTTGCACAAAAAACACAGATTTTATTCTTTTTTAATATCACAAAATTGCACAGGTGTGTAAAATACAGTACCTTTGCAACAACTTAAACATTGGAACTCACTGCCTAAGCTATAACACAGCATGGTTTATCGGCAGGAGCTACAACCTTAACAAGAAATCAAGCCTCAAGCAAAGAATATGGCAACAATAGACACCCGAGAACAACTGATTAAGGTTGCTCGACGACTTTTTGCACTTAAAGGAATTGAAAATATAACCATGAGCGACATTGCAGCCGAAGCGCAGCGCAGCCGTCGCACTGTGTACACATATTTCAAGAGTAAAGAAGAGCTGCTCGAGGCATCGATTGAGATGGAGGTAAACAAAATATCCTCGGCAATCACCAAAGTGGCAATGTCTGACCTATCACCCGACAAAAAGATAATCAGACTTATCTTTGTGCGTCTTCATGCCACACGCAGCGTCATACGACGCAACAGTCGCCTGAGTTCAGAGTATTTCAACAACACATGGATTATTGAACATCTGCGCCACACTTTCGACTCAAAAGAGATAGCCCTCTTCCGTTCAATAATAGCAGAAGGCAAACATCAGGGAATATTCAGTGTGGAGAGCCCGGACCTTGCCGCACGTTTCCTGCATTTCTGTCTGAAAGGTATTGAAGTACCTTACATCAATGGTATTGTAAACAAGAACATTGACGACAAGTTCATGAACCATTTTACCGAAAGAGTCATACTCAATGCACTCGGGGCAAAAACAGAGAATAAATAAAAGATGAAGGTAATATACGAAGACAATCACATTATAGTAGTCAACAAAGCATCGGGCGAGATTGTACAAGGCGACAAGACAGGTGACGAGTCATTATGCGACACGCTTAAACAATACCTCAAGGAGAAATACAACAAGCCCGGCAATGTCTTTGTAGGACTTCCTCATCGCCTCGACCGCCCTGTAAGCGGCGTTGTCATCTTTGCAAAGACAAGCAAGGCGCTCGAGAGACTCAACAATATGTTCCGTGTCGGCGAGGTGAAGAAAATCTATTGGGCAATAACAAAGAACAAGCCCCTTGTTGCCGAAGGCGAACTGTCGCACTGGATTCTGAGAAACGAGAAGATGAACAAGAGCTTTGCCTATCGCAAAGAGGTCGACGGAAGTAAACATGCCCTGCTCAACTATTGTACATTAGCATCATCAGACAATTACACTCTTATCGAGGTAGAACTGAAGACCGGCCGTCACCATCAGATACGTTGCCAGTTATCGGCAATGGGATGCCCCATAAAGGGAGACCTTAAATATGGTGCAAAGCGTTCCAACCCCGATGGAAGCATATCGTTGCATGCACGATATGTGGAGTTCGTCCATCCCGTATCCAAGCAACCAATAAAGATTACCGCACCCGTCCCCAACGAT